>NZ_JABCPZ010000115.1 GCF_013283785.1 Nonomuraea antri
GGCCGGGGTGGCGGTCAGAAGGTGATCGACCAGGCGTCGACCACGCCCGTGTCGTAGGAGTACACGTCGCGCACCCGCAGCCGCCACGTGCCGTTGCGGTCCTCGGCGGTGGTGTTGACCGGGAACGTCTGGTGCACGCCGCCGGCCGAGCCGACGCCGCCCGCGGCCTTGAGCACGTACGCGGCCCCGCTCGGCGCGATCAGGTCGATGGCCAGGTCACCGGTGTAGGTGTGGGCGATGTCCACCTTGACGTTCGTGGTGGCCGAGCCCTTGCCCGGGCAGTCGGTGACCGTGATGGCGCTGGTGACCGCGGCCCCCGCGTCGGGGATCTGCACGTCGTCGCCGTTGGCGCCGCCGGCGCACGTCGGCGTCGGGTCGTTCATGAACGAGATGTTCAGCAGCTTGTTCGGCGAGCCGCTGCCGGCGTTCTTGACCACGTTCGGCGTGGCGTGGTCGGTCAGCGCGGCCGAGACCTGGTCGGGGGTGGCGCCGGGGTGTCCGCTCAGGTACAGGGCGGCCGCGCCGGCGACGTGCGGTGAGGCCATCGAGGTGCCGTTCATGACCGTGGTGCCGCCGCTGTTGGAGGTGGAGGTGATGGACGATCCCGGCGCGAACACGTCCAGGCAGGAGCCGGTGTTGGAGAACGACGAGCGGTTGTCCGAGCTGTCGGTCGCGCCCGTCACGATCGCCTGCGTCACCCGCGAGGGCGTGTAGTTGCAGGCGTTGGCGCCGTTCTGGTTGCCCGCCGCGACCACCGTGGTGATGCCGGCCGACACCGCCCTGCGCACCGCCTCGTCGAAGGCCGGGTCCGGGTCGCTCCAGATGCTCAGGTTGGCCACGGCCGGCTGCCGGGCGTTCTGGATCACCCAGTCGATGCCCGCGATGATCTCGGAGTTGGGCGCGCTGCCGTCGCAGCCCAGCACCCGCACGCCCACCAGCCGCACGCCCTTGGCCATGCCGTACGTGGCGCTGCCGATCGTGCCGGACACGTGCGTGCCGTGCCCGTGACAGTCGTTGGCGACGGCGTCGTCGTCGATGAAGTCGTAGCCGTCCACCGCCCGGCCGCCGAAGTCGGGGTGCGCCTTGTGTATCCCGGTGTCCAGGACGTACGCCGACACCTCGGCGGCCTGGTTCGGATAGGTGTACGTCCTGCTCAGCGGCAGGCTCGCCTGGTCGGTGCGATCCAGGCCCCAGGTCGGGTTCTGCTGCGTGTCGGCCAGGCGGGAGATCCGGTCGGGAGCCACGTACGCCACGGCCGGGTCGGCGGTCAGCCGGGCGGCGGCCCGTTCGGTCAGCCTGGCCGCGAAACCACGCAGCCCGGCGGTGTAGACGTGCGAGACGGCCGCGCCGTACCTGCCGGCCAGATCACCGGCCCTGGCCCTGGTGACGGCGGCCTTGGCCTGGGCGTCACGCAGCACCACGATGTAGCCGGACTCCGTCTCACCGGCGGCGGCCAGCGCCTGCCCAGGCGCCGCGGCCGCCAGGCACACCACGGCGCCCACCAGAGTGGCGGCCACGGCGCGGAAGATGCCGTAGCCGCCGTAGTCGCGGGCCCTGAGCGTGAGTGATCGGTCTGCCACGGGGGTTTCTCCGTTCGGTAGCCGGGGGGTTCCGGAGAACCATCCGCCTCACCACGAACGGGCATCAATCCGGGAAACCATAGGTAGCCGATACGTGATTCATGCGTGGCCGCGTAACATGTCGAACGCGAAACGTGTTCAGCAGTGTCAGCGGCAGTGTTCGACCGCAGTGCCAGCAGCAGTGTTCGACAGCAGTGTTCAACCCGGGCAGGGGCATGCGCATGGCCACCGTTCCGAGACGACGACAGGCGGGTTCGTTACGCACGACCTCCCCGGTGCTCGTCGGCCGCGCGCGCGAGCTGGAGTCGCTGGCCGTCACGCTGTCCGGGCCGCCCGCCGTGGCCATGATCGAAGGCGAGGCGGGCGTCGGCAAGAGCCGCCTGGTGCGCGAGCTGACCGCCCAGCCGGTGCTGCGCCGCCTGCGCCTGCTGCAGGGCCAGTGCCAGTCACCACGCGAACCCTTCCTGTACGGCGCGGTGCTCGAAGCGCTCGGCCAGCTGTCCGGCGTCGCCTTCGCCGGGCTCAGCCCGGTGACCGGCGTGCTGCGCCCGCTGCTGCCCGAACTGTCCGACGTGCTGCCCGAGCCGCCGGAACCCGCCGGCGACCCCAGGTCGGAGCGGCACCGCATGTTCCGCGCCATCCGCGAGCTGCTGTCGGCCGCCGGGCCCGCCCTGCTGGTCGTCGAGGACCTGCACTGGGCCGACGACGGCACCCGCCACCTGCTGCGCTTCCTCATGGCCGACCCGCTGCCGAACCTGGGCGTGGCCCTGACTTACCGGCGCGAGGAGGTGCCCGGCGGAGTCCCCCTGGGCGCCGCCTACCGGCCGCCGCCCGGCGTGGCCAGCGTGCTGATCGGGCTGGAGCCACTCGAACGCGCCGAGGTGCGCCAGCTCGCCGCCGCCATACTCGGCGAGAGCCACATCTCCGCCGAGTTCGCCGCCAAACTGCACGAACGCACCGCCGGCCTCCCGTTCGTGGTCGAGGAGACCCTGCGCACGCTGCGTACCTCGGCCGGTGACGTGCATCTCGACGGCGCCGTCGCCCGCCAGCTCCTCGAACACGTCGAGGTGCCCGTCCTGCTGCGCGAGGCGATGGCCGAACGGCTGGCCGCGATGCCGCTGCCCGCCGTCCGGCTGGCGCAGGCCGCCGCCGTGCTGGCCGTGCCCGCCACCGCCGAGCTGCTGCACCTCATGACCGGGCTGACCGGGCAGCGGGCCAGGAGCGCGCTGGCCGCCGCGCTCGCGGCGGGCGTCCTGCGCGAGAGCGGCTACACCTACGGCTTCCGCCACGCGCTCGCCCAGCAGGCCGTCTACGACACACTGGCCGGGTTCGACCGGGGCCGGCTGCACGCGCGCGCCCTGCGCGTGCTGGAGCAGCAGCGTCCCCAGCCGCTGGTGCAGCTCGCCGAGCACGCCTACCAGGCCGGGTTCGACGACGAGGCACTGCGCTACGGCGAGCTGGCCGCCGACAGATCCGCCGAGATCGGCGACGCCTCCACCGCCACCCACCTGCTGCAACGCCTGCTCCGCCGGGCCGCGCTGCCCACCCGCGACGTCGACAGGCTGGCCATCAAACTCGGCCAGGTCGCCCAGACCGGCCTCGACCAGCTCGACCCCAGCGCCACCCTGGAAGGACTGCTGCGCGACGAACGCCTGTCCACCGCCGTGCGCGGCGAGGTGCGGCTGTCGCTCGGCCTCATGCTCATCCGGCAGCGCGGCAGCCTGCAGGCCGGGCGCGCGGCCATCCACAGCGCCCTCGACGAGCTGGACGAACGCCCCCACCTGCGGGCCAAGGGCATCGCCGTGCTCGCCCAGCCGTACTTCGGCACCACCCCGGTAGGCGACCTGCGCGGCTGGACCGACCAGGTACGCGGCCTCGTCGGGACGTTCACCGGCGAACCGCGCGTCTCGCTGCTGGCCAACCACCTGGCGTCCCTGCTGCACACCGGCGACCCCGCGGTGCTGCCCGGGCTGGCGCTGCCCGAGCCGGCCCTGCCCGACGCGCCCGCCTCGGCCGGCGAACGGCGCCAGCTCGCCCGCGCCCACTGCAACCTGGCCGACGCCTGCACCTGCATCGGCCACTTCCACCGGGCCAGGAGTCTGCTCAACAGCGGGCTCAGGCTGGCCGCCGACGCCGGCCCCACGTTCGTGGTCAGCACCGCCAGGTCCACCGGCGCCAGGCTCGACTGGTTCCTCGGCGACTGGGACGGCCTGGCCGAACGCGCCGCCGACCTGCTCGACGAGTACCACGACCTGTTCCCGGTGGCCAGCGAGCTGTCGCTGGTGCTCGGCCTGCTGGCCATCGTCAGGGGCGAGTGGGAGGAGGCCGAGTCCAGGCTGGCCGCCACCGGCGTGGCCAACCCCGCCGACGCCATCACCCCCGTGGCGCTCGGCGGCTACGCCGCCCTGGCGAGCCTGCGCCTGGCCCGCGGCGAGCACGACGGCGCGCTGACCGAGATCGACCGCGGCCTGCGCCTGGCCCGTGGCAAGGGCGTGTGGGCCTGGACCGGCGAACTCGTCCCGGTGGCGGTGGCCGCGCTGCTCGCCGGCGGACGTCCGGGCGAGGCCGCCGACCTGCTGGCCGACCTGGCCGCCGGGCTCGCCGACCTGGACGCCCCGCTGGCCGCCGCGGCGCTCGCGCACGGCCGGGCCCAGCTCCTGCACCACCGCGGCGACCTGAGCGGCGCGGTCGAGGCGTACGAGGCCGCGCGCCGGCGCTACGCCCGCCTGCCCGCGCCCTACCACCAGGCCCTGGTCGAGGAGCAGATCGCGCTGTGCAGCGGCAGCGCCGACCACCTGAGCGTGCTGGCCGACACCTTCACCGCGATGGGCGCCGCCCGCGACGCCGACCGCTGCCGCTACCGGCTGCGCGGCTACGGCGTGCCCCCGTCGTCGCGGCGCGGCCGGCGCGGCTACGGCAACCTGCTGTCCCCACGGGAACAGGACGTCGCCCGCCTGCTGGCCAGGGGCAGGACGAACCGAGAGATCGCCGAGGTGCTGTTCCTGTCGCCGCGCACGGTCGAGCAGCACGTCGCCAAGGTCCTGCGCAAGCTGGGCAAGGAGTCGAGGACCGACCTGATGGACGACCGCCGCCCCTAGAGACCGGCGCGCCGCGGCAAAGGTGCCGTACCCCTACGCATGCCGTCCCTTATTGTTCGGCCCCACCCCCTGATCGACAGTAGTCCGCGACTCCCCAGGGAAAGGACTACAGTGAACCCCCCACACGTACGGAGCCTGATCCCGCTGCTCCTCGCGGCCCTGCTGCTCCCGCTCGGGGCCGTCACCGCCGACGCGGCAGGCACCCGGCAGGCGGCGAACTTCGAAGGCGACACCGTCCCGGTCAAGGACCCGCGGGCCGGCGTGGCGTTCTACAACGGCCAGGACGCGACCGTCGACGAGTTCCCCGCGATCATCGCCGGCCTGCGCGAGGGCGGCACCCGCCCGCAGGGCCAGTCGTGCACCGGCTCGGTGATCGCCCCGCGCAAGGTCCTCATCGCCGCCCACTGCGCCGACGCCCAGGGCAGGAAGACCTTCCTGTACGGACTCGACGACCTCAACGCCACCGGCGGCTTCCGCACCGAGGTCGTCGAGTACAAGAAGCACCCCAGGTACGTGAACTTCGACCAGGGCTACGACGTCGCCGTCGTCACCGTGGCCGACGACATCCCGGTGCCCGGCGGCCGCTACGCCACGTTCGCCACCTCCGCCGACGCCGGACTCGAAGCCCCGGGCAGGAACGGGCTCGGCTTCGGCTACGGCAAGAAGGACGTCGACGACGCCAGTCGTGACGTGACCCTGGACAAGGCCACGCTGCCCATCGTCAACGGCGACCAGCTCTGCCAGGGCGTCGGCGCGGGCTTCAAGTCGGCCACCATGATCTGCGCCGGATACAGCGACGGCCGCGTCACCATCCTGCCCGGGGACAGCGGCGGCCCGTTCATCGTGGACGGCAAGATCGTCGGCCTGGCGTCGTGGAGCCGCAGCGACTTCCGCTGGTACAGCATCTACGCCAGGCTCACCAACGACATGGGCGACTGGGTCAAGGAGCAGATCGGCGGCCAGCAGCCCGGCGAGTTCGGCGTGGGCGTCACGCCGAACGACCTCAAGGTCGCCCCCGGCAAGTACGTCTCCACCACCGTCACCACCACCACGTCCGGCGCGCCGGAGAACGTCGACCTGACGGCCACCGGCCTGCCCGCCGGGACCAGGGCGGTCTTCCAGCCCGCGACCGTGCAGACCGGGCAGACCGCCAAGCTCACGTTCGAGACCGCGGCGAGCACGCCCACCGGCCGGCACCAGATTACCGTGACCGCCACCAACGCGGACGGCGAGAGCGCGAACGCCACCGTCACGCTCACCGTCGGCGACGCCCCGACCGGCGAGGTCAAGGTCACCGTCAACCCCGCGTCGGCCTCGGTCAGGCAGGGCTTCTTCGCCCAGCCGACGATCACCGCGTCGGGCGGCACCGGCAACCTGAGACTGACCGTGTCGGGGCTGCCCACCGGCACGCAGGCGTTCGTCAACCCGAGCAGCGTCGGCCAGGGCGGCACCGCCACCGCGCTGATCTTCACCGGCTTCCAGACCCCGCCCGGCACCTACCCGCTCACCGTCAGGGCCACCTCGGCCGACGGCAAGACCGGCACCGCCACCTTCACCCTGACCGTCACCCGCTGACACCCTGACCGTCACCCGCTGACACCCCGGCTGAGGGCTCCGGAACCCCGGAGCCCTCATAACGTGTCTGAATAGTTACTGTACGTAATCGACGCTCCGGGTCGATGCTGCTGACATGGACGGATTCCTCGACGAAACCGACGGAGGGGTGACCGAGCTGCGGGTGCACGGAGTGTCGGGCACCCCGCCGGAAGGCATACTCAACCACCCGCACCCCCGGCTGGTCGCCGGCGACGGCACCACCGGCTTCTACCGGCGCTGGTGGCCGGGCGGCCGGCCCGAGGGCGCCGAGGCGGACACGCCGCGATCGCGGCACCGGGAGGCGTACGCGTGGGGCAAGCTGACCTCGGGCGGCCGCACGATCGCGCTGTGGCTGCTGCTGCTCCCGTTCGCGCTGGCCAACCTGGCCTACTTCATGCTGCCGCGCCCGGCACGGGGGCGCGGGCTGCGGAAACTGGCCGAGGCGGCGCAGCGGCTGTTCGCGTTGCTGCTCACCGGCACGCTGGTGGGCGCGGTCACCACGGCCGCCGTCGACCTGGTCGGCTGGCAGTGCACCGCCGCCGGCCGGGCCTGCGACTACGTCACCGCGCCCGGGTGGATCCACTGGATGGCGGTGCTCTGGGGCGAGCAGGAGTCGCGCCGCCTGGCCGTCACCGCGCTGGTGCCCGGCGCGGTGGTGGTGCTGCTGTGGTGGATCGCCCGCCGCACCTGGGTCAGGGACGAGACCACCGCCATGCTGCCCGGCCGGGCCGTGCGTCCCGGGCTGCCGCTGGCCAGGCCGCGGCTGTGGCACGGGCGGGCGCCGGTGTGGCGGCTGCGGATGGTGCACGTCGCCTTCGCCTTCGGCGTCGTGGGGCTGGCGGTGTCCGCGCCGTTCACCGGCTCGGCGGCGGGCCTGGCGATGCCGTTGCTGGCCAAGTACGTGGTTGACGCCTTCGGCGACGACCAGTCGATGGCCGGGCCGCTCATCGGATTGACCGTCGCGGTGCTGGTCGGGGCCGTGGTGTCGGCCGGGGGCATGTATCTGATGGAACGCGCCGGCGAAGGCATCGTGCTCGGTGCCCGGCGCCGGCTGGTCGACCGGATGCTCCGGCTCAAGGTGGCCGACGTCGACCGGCTCAAGCCCGGCGACCTGCTGTCGCGGGTGACCGGTGACACGACGTTGCTGCGTTCCGTGCTGACCAACGGCATCGTCGACTCCATCGGCTCGGTCTTCATGCTGGTCGGCGCGATCGTCATGATGGCCACCATGGACGGCGTGCTCCTGCTGGTCACCCTGCTGGTCGTGGTGGTGATCGGCGGCCTGGTCGCGTTGATCATGCCGAAGATCCAGCGGGCGCAGAAGGACGCCCAGGAGTCGGTGGGCGAGATGGGCGCGGTGCTCGACCGGGCGCTGCAGGCGTACCGGACGGTCAAGGCCAGCGGCGCGGAGGAACGCGAGATCGCGGTCGTCGGCGCGGCGGCGGTGCGGGCACGCGACCGCGGCCTGCAGGTGGCCGGCTGGACCTCGCTGGCCGGCGTCTCCACCTGGATGGCCGTGCAGATCGCGTTCCTGTGCGTGCTGGCCGTCGGTGGCGCCAGGGTGGCCTCGGGCACCCTGGAGGTGTCGGCGCTGATCGCGTTCCTGCTCTACCTGTTCTACCTGGTGGCGCCGATCGGGCAGCTCGTCGAGGGCGCCGTCCAACTGCAGCAGGGCCTGGCCGCGATGAAGCGGATCAAGGAGATCGAGGACCTGCCCGCCGAGCCGGTCGGCGCCGCGTTGCGGGAGAGCGTCCAGCCGGTGGGCCTGCGGTTCGACGACGTGGTCTTCAGGTACGGCGACGACCGCCCGGTGGTGCACGACGGCGTCACGTTCGAGGTGCCGCCTGGCGGGCTGACCGCGCTGGTGGGTCCGTCGGGCGCGGGCAAGTCCACCGTGTTCGCCCTGCTCGAACGCTTCTACGAGCACCAGAGCGGCACGATCGCCATCGACGGCCGCGACATCGGCGACTGGCCGCTGGCCGAGCTGCGGGCCGCGCTCGGCTACGTCGAGCAGGACGCGCCCGTGCTGGCCGGCACGCTCAGGGAGAACCTGCTGTTCGCCGCCCAGGACGCCACCGAGGAGGAGCTGACCCGCGCCATCGCGCGTACCCGGCTGGACGACCTGGTGGCCAGGCTGCCCGACGGGCTGGAGACGGCGGTCGGCCACCGCGGCGTGCTGCTGTCGGGCGGCGAGCGGCAGCGCGTCGCGATCGCCAGGGCGCTGCTGCGCAAGCCCAGGCTGCTCCTGCTCGACGAGGCCACCTCGCAGCTCGACGCGGTCAACGAGCTGCGGCTGCGCGAGGTCATCGCCGAGGTCGCGGCCGAGACCACGGTGCTGGTGATCGCCCACCGGCTGTCCACGGTGACCAACGCCGACCGCATCGTGGTCATGGAGGGCGGCGAGGTCAGGGCGGTCGGCACCCACGACGAGCTGGTCGGCCAGGACAGTCTGTACCGGGAGTTGGCCGCCACCCAATTCCTCGTCAGCTAACCGTTGTACTCTTCGAGTGACAAAGGTGAATGTGTTCATTCAGGAGGGTCACGATGAGCCGCATCGTGCGCGCGCCGCGAGGTACGACGCTCACTGCCAAGGGGTGGCCGCAGGAGGCGGCGCTCCGCATGCTCCAGAACAACCTGGACCCGGAGGTGGCCGAGCACCCCGAGCAGCTCGTCGTCTACGGCGGCTCGGGCAAGGCGGCCCGTGACTGGGCCTCGTTCGACGCCATGGTCAGGACGCTGACCACGCTCGAAGGCGACGAGACGCTGCTGGTGCAGTCGGGCCGTCCGGTGGGCGTCTTCCGCACCCACGAGTGGGCGCCCCGGGTGCTCATCGCCAACTCGAACCTCGTGCCCGACTGGGCGAACTGGGAGGAGTTCCGGCGGCTGGAGGCCGCCGGGCTCACCATGTACGGGCAGATGACCGCTGGCTCGTGGATCTACATCGGCACCCAGGGCATCCTGCAGGGCACCTACGAGACGTTCGCCGCGGTGGCCGCCAAGCGGTTCGGCGGCTCGCTGGCCGGCACGATCACGCTGACGGCCGGGCTCGGCGGCATGGGCGGCGCCCAGCCGCTGGCCGTCACCATGAACGGCGGCGTGGCCATCTGCATCGACTGCGACCCCCGCTCGGTGCAGCGCCGCATCGAGCACCGCTACCTCGACGTGCAGGCGGCCACCCTCGACGAGGCGCTGCGCCTGGCCTACGAGGCCCGGGCGGCGCGCCGGCCGCTGTCGATCGGCGTGGTGGCCAACGCCGCCGAGGCCGTGCCCGACCTGCTGGCCCGGGGCGCCGAGATCGACATCGTCACCGACCAGACCTCGGCCCACGACCCGCTCATGTACCTGCCGCTGGGCATCGCCTTCGAGGACATGGCCGCCGCCCGCGACAAGGACCCGGCCGGGTTCACCGAGCGGGCCCGCCACTCGATGGCCCAGCACGTCGAGGCCATGGTCGGCTTCAAGGACGCCGGCGCCGAGGTGTTCGACTACGGCAACTCGATCAGGGGCGAGGCCAAGCTGGCCGGCTACGAGCGGGCCTTCGACTTCCCCGGTTTCGTGCCCGCCTACATCAGGCCGCTGTTCTGCGAGGGCAAGGGCCCGTTCCGGTGGGCCGCGCTGAGCGGCGACCCGTCCGACATCGCCGCCACCGACCGCGCCGTCCTGGAGCTGTTCCCCGACGACGAGCCGCTGGCCAGGTGGATCAGGCAGGCCGGCGAGAAGGTGCACTTCCAGGGGCTGCCCGCGCGCATCTGCTGGCTCGGCTACGGCGAGCGCAACCTGGCCGGCGAGCGCTTCAACGACATGGTGGCCTCGGGCGAGCTGGCGGCGCCCGTCGTGATCGGGCGCGACCACCTCGACAGCGGCTCGGTGGCCTCGCCGTACCGCGAGACCGAGGCCATGGCCGACGGCTCCGACGCGATCGCCGACTGGCCGCTGCTGAACGCCATGCTCAACACCGCCTCGGGCGCGGCCTGGGTGTCCATCCACCACGGCGGCGGCGTGGGCATCGGCCGCTCGATCCACGCCGGTCAGGTGACCGTCGCCGACGGCACCGCGCTGGCGCGCGAGAAGGTCAGCCGGGTGCTCACCAACGACCCGGGCACCGGCGTGATGCGTCACGTCGACGCGGGTTACGACGAGGCCGCCCAGGTCGCGGCCGAGCGGGGGGTCCGCATCCCGATGCGCGAGTCCTGACGGCGTCACGGCGGGCGGCGCCTGGTCTCAGCCAGTGAGACCAGGCGCTCCCGCGGGATGAGAATGCCGGTCGTGATGCGTTGGAGGTGGCGTGGCGGACGGATATCGCGGTGGGCTGAGCGTGCTCCTCGACGGCCGGAGACTGTCGCCCGTGCAGCGGCGGATCGCCCACTACCTGTCCGAACACCTCGAAGAGGCGATCTTCCTGTCCAGCGTGGAGCTGGCCGAGCGGGCGGGCGTCAGCCAGCCGTCGGTGACCAGGTTCGCCATGGTGCTGGGGTTCGCCGGCTACCCGGAGCTGAAGCAGGCGCTGCGCCCGCTGGTGCTCGGCGGGGCGGTCGAGGCGCCGCAGGAGAGCCTGCTGCGCGGCGCCATCGACAGCGAGATACGCAACCTGGCCGTGGTGCGCGAGCGGCTGGCCGCCTTCCCGCTGAAGGAACTGGGCGAGTCGCTGGCCGCCACCGAGCCGCTGCCGGTGCTCGGGCTGCGCGTCTCGTGCGGGCTGGCCACCACGTTCGCGTACTACGCCCGGCGCATCCACCCCGACGTGCGGCTGCTCACCCACGGCGGCTCCGAGCTGGTCGACGGGCTGCACGCGGCCCGCAGGGCCGGGGCGGAATGGGTGGTGGCGGTGGTGCTGCCGCGCTATCCCAAGGAGGCCGTGCACGCCCTGGAGTACGCGGGGAAGCTGGGGCTCAAGGTCGCGGTCATCACGGACAGCCCGGACTTCCCCGCCGACGTGGTGCTCGACGCGCCGGTGGGCGACCGGCTGGTGTTCGACTCGCACGCGGCGCCGCTGGCCCTGGCCATGGCCCTGGTGGAGGCCATGGCCGACGCGGCGCCGCTGCGTACGCAGGCCAGGCTCGAGGAGTACGAGCGCATGACCGACGAAACCGGCGTCTTCCTATCCGGCGATCTTCCGCAGTGAGCGCATCGACCAGGTCAGGGTCAGCACGGCCAGCGCGGCGAAGAGCGCGAACGAGATCGGGATCGCCGAGTCGCCGAGCTCGCCGGCGAACATCGCCCGCCCGGCCTCGACCGCGTGGAAGAGCGGGTTGATCGGGGCGAGCGCCTGCATCCAGCCGGGCGCGTGCTCGTTGATCGGGATGAACATCCCGGCGAGCAGCATGATCGGCAGCATGAAGAGCTGGAGCGTCTGCGACATGCCGTTCTCGTCGCGGATGGTCAGCGCCATCGCCTGCGACAGGCTGGAGGCGAACAGCCCGGTCGCCGCCATCAGCAGGAGCAGCAGCACCAGTTCGAGCGCGCCGATGGTGAGCCCCATGAGCATGGCCACGACCAGCACCAGGATCGCCTGCACGACCAGCACCACCATGTCCTTGGCGACCCGGCCGAGCACGATGGCCGGACGCCAGGCCGGGCTGACCGCGTAACGCTCCAGCGACCCGTTGCGCAGCTCGGCGAGCATGCTGAAGCCGGAGAACAGCGAGCCGAAAACGGCGATCATCATCATCGCCGCCGGGGTGAACGTCCGCAGCGCCTCGACCATGGTGCCGCCCGCCTCGAAGGGCCTCAGCAGCGGCGCGAACATGACCAGGTACAACACCGGCTGCAGAATGCCGAACAGCGGCCAGATCGGGTTGCTGAACGCCTTCTTCATCTCGTACCCGAGGAAGAGGAGGGTGTGGCGGATCATGAAGCGGCTCCAGCGTCGCGGAGGGAGCGGCCGGTCTTGGCCAGGAACACGTCGTCGAGCGTGGAGCGGTCGAGCGCGATCGAGGTCAGCCCGATGCCCTGCTCCTCCAGGGCGCGCAGCAGCGCGGGCAGCGTGTGCTCGCCGTCGTCCACGTAGACGCGCAGCACGTCGTCGTCCACGCGGGTCTCGCGGGCGAACGGCTTGAGCGCCTCGGCGGCCCGCTCCAGGTCCTTCACCCGGAGCGAGACGACGTCGCCGGAGACCTCGCGCTTGAGCCCGTCCGGGGTGCCCTCGGCGACGATCAGGCCGTGGTCGACGATCACCAGCCGGTCGCAGAGCACGTCGGCCTCGTCCAGGTAGTGGGTGCTCAGCAGCACGCTGGTGCCCAGCTCGCGCAGCAGCTTGATCTGGTCCCACAGGTTCGCCCGGTTCTGCGGGTCGAGCCCGGTGGTGGGCTCGTCGAGGAACAGCAGCGGCGGCGCGTGCACCAGGCCGAGCGCGATGGCCACGCGGCGCTTCTGCCCGCCGGACAGGGTGCGCCCCGGCCGGTCGGCGATCTCCTCCAGGTCGAACCGCTTGAGCACCTCGGCGGTCGCCTTCGACGGGTCGGCCACCCCGTGGATCTTCGCCGCCAGCATGATCTGCGCCCGCGCGGTGACGGTGTCCTCCACCCCGCCGGCCTGGCTGACGTAGCCGAGATTGCGCCGGACCGCGCCGGCCTCCTTGAGCAGGTCGTGGCCGGCGATCGTGGCCGTGCCCGAATCGGGGGTGATCAGGGTGGCCAGCATCCTGATCGTGGTGGTCTTGCCCGCGCCGTTCGGCCCGAGCACCCCGAAGATCTCGCCCTTCTCCACCCGCAGGTCCACGCCGCGGACGGCCTCGACCGTCTGGGCGCCCTTACGGCTTCTGGTGGTGAAGGTCTTCGTTAAGCCCTGTGCATCGATGATCATGAATCTCCTCAGGGGAGGTCGCCGTCTTTCACCTTCTTCACTGCCTTTTCGCACCATTCGAGCTGGACGCGCAGCATGCCGGCGTTCAGCTCCAGGTTCTCGTCCGTGTGCCGCGGCGCGCCGAACTGCTGTTTCGTGCCCTTGGCACGTTCGGTCATAGCGACCATCAGCCTGAGCTGCTCGACCCTGGCCTCCAGCGCACGCAACAGCTGCGACCGGTCGAGACGGTCCATGTACATGACCGCGACCTGGAACGGGTCGACGATCGGCCGCAGCTCCACCCAGTACGACATGAGCATCCGGTGGAACTCGAAGCGGCCGTCGTCGGTCACCGCGTAGACAGTGGATCCGCCCTTGCCGCTCTCGACCACTTCGAGCAGTCCCTCGTCGGCCATCTTGCCCAGGCCGTGGTAGATCGAGCCGAACGCGACGTTCGCCCAGGTGTCGGTGCCCCACGTCTCCAGCTGCCTGCGGACCTGGTAGCCGTTCAGCGGCCCGTCGAGGAGCGTGCCGAGGATGAGGATGCGCGTCGAGGACGACATGTGCTCAAGTTTGTATTCAAATTTGAGTGCGTGTCAAGGTCATTAAGCTGACGGCCATGACTGAACGACGATCAGCGCTGGTCACCGGCGCTTCCCGGGGCGTCGGCGCGGCGATCGCCCGGGTGCTGGCGCCCACGCACGACGTCATCCTCGGCGGCAGGGACGAAAACGCGCTCGACGCCCTGGCCGCCGAGCTGCCCGGCGCGCGGCCCTGGCCGGTCGAGCTGACCCGGGTCACCGCCGCCGACCTCGACGCCGTCGACCGGCTCGACGTCCTCGTGCACAGCGCCGGCGTCACCCACCTCGGGCCCATCGCCGGCCAGCCGATCGAGGTGTGGCGCCGGACCATGGAGCTCAACCTGTTCGCGGTGGTCGAGCTGACCAGGCTGCTGCTGCCCGCGCTCCGGCGGGCCGGCGGGCACGTGTTGTGCGTCAACTCCGGCGCCGGGCAGCGCGCGAACCCGGGCTGGGCCTCGTACGCGGCCAGCAAGTTCGCGCTGCGCGCCTTCGCCGACGCGCTCCGCCAGGAGGAGCCCGAGCTGCGCGTCACCACCGTCTACCCCGGCCGGGTGGCCACCGACATGCAGCGCGGCGTGCGCGAGCAGGAGGGCGGCGCGTACGAGCCGGAGAAGTACCTGACGGCGGAGAGCGTCGCCCGCGCCGTGCTGGCCGCGATCGAGGCCGGGCCCGACGCGCACCTCACCGAGCTGACACTCCGGCCCAGTGCGGGCCCGGTCACCTGACCGCTGAATGAATCCATTCACTACAGTGGATCCATGCTTGAGCAACTCGCGCACGTAGGACGAGATCCCGCCACCAACGGCTACATCAGAGACGCCTGGTCGCACGCGGACCTGGAGCTGCGCGAGTGGTTCGCGGGCGAGGCGGCCAGGCGCGGGCTCGACCTGCGCGAAGATCGCAACGGCAACCTCTGGGCCTGGTGGGGCGACCCGTCGCACCGGCCCGGCGTGGTCACCGGCAGCCATCTCGACTCGGTGCGCCAGGGCGGCGCGTTCGACGGGCCGCTCGGCGTCGTGTCCGCCTTCGCCGCGCTCGACCTGCTGAAGGAGCGCGGCTTCCAGCCGGTGACCCCGCTCGGCGTGGCCTGCTTCACCGACGAGGAAGGCGCCAGGTTCGGCGTCCCCTGTGTCGGGTCGCGCCTGCTGACCGGGGCGCTCGCGCCGGAACGCGCGCTCGCGCTCACCGACGACGACGGCGACACCCTGGCCGAGGTCATGACCAGGGCCGGGCGCGAGCCGCGGCTGATCGGCCGCGACGACGAGACGCTGGCCACCGTCGGCACGTTCGTCGAACTGCACGTCGAGCAGGGCCGCGCGCTGCACGGCCCGGTCGGCGTGGCCAGCGCCATCTGGCCGCACGGCCGCTGGCGCTTCGACTTCCTCGGCCAGGCCAACCACGCCGGAACCACCAGGCTGGGCGACCGCGACGACCCGATGCTGCCGTTCGCCCGCATGGTGCTGGAGGCCCGCGCGGCCGCCGCCCGCTACGGCGTGGTCGCCACCGTCGGCAAGGTGCGCGTCTCACCCGGCAACGCCAACGCGGTGCCCGGGCAGGTCTCGGCCTGGCTCGACGCCCGCGGCGCGAACGAGCGCGACGTGCGCGAACTCGTCGCCGAGCTGACCGACCACGCCGCGGGCGCCGCCGACGACGTGGCGCTGCGCGGCGGCATCGAGAACGGCGGCGGCGTGGCGGCCCGCGGCGGCGCGGCCGGGTCCGGCGTGGACGTCAGCGAGGAGTCCTGGACCCCGGTCGTCGACTTCGACGCCGCGCTCAGGGACCGGCTGGCCGCCCTCGTGGGAGACGGCGACACGCCCGCGCAGATCCTGCCCACCGGCGCCGGGCACGACGCGGGAATCCTGGCCACGGCGGGCATTCCGAGCGCGATGTTGTTCGTCAGGAACCCCACCGGTGTCTCCCATTCACCAGAAGAGCACGCCGAACAGGCAGACTGCGAGTCGGGGGTCGTGGCACTCGCGAACGTGCTGGAGGATCTGTGTCGCTGACGTACTGGTGCGAACAGGCCTGGCTGCCCGACGGCGTCGCCGACGGCGTGCTCGTCGAGATCGAGGGCGACAGGATCGTCGGCGTCGGCCGGGGCGCGCCCGGCGGGGCGGAACGCCTGGCGGGGCTGACCATCCCCGGGCTGGCCAACGCGCACTCGCACGCCTTCCACCGGGCCCTGCGCGGGCACACCCAGCGCGGCTCCGGCGACTTCTGGACCTGGCGCGAGCAGATGTACGAGGTCGCCACCCGGCTCGACCCCGACACCTACCTGGAGCTGGCCACCGCGGTCTACGCCGAGATGGCGCTGGCCGGCGTCACCTGCGTGGGCGAGTTCCACTACCTGCACCACGGCCAGGGCGGGCGGGCGTACGCCGACCCCAACGCCATGGGCCACGCGCTCGTCGCGGCGGCCCGCGCGGCCGGGCTGCGCATCGCCCTGCTCGACGCCTGCTACCTGTCCGGCGGCATCGGCAAGCCGCTCACCGGGCCGCAGCAGCGCTTCTCCGACGGCGGCTCGGCGCGCTGGGCCGAACGCGCCGAGGCGCTGGCCGCCGCTTACGAGGGGCAGCCCGACGTGGAGATCGGCGCCGCTATCCACTCGGTGCGCGCGGTGCCGCCGGAGCAGATGCCCGCCGTGGCCGAGTTCTCGCACCGGCACGCCGCGCCGCTGCACGCCCACGTCTCCGAGCAGCGTGCGGAGAACGCCGCCTGCGTCGAGATGTACGCCGCATCGCCGGTGCAGGTGCTGCACGAGCACGGCGCGCTCGGCCCGCGCTCGACCGCCGTGCACGCCACCCACCTGTCGGCCGCCGACATCGAGCTGCTCGGCCAGTCGGGCACCTACGTCTGCATGTGCCCGACCACCGAGCGCGACCTGGCCGACGGCATCGGCCCCGCCCGCACGCTGAACGACCGCGGCTCGGGCATCACGCTCGGCTCCGACAGCCACGCGGTGATCGACCTGTTCGAAGAGGCCCGCGCGGTCGAGCTGGACGAGCGGCTGGCCAGCGAGAAACGCGGCCACTGGACCGCCGCCGACCTGCTGACCGCCGCCACCGGCGCCGGGCACACCTCGCTCGGCTTCCCCGACGCCGGCCGCCTCACCCAGGGGGCCTGGGCCGACCTGGTCTCGGTGCGCATGGACACCGTGCGCACGGCGGGCGCGAGCGGGCTGGAGGCCGTGGTGTTCGCGGCCACGGCCGCCGACGTGCACTCGGTGATCTCCGGCGGACGCAGGATCGTCAGCGACGGACGGCACGAACTGGGCGACATCGGATCCAGACTGGCCAAGGCGATAGGACAGGTGCGATGAGCACGACCCTGATCGACGGAATCGGACTCCTCTACACCGGCGACCCGGACCGGGAGGAGATACCCGACGCCGCGCTGGTCATCGAGAACGACCGGGTCGCCTGGGTCGGCCCGGCGGCGCGGGCGCCCGACGCCGACGCCCGCGTGGACGCCGCCGGCCGGGGTGTGATCCCCGGATTCGTCGACAGCCACGCGCACCTGGTCTTCGCCGGCGACCGCACGGCCGAGTTCCAGGCCCGCATGTCGGGCGAGTCGTACACCGGCGGCGGCATCAGGACCACGGTCGCCGCCACCCGCGAGGCCAGTGACGCCGAGCTGGCCACGCACGCGCTCGCCCTGGTCGAGGAGATGCTCAGGCAGGGCACCACCACGGTCGAGATCAAGAGCGGCTACGGGCTGTCCGTCGCCGACGAGCGGCGCGCGCTGGAGATCGCCACCGGGCTGACCGACGAGACCACGTTCCTCGGCGCGCACGTGGTGCCCGCCGGCGTCGACGCCGACGACTACGTGCGGCTGGTGAGCGGCGAGATGCTCGACGCCTGCGCACCCTACGCCAAGTGGGTGGACGTCTTCTGCGAGCGCGGCGCCTTCGACGGCGACCAGACCAGGCACATCCTGGCGGCCGGCATGAAGGCAGGGCTGCAGGCCCGGGTGCACGCCAACCAGCTGACCGAGGGGCCTGGCGTGCGCATCGCCTGCGAGCTCGGCGCCGCATCGGCCGACCACTGCACCCACCTGACCCCGGGCGACGTCGAGGCGCTGGCCTCGTCCGACACGGTGGCGACGCTGCTGCCCGGGGCGGAGTTCTCCACCCGCTCGCCGTACCCGGACGCCAGGCGGCTGATCGACGCCGGGGCCACCGTGGCGCTGGCCACGGACTGCAATCCGGGGTCGTCGTTCACCTCGTCCATGCCGTTCTGCGTGGCGCTGGCCGTGCGCGAGATGCGCATGACGCCGCTGGAGGCGATCAGGGCGGCGACGTACGGCGGGGCACGCGCGCTGCGCCGTACGGACGTAGGCTGGATACGTCCCGGAGCACGGGCGGACCTGGTCGTGCTCGACGCCCCCTCCTACGTTCACCTCGCCTACCGTCCCGGTGTACCCCTGATTCACCAGGTGTTTCAGGGCGGTCTCCTCCTTGAGTAGGACATCCAGAACCCTCCCTCTGGCGTAGCTGTTTAGGGAATCTTTGCCTGTGGCCGGACGTTGGCCGGGTATAGAACGCAGCTGCGGAACGAGGTGCCTGGGGATGGCAAGGCCTACGGGGAGTCGCACGCAGGAGCAGCACGTCGCTGATCGCGATCTGCTGGGGACGTACCTGGCGGAGATCGGCAGGGTCCCGCTGCTCACGGCGGAGGAAGAGGTGGAGCTCGCCAAGCGGATCGAGGCGGGCCTCTTCGCCGAGCAGCTGCTCGACAGCGGCGGCTCGGAGCCACGGATCGGGGACGTGGCGGACGAGGAGCTGGAGCGCCTGGCGATCTCCGGCCAGCGGGCGAAAGACGAGTTCATCCAGGCGAACCTGCGCCTGGTGGTGGCGGTGGCCAGGAAATACTCCGGCCGGGGGATGCCGCTGATCGACCTGGTCCAGGAAGGCAACCTGGGCCTGGTGCGCGCGGTGGAGAAGTTCGACTACAAGCGTGGGTACAAGTTCTCGACGTACGCGACGTGGTGGATCAGGCAGTCCGTGGGGCGCGCCATCCACGAGCAGGCCCGCCCGGTGCGGCTGCCCACGCACGCCGGGGAGCAGATGACCCGGCTGATGCGGGTGCGGCGCGACATGCTCGCCGAGTTCGACGTGGAGCCCACCGACGACGACCTGGCCGGCATTCTCGACCTGCCCATCGAGCGGGTGCGCGAGCTGCGGCGCTGGGCGTCCGACCCGGTGTCACTGCAGCTCGGCGTGGGCGACGAGGACGAAACGGAACTCGGCGACATGATCGCCGACGAGACCTGGGCCGACCCCGAGCAGCAGGCCATCGAGATCCTGGAGCGCGAGCGGCTCGACCAGTGGCTGACCGACCTGGAAGGCGACACCAGCGAGATGCTGCGCTGGCGCTACGGGCTGGTCGACGGGCGCGAGCACACGCTCACGGAGGTGGGGGAGCGCTACGGGATCGGCCGCGACCGGGCCCGGCGCATCGAGCGCGACGCGCTGGCCCGCCTGCGCAAGATGGCCACCGCCGCCGCCTGACCTCCCGGTCTTAGCGCGCCCGCCTGAGCCCCCGGCGCCCCTCATGAGCCGGGGGCTCAGGGGGTGTGCAGGAGGCGGCGCAGGAACTCCTCGACGGCCGACTCCGCGGTCTCCTGGTCGCCGCCCATGGCCACCAGGAGCACGCTCTCGTTGATGGCCGCCAGCAGCATGTGCGCGTGCAGGTCCACGTACGCCGCCGGCACCGCCCCCGTGGCCGCCAGCGCGGCCTTGAGCATGCCGAACGCGTGCCGTTCCTCCATGGCCCGCCACCGCTCCCACCCCAGCACCGCCGGCGCGTCGATCAGCACGATCCGCCGGACGACCGGGTCGCGGGCGAGCCGGATCCAGGCCAGCGTGCCCGCGCGCAGCGCCTCGGCCGGGTCGGCGATGCCGCGCACCGCCTGCCGGATCTTGCCGCCGACCGCCGATTCCGTGGCTTCGAGCACGGCTTCGAACAGGGCGTCCTTGCCGGCGTAGTGGTGGTAGAGCGCGCCCCGGCTCAGGCCCGACTCCTGCAGGACGGTCTCGATCGAGGTGCCGTCGTAGCCGTGTTCGGCGAACAGGCGCGTGGCGATGGTGAGGACCTTGTCGCGGGTGGCCGCGCCGCGTTCGGCCTTGAGGTTCATGGGTTCCACTGTAGACAGACCGACCGTCAGTCGGTAATTTCATAGACCGACAGTCGGTCTGTAATCGTCGAAGGAGGAACACCAATGGACGGCATCTCCTACGTGGACGAGGGCCGCGGCCCGGTCGCGCTGTTCGTGCACGGCGCGGCCACCAGCTCGTACCTGTGGCGCAACGTGATCGCCGAGCTGCGCGGCGAGCGCCGGTGCGTGGCGATCGACCTGCCGGCGCACGGCGGGAGCGCGCCGCGCGACGACATGTCCCTGACCGCGCTCGCCGAGGTGGTCGAGGAGGTGTGCGCCGGGCTCGGCCTGGACCGGGTGGACCTGGTCGCCAACGACACCGGCGGCGCGATCGCCCAGCTGTTCGCCGTACGCCACCCCGAGCGGCTGCGCACGCTCACGCTCACCAACTGCGAGGTGCACACCAACGCGCCGCCCGAGGCGTTCAAGCCGGTCGTCGAGCAGGCCGCCAGGGGCGAGCTGGCCCCGCTGCTGGCCGCCATGCTGGACGACCCGCAGAGCCTGGCCGCCGTCGCGTTCGGCCCGTTCTACCAGCGCATCGACGACCCGGTGGCGCTGGTGGACAACTACCTGCGGCCCGTTCTCACCAAGCCTGGCGGCGGTCAGGCGTTCGAGCGCATGCTGGCCGGGATCGACGCCAAGGATCTGGTCGCGATCGAGCCGCTGCTCACCGTGCTGCCCGTCCCCGCGCTGGTGGTCTGGGGGACGGACGACGGCTTCTTCGACCTCTCCTGGGCCCGCTGGCTGCGTGACACGCTGCCCGGCGTGCGGGAGATCGTGGAGATCGACGGCGGCCGGCTGTTCTTCCCCGACGAGCGGGCCGGCGAGCTGGTCCCGCACCTGCGCCGGTTCTGGGCCGCCGGTTAGGCCGAAACGCCTCAGGCCAGCGGCGCGAGGTACTTCTCGAGGTCGTCCAGGATCTTGCCGGCCGCGGTGACGCCGATGCCCAGCATCCAGATCTCGTCGTCCACGTTGTGCACGTTGCCCGACTTGACGGCGTTCAGGTTCTTCCACAGCGGCCCGGCCGTCACCTCGGCCTGCGACTTGGCCGCGGCCTCGCCGTAGGCGCTGTAGAAGACCGCGTCACCGTCGGCCTGGCCGATGTTCTCCTGGCTGAGCTTGCCGAAACGCTTGTCCGGCTGGCTCGCGAGCTGCTGAACCTCGGGCCGCGGGATGCCCGCGTCGCCGCCGACCACGATGCCGCTGAAGGACTCGGGCCCGTACATGCGGATCTCGGTCGGCATGAAGCGGACGATGCTCACCTTCAGCTTCGCGAACTTCGACCCCACGCCCTCGGCCCTGGTCTCGTAGTCCGACAGCAGCTTGGTGGCCTGGTCCTTCTTGCCCAGCGCGTCGGCGTCGAGCAGGAAGTTCTCCTTCCACGTGATGCCGACCTTCTCCGTGAAGACGGTCGGCGCGATCTTGCTGAGCTTGTCGTAGAAGGCGGCCTGGCGGAACTTCGAGCCGAGGATGAGGTCGGGCTTGAGGGCCATGATGGCCTCGATGTTCGGCTGCTGCAGGGTGCCGACGGCCTTGGTGTTCGACAGCGCGGAGCCGAGGTACTTCGGCCACGCCTGGCTCTCGCCGGCCTGCGCGGCGCCGATCGGCGACAGGCCGAGCGTCACGAGGGTGTCCAGCTTGTCGGTGTCGAGCACGACCACCCGCTGGGGGGTCATGGGCACCTTCGTCTCGCCCATGGCGTGCTTGATCGTCCTGGTCGGGCCGGACTCACCGGCGGACGTGGCGGTGCCGCAGGCGGTGAGGGCGAGGAGGGGGAGCATGGCGGCGGCCAGGCGGAGACGCATGAGTCATTCCTTGATCAGTTAGGTAAGGCAAGCCTAAGTCTAGCTTGCGGGCTCACCAGGCCCCTTTGCGAGGGCCGAATCAGCGGTGTGAGACGCCCGAAACGTACTAGAAACACCCGTACGGCGAGATTCACCGGTGCGAAACACGCCTGGTCGAGCCACGAAACGGGGGGAGAACACGCTGTGGCCACACGTCACATGTAAGGAGGGTCGCGTCGTGAAGATCGATAGCGGCACGACAGCCTGGATGTTGGCGGCCACCGCGTTGGTGCTGCTGATGACTCCGGGCCTCGCGTTCTTCTACGGGGGCATGACCAGGGCCAAGAGCGTCCTGAACATGATGATGATGTCGTTCGCGGCCATCATCACCGTCACCGTCGCCTGGGTGCTCTTCGGCCACTCCCTGGCCTTCACCGACAACGGCAGCTCGCTGCTCAACAACTTCGTCGGCGGCTTCGACGCGCTCGGGCTGCAGAGCCTCGTGGACACGGCCACCAAGGACGACGGCACCGGCATGCCGAGCCTGGTCTTCTCCGCCTTCCAGTTGACGTTCGCCATCATCACGGTGGCGCTGATCAGCGGCGCGATCGCGGACCGGGCGAAGTTCGGCGCCTGGGTGCTGTTCAGCGTCATCTGGGCGACGATCGTCTACTTCCCCGTCGCCCACTGGGTGTGGGGCACCGGCTGGCTGAACGCACTCGGCATCGAGGACTTCGCCGGCGGCACGGTCGTCCACATCAACGCCGGCGCCGCCGCCCTCGCCCTGGCCCTGGTCCTGGGCAAGCGCCAGGGCTGGCGCAAGGAGCCGATGCGCCCGCACAACCTCACGCTCGTCCTGCTCGGCACCGGACTGCTGTGGTTCGGCTGGTTCGGCTTCAACGCCGGCTCCGAGCTCGCCGTGGACGGCACCGCCGGCCTGGCGTTCATGAACACCCAGATCGCCACCGCCGTCGCGGCCGGCGCCTGGCTCGTCGTCGAGAAGATTCGCGACGGGCACGCCACCAGCCTCGGCGTGGCCTCCGGCGCGGTGGCCGGCCTGGTCGCCATCACGCCCGCCTGCGGCTTCGTCGACCCGTGGGCCGCCATGGTCATCGGCCTGCTGGCCGGTGCGATCTGCGCCTACGCGGTCGGGCTGAAGTACCGGCTCGGCTTCGACGACTCGCTCGACGTGGTCGGCGTGCACCTGGTCGGCGGCATCGTCGGCGCGGTCTCGCTCGGCTTCCTGGCCGCCTACCCCTTCCTGGAGCAGCAGAACGAGGGCCTGTTCTACGGGGGCGGGCTCACCCAGCTCGGCCTGCAGGTGCTCGGCCCGGTCGCGGTCGGTGGCTACTCCTTCGTCGTCACCTGGGTGGTCGGGAAGATCATCGACAGGACGATGGGCTTCCGGATCTCCGCCGAGGACGAGCAGACCGGCATCGACGTCACCACGCACGCCGAGACCGGGTACGACCTGGGCACGATCTACTCCTCCGGAGTCAGCTCGCCGAACGGTCCGCTGACCCCCGCCACGAAGCCGGCCACCAAACCGGCCACGAAGAAGGTGGACGCATGAGGCTCATCACCGCGATCATCAAGCCGTTCAAGCTGGATGACGTGAAGGCCGCGCTGGAACAGTTCGGCATCAAGGGCATGACGGTCAGCGAGGCCAGCGGCTACGGCCGCCAGCGCGGGCACACCGAGGTCTACCGGGGCGCCGAGTACCAGGTGGACCTGGTGCCCAAGGTCCGCCTGGAGGTGCTGGCCGAGGAGGACGACGCCGACGACGTCATCGACGTCATCGTCAAGGCCGCGCACACCGGCAAGATCGGCGACGGCAAGGTCTGGTCCGTCCCCGTGGACACCGTCGTCCGGGTGCGAACGGGGGAGCGGGGACCTGAGGCCCTGTGAGGGGTGAGGCGCGTTCCTATGCCGCGGCCCGCAAGGAGCGGGCCGCGGACACCGACCGCTGGCTCAGGGAACTCTTCCGCACGGCGAGCGACGGCGACCGGGTCTCCCTGGTCGCCGTCGGCAGTCTCGGCCGGGGCGAGCTGGCCCCGGGCAGCGACCTGGACCTGGTGCTGATCCACGACGGCCGGCCCGACGTGGGACGGATCGCCGACCGCGTCTGGTACCCGATCTGGGACTCCGCCGTCGGACTCGACCACTCGGTACGCACCGTGGACGAGGCCGTCTCGGTCGCCAGGCAGGACCTCAAGGCCGTGCTCGGCCTGATCCAGGCCAGGCATGTGGCCGGAGACCCGGAGCTGACCAGGAAGGTCAGGGAGAGCGTGCTCGCCGAGTGGCGCGCGGACTCCCGGCGCCGGCTGGGCGAGCTGCGCGAGTCCGCGGACCAGCGGCTGCGGGTCAGCGGTGAGCTGGCCTTCCTGCTCGAACCCGAGCTGAAGGACGGCCGGGGCGGCCTGCGTGACGTCCAGGCCATGCAGGCGGTGGCCGCGGCGTGGGTGGCCTCGGCCCCTGGACCGCGGGCCCGCGAGGCGTACGAGCTGATCCTGGACGTCAGGCACGCCCTGCACGTGGTGACCGCGCGCGGCGCCGACCGGCTCGTCCTGCAGGAGCAGGACGCCGTGGCCGGGCAACTCGGCCTGCTCGACGCCGAGGCCCTGATGCGCAGGCTCGCCGAGGCCGGGCGGACGATCTCGCACGCGTTCGACGCGACCTGGCGCACCGTTGACAAGCTGCTGTCAGGCCCGGCGCCCCGGGGCCGCCGTCCGCTGGCCGACGGGGTGGTGGAGCACGGCGGGGAGGTGGTGCTCGCCCGCGGCGCCGATCCGCGCAAGGACCCGGTGCTGGCGCTGCGTGCCGCGGCCGCCGCGGCCGACGCCGGGTTGCCGCTCGCCCCCGCGACCGTCGCGGTTCTGGCCGCTCAGTCGCCTCCCATGCCGGTGCCGTGGCCGGAGGAGGCACGCGACGCGCTGGTGTCGATTCTCGGCGCGGGACGAGCCGCCGTGCCGGTGTGGGAGGAGCTCGACCAGGCGGGGATCATTGTCAGACTGCTTCCTGACTGGGAACGGGTGCGGCACCGGCCGCAGCGCAACCCGATCCACCGTTTCACCGTCGACCGGCACCTGATCGAGGCCGCCGCGAACGCCGCCGGGCACCTCCGCGAGGTCGCCCGCCCCGACCTGCTGCTGATCGCGGCGCTCTTCCACGACATCGGCAAGGGCTGGCCCGGCGACCACTCGGCCACCGGCGAGGTCGTGGTGCGCGACATCGCCACCCGCATCGGCCTGCCGCGGCCCGACGTCGACACGCTGGCCACGGTGGTGCGCCGGCATCTGCTGCTGCCGGAGACGGCCACGCGCAGGGACCTGGACGACCCGGTGACGATCGAGAAGGTGGCGGCCGCGGTCGGCTCGACGGAGGTGCTCGACCTGCTGGCCGCGCTGGCGGTCGCCGACGGGAACGCGACAGGCCCGGCCGCGTGGAACGCCTGGAAGGCCGGGCTGGTCGCCGACCTGGTGCGCCGGGTGCGCTCGGTGCTGTCCGGGTCGCCGCCGCCCAGGGCGCCCGTGCTGTCGCCGGAGCAGGCCGCGCTGGCCAGGCACGGCGGCGGCGCGGTGCGCGTCAACGGCGGCGCGGTCACCGTGGTCGCCCCGGACCGCGTCGGGCTGCTGTGGAGCGCCGCCGGCGTGCTGGCCGCGCACCGGCTCGTGGTGCGCTCGGCCTCGGCCGCCTCGGCGGGCTCGACCGCGGTGATCGAGTTCTCGGTGACGCCCGAGTACGGCTCGCCGCCGGACCCGGCCACGCTGGAATCGGACCTGCGTCTCGTCCTTGCCGGACGTCTTGACATCGAGCAGCGGCTGGCCCGCCGTTCCCGCTCTCAGCGCCCGCCCCGGGTACCTGTGGCTCCACCTCGGGTGACACTGGTCGACGACGCCTCCGCGACGGCCACCGTGGTGGAAGTCAGGGCCCATGACAGGCCGGGGCTCCTGTGGCGTATCGGACGGGCTTTCGGTGCGTGTGGTCTTGACGTGAGAGCCGCCCGAGTGGAGACTCTCGGCGCGGAGGCGGTGGACGTCTTCTATGTGGTTGACCGCGCCGGACGCCCCCTCAGCGACAGCGCGCAACGGACGCAGGTGCGCGACCAGGTGCTGGCAGCACTGCGATAACCAACAGCACACAACTGACGGTCACATTTGTAACGATTGTGTCCGATATGCCTGGTACGTCAGATGCTGCGGATACCTTGTGGACGGCTTGATGACCCGTTGGTGAACGGGACGATTGAGGGGTAGCGAAAGCAGTGACTACGGGGAACTCCGAGAGCGGCCTCGCCGCGAGGCGTGACCGCGGAAAGCGGTCGCTACCTCGGCTAGGCCTGCGCAACTGGCGCGTGAGATGGCGTCTCACCGCACTGATCCTGGTTCCGACCATCGCCGGCGTCGTGCTCGGGGGAGCGCGCGTGGTGGCCTCGGTCCAGAGCATCTCCGACTACGACCGCACCGCCGCCGCGGCGGAGCAGGCAGGTCACCTCCGCGATCTGGTCCAGGCACTCGGCGTGGAGCGTGACACGAGCGGCTGGATGGCCTCCAACCGCACCGCGCGCAAGAAGTACTCCAACCAGCTCACCGACAGCAAGAGCGCCGTCGACAAGCTGGTCAAGGTCGTGCGCGAAGACTTCGAGGCCATCGACGACTCCTACGGCGAGCGCGTCGTCAACCAGGTCAAGCAGGCCAGGTACGACCTCAGCCGGCTGGACAGGACCCGCGCGGAAGGCGCCAGGCTCTCCGGCCGCTACGACTCACTCAACGACTCCCTGCTGCGCCTGCACGACGAGCTGTCCCTGCTGAGCGACGACTCGCAGATCGTCGGCCAGACCCGCGCTCTGAGCGCGATCGCGCACGCCAAGGAAGAGGTCTCCCGCCAGCGCGTGCTGCTGCTCAAGGCCTCCTACAACGTGAACTCGGTCGACGCCCAGGAGGTCGAGCGGTTCATCGCCTCCAACGCCCGCCAGCAGAGCGACATCGCCACCGTCAGCCAGGAGGCCGGTGCGACGATCGGCCTGGAGCTGTCCAACAAGCTCATCGGCAAGCCCGAGTACGTCAGCACCCAGCTCACCAAGGCCCGCGCCATCACCCTGGCCAGCGGCCGCGCGCCGGGCGCCAGGATCGCCGACAACCTGATCTCGACCAGGGCCAACGCGCAGAAGGAATGGTTCGACGAGAACGCCGTCACCATCGACACGCTGCACGAGATCGAGAAGAAGCTGGCCGCCCAGGTGAACCTGCGCAGCCAGGAACTGCGCGGCGCCGAGATCCGCAACGCGATCATCGCCGGCGCCCTGATCCTGGCGCTGCTGCTGCTCGTCCTGCTCCTCACCGTCGCCATCGCCCGCTCCATGGTCAGCCCGCTGCGCCGGCTGCGCACGGAGGCCCTGGAGATCGCCGGTTTCCGGCTCCCCGACGTGGTGCGCAAGCTGCGCGTCTCCGGTGACGCCTCGGTCGAGGTGAACCCGATCGAGGTCGAGGGCAACGACGAGATCGGTGAAGTGGCCCGCGCCTTCGACCAGGTGCACCGGCAGGCCGTCCGCCTGGCCGGTGAGGAGGCCGAGCTGCGCAGCAACATCAGCTCGATGTTCGTCAACCTCTCCCGCAGGACCCAGACCCTGGTGGAGCGGCAGATCTCGCTCATCGACGGTCTGGAGAAGGGCGAGCAGGACGGCGCCCGCCTGGCCGACCTGTTCAAGCTCGACCACCTGGCCACCCGCATGCGCCGCAACTCCGAGAACCTCCTGGTCCTCGCCGGCCACGAGGCCACCCGCAGGCGCAGCCAGCCCGCCAAGCTCGTCGACGTCGTCCGCGCCGCGCTGTCGGAGGTCGAGGGCTACGAGCGCGTCCAGGTCCGGGTGCACCGCGCCACCTCGGTCCAGGGCAGCGCCGCCAACGACCTCGTGCACCTGGTGGCCGAGCTGGTCGAGAACGCCATCCAGTTCTCGCCGAGCAACTCCCAGGTGACCGTCACCAGCAGCATGATCGAGGGCGGCGGCGCGCTGCTGTCGGTCAGCGACGCCGGCATCAGCATGACCGAGGAGGAACTGGCCGAGGCCAACCGCCGCCTGGCCGAGCCGCCGGTCGTGGACGTGTCGGTCTCCCGCCGCATGGGCCTGTTCGTGGTCGGCCGGCTGGCCCTGCGCCACGGCATCAGGGTCCAGCTCAGGAAGGGCGACGACGCCGGACTGATCGCCATGGTCCTGCTGCCGCCCGCGCTCATCCCGGACGGCTCCCAGCAGCAGCCGCTGCCGCAGCGTCCGGCGTTCGGCGGGGGCACCGTCCCCGCGCAGAGCATGCCGTCGCCGAACGGATCGTTCCGCTCGTTCGGCAGCTTCGACTCCGTCGACGGCACCAGGCCGCGCGGCGACTCCTTCGACCCCAAGCGGCCGCGGACCGGCTCCTTCGACGCGCCGCTGCCCAGCATGGACTCCTTCAACAGCGGTCCAGGGCAGTCGGGCACGTCGTACAACGGCTTCACCGCCGACACCGACGGCGGGTCCTACCGCCGTCAGCAGAGCTTCGACTCCGGGGCCTACCCGTCGTATCCGAGCCCCGGGGCCACGGGATCGTTCCCGTCCTACCCGGCCATGGGCGACGGCGCGTTCCCGACCCCGCCGCCCGGGCCGCCGTCAGGACCCGTCTCGGGGCCTGTTTCCGGGCCGCCGTCCATGCCGCCGTCCATGCCGCCGTCCGGGCCGATGACGGGCGCGCCGATGGCCTCCCCGTACGGCACCGGTGAGCTGCGCAAGCCCGAGCCGCCGCCCTCGGTCGAGGTCTCGCCGATGGAGCCGGAGGAGGAGTTCCTGCCGATCTTCGCCTCCGTCGAATCGGCGTGGTTCCGCAGGCCGCCGGGCGAGAAGCCGGTCGCGGAGAAGCCCGCGGGCGAGGCGAAGTTGCCGGCCGAGCCCGGCGAAGATGAGCCCATACCCGTGCAAGCCGTACCCTCTGGGGAGGAAGCATGGCGGACGGCCGCCGACGCCGGATGGCGGGCGGCGGCCAAGGCCAGCGAACCGAGTCTCGGCGGCATCACCGCCGCCGGGCTCCCGAAGCGCACCCCGAAGGCGAATCTGGTTCCCGGTACCGCGAGCCAGCCCGCGCAGCCGCAGCAACAGCAGCAGCCGCAACGGCAGGCGCCGGTGCCTCCGGTCTCCGCGGACCGGATGCGCAGCCGGATGGCCAGCTACCAGCAGGGTGTGCGCCGAGGCCGCCAGGAAGTACGTGGACAGGAGGAACAGAGTGAGTGAGCGTCCCGCTGGGGAGGATGCGTGACTACCCTTAGCCATGAGGCGCATCGGTTCGACTGGCTGATCACCGATTTCGTGCGCAACACCCCCGGGGTGGCGCACGCCGTGGTGGTCTCGGCCGACGGGCTATGCCTGGCGAGCTCGGAGGGCTTCCCGCCGGACCGGGCCGACCAGCTCGCGGCGGTCTCCGCGGGCCTGCTGAGCCTGACCGTGGGCGCTTCGCGCGTGTTCGAGGGCGGCGCGGTCTCGCAGACCGTCGTCGAGATGCAGCGCGGCCTGCTGCTGGTCATGGCGATCAGTGACGGCTCCGTCCTCACCGTTCTCGCCGGGCCCGACTGCGACATGGGGCTGGTGGCCTACCAGATGACGCTGCTGGTCGACCGGGCCGGGCAGGCGCTCACGCCGGCGCTGCGCGCCGAACTCCAGGCCGCCAGGACGCGGTGATGTTATGGAACTGATGGGAGAGGGCCGTGTACGGCGCTGACGGAACCGGGGACGACGAGCCCCTGTTCCGTCCTTACGCGGTGACCGGCGGTCGTTCCGAGCCGCGCTATCACCTGGCGATGGAGACGCTGATCTCGTCCATGTCCATCCCGGACGACGAGATGGCACTGCTCACCCCCGAGCAGGAGGCCATCATGCAGCTCTGCCGGTCGTTCCGGTCGGTCGCGGAGATCTCGGCCCTGCTCCGGGTCCCGCTGGGGGTGGCCAGGGTGCTGGTCGCGGACATGTCCGACGAAGGACTCGTCCGCCTGCACCAGCCGCGCCTCAGCCAGGGACAGCCAGACCTCAACATGCTCGAAAGGGTGCTCAGTGGACTTCGCAGGCTCTAGCCCGGGGCTCACGTCGACGAAGATCGTCGTCGCCGGTGGGTTCGGCGTCGGCAAGACGACGTTCGTGGGGGCGGTGTCCGAGATCCTCCCGCTGACCACGGAAGCGGTGATGACCGACGCGTCCGCGGGCATCGACGACCTCGGCATGACCCCGAACAAGCAGACGACGACCGTGGCCATGGACTTCGGCCGTCTGTCGCTCGACCGCGACCTGATCCTGTACCTGTTCGGCACGCCCGGTCAGCACCGGTTCTGGTTCATGTGGGACGACCTGGTACGCGGCGCCATCGGCGCGGTCGTGCTGCTCGACACCCGGCGTCTGGCCGACAGCTTCCCCGCCATCGACTACTTCGAAGAGGCGAAGCTGCCGTTCGTGATCGGGATCAACGGCTGGGACGGCCAGTTCCCGCACACCGACGACGAGGTGCGTGAGGCGCTGGCGCTGTCGCCGCACGTGCCGATCGTGCGCACCGACGCGCGTAACAGGGAGTCGGTCAAGTCGACGCTGATCTCGCTGGTCGAGCACGTCGTCCGGCTGCGGGCGGTGCCCGCGCACTAGCCGCCGGCCCAGGTCCCGCGGCTCCCGATGACGGCCGCGGCCGCCATCGCTCAGGCGTCGCGGTCGCGGTCGTCCACCAAGGCCTGGATGCCGTCGAGGACGCGTTGGAGCCCGAACTCGAAGGCGTGCTCGGCGCTGTAGGCCCCGCCCAGCGCCTGACCTGCCGCCTCGCCCACCCGGGCGGCCGTGGGGAAGCGGCTGGTGTCGGCGATCCTGCTCAGGAAGGGCGCGTGCGCGGCCCACCACTGCTCGTCCGACATGCCGGTCTGGCTCTCGGCCTGCGCCGCCTCCACCGCGCCTCTGGCCGTGCCGTGCACGAACCCGGTGACCAGGGTCAGGACGGCGTCCATCTCGACGTCCGACAGGCCGATGCCGTCGATGGCGCGCAACTCGTAGTCGTATTTGGCGGTCACGTTCGGGCCCAGGACCGGGCGGCTCGCCGCCACCTGCAACAACCAGGGATGGCGCAGGTAGAGCGCCCAGTTCTCCCTGGCGATCTGCTCCAGCCGCGTGCGCCAGCCGCCCTCGACCTCGTCGGGCCTGGCGGTCTCGCCGTAGACGGTGTCGAGCATGACGTCGAGCAGTTCCGGCTTGCCCGGCACGTACGTGTACAGGGACATCGTCCCGACGCCCAGCTTCTCCGCCACCCGCCGCATGGACAGGGCCTGCAGGCCCTCGGCGTCGGCCACCGCGATGGCGGCCCGCGCGATGCGGTCGACGTTCAGCTCGGGCTTGCCCTTGCGGCTGGCGCGCTCGCTGGTGCGCCAGAGCAGGGCGAGGCTGCGGGCCGGATCGCCCTTGCCTGAGTACTCAACGGTCACACCTCCGTACGGTACACCGTACGGTTGCCTTCTCTGAACCGTATTGTGTACGGTACGACGTACGAGTCACGAAGGAGGCGGTATGACGGCGGTGTCGGCGCAGGGGTTGCGCAAGACGTACGGCGAGAAGGCGGCGCTCGACGGGTTCGACCTGGAGGTGCCCGCGGGCACGGTCTGCGGGCTGCTCGGGCCCAACGGCGCGGGCAAGACCACGGCCGTGCGCATCCTCACCACGCTGCTGCGGCCCAGCGGCGGCCGGGCCAGCGTGGCGGGCTTCGACGTGCACGACCAGCCCCGCCAGGTACGGCGCAACATCGGCCTGGTCGGCCAGCACGCGGCGGTCGACGAGCTGCTGACCGGCCGCCAGAACCTGGAGCTCTTCGGCCGCCTGTACCACCTGAGCCCGCGCCAGGCCGGCGCCAGGGCGGCCGAGCTGCTGGAACGGTTCGGCCTGGAGCACCCCGGGCCGGCCAAGGAGTACTCGGGCGGCATGCGGCGCAGGCTCGACCTGGCGGCCGGCATGATCCTCGCCCCGCCCGTGCTGTTCCTGGACGAGCCCACCACCGGGCTCGACCCGCGCAGCCGGGCCGAGATCTGGCGCGCGGTGCGCGACCTGGTCTCCGACGGCACCACGGTGCTGCTCACCACCCAGTACCTGGAGGAGGCCGACCAGCTCGCCGACCGGATCTCGGTCATCGACACCGGCCGGGTGGTGGCCGAGGGCACCCCGGACGAGCTGAAGGCCAAGCTCGGCGGCGACCGGGTGGACGTGGTGATCCACGACGCCGCGCGCCTGCCCGAGGCGGCCGGGATCGTGGCCGGGCTGACGTCCGGGCCGGTCGAGACCGACCAGGACACCAGGCACGTGAGCGCCCCCGTGGCCGACCGGGTGCGGACGCTCACCGCCGTGCTGACCGCGCTGGCGGCGGCCGGGATCGACGTCGAGGACGTCGCGCTGCGCCGGCCCACGCTCGACGAAGTCTTCCTGAACCTCACCGACGCCGGAGGCCCCCATGCCTGACCCGACCACACTCGACGGACCGATGACCCGCGCGCGCTGGGCGCTGTCCGACGGCTGGACGGTCGCCCGCCGCGACCTGATCCACTGGGCCAACCAGCCCATGACGGTCGTCTTCGGCGTGGTCGTCCCGGTGGTGATCACGCTCGCGTTCGGCTACCTGTTCGGCGGCGCGGTGGACGTCCCCGAGGGCGCCGACTACTTCGCCTTCCTCATGCCCGGCATGTACGGCATGACGATGCTCTTCGGCCTGAGCGCCACCATGGTCGCGGTCACCACCGACGTGGCCAAGGGCGTCACCGACCGGTTCCGCTCGATGCCCATGGCGCCCTCGGCGGTGCTGATCGGCCGGGCCGTGGCCGACCTGCTGAACTCGGTGCTGATGCTGGCCGGGATGCTGGTGTGCGGGCTGGCGGTCGGCTGGCGGCCCGCCACGCTGTCCGGGGCGCTGGGCGCGGTCGGGCTGCTGCTCCTGCTGCGCTTCTCGCTGCTGTGGATGGGCATGTACCTGGGCCTGCTCACCAAGGACCCGGGCGGCGTGGTGGCCATCCAGACCCTGGAGTTCCCGATCGGGTTCCTGTCGAACGCGTTCGTGTCCCCGGCCACCATGCCGGGGTGGCTGGGCGCGATCTCCGAGTGGAACCCGCTGTCGTCCACGGTGGCGGCCGCCAGGCAGCTGTTCGGCAACCCGGGGTGGGGCGGGGAGTCCTGGGTGGCGCAGCACGCCGTCCTGATGGCGGTGCTCTGGCCGCTGGCGATCACGGCCGTCTTCTTCGTCCTGTCGGTCCGCCTGTACCAGCG
>NZ_JABCPZ010000116.1 GCF_013283785.1 Nonomuraea antri
GGTGGGTGGTGGGGTAAGGCTAGGCGGGGGGTGTCGTGGATCAGTTCGTGCTGCTCATGCTGGTGCTGCTCGGCGCCTTGCTCACCGTCCCGCTCGGCGAGCGTCTCGGCCTGCCCGCCCCGGTCCTGATGACGCTGCTCGGCATCGTGCTGGCCGTGCTGCCGTTCGTGCCCGACGTGGACATCCCACCCGGCATCGTGCTGCCGCTGCTGCTGCCGCCCCTGCTGTACGCGGCGGTGCAGCGCACGTCGTGGCGGCAGTTCGCGGCCAACTGGCAGCCGATCTTCCTGCTGGCCGTGGCGCTGGTGTTCGTGACGACCGCGGCGGTGGCGGCCACCGCGCACGCGCTGGTGCCTGGGCTGCCGCTGGCGGCGGCCGCGGCGCTGGGCGCGCTGGTGGCGCCGCCCGACCCGGTGGCGGCCACGGCGGTGGCGGGCCGGCTGGGGCTGCCCAGGCGCATGGTGTCGCTGCTGGAGGGCGAGGGCCTGTTCAACGACGTCACCGCGATCGTCCTCTACCACGTGGCGATCGCGGCCGCGGTGACCGGCGTGTTCTCCTGGCCGCACGCGCTGGCCGAGCTCGTGGTCTCCGCGGTGGTGGCGGTGCTGGTCGGGCTGGCGCTCGGCTGGCTGGGCGGGCGGCTGATGGCGTACCTGGGCGATGCCACGCTGCAGGTCGGGTTGTCGCTGCTGGTGCCGTTCGTGGCGTACGCGCTGGCCGACGAGCTCGGCGGCTCCGGCGTGCTGGCGGTGCTGACCAGCGCCTTCTACCTGAGCGACCGCATGTCCGACGCCGACGACGTGTTCGGCAGGTTCGCCGCGGCGACGTTCTGGCGGGTGGTCGACACGCTGGTGACCGGGGTGGCGTTCGGGCTGATCGGGCTGGAGCTGCACGCGGTGCTGGGCACCGTGCACGGGCGGGTCTGGCAGGTGCTGGGCTGGAGCGCGGTGGTGCTGGCGGTGGTGGCCGGCGTCCGGCTGACGTGGTTGCTGCCGGCCGCGTGGCTGGCCAAGCAGGCGCGCCGGCCAGGACGCGACGACACCGAGATCCCGCTGTCCTGGCGCGAGACGGTGGTGATGTGGTGGGCGGGCATGCGCGGGGTGGCGTCGGTGGCGCTCGCGCTGGCCATCCCGCTGCGCACCGACGACGGCCGGCCGTTCCCCGAGCGTCCCGTGGTGGTGTTCATCGCGTTCGCGGTGATCCTGGCGACGCTGGTGGTGCAGGGTCTGACGCTGCCGTGGCTGGTGACGAAGCTGGGCGTCAAGTCCGACACCGCGGCCGAGCGTGAGCTGGAGAAACGGCTGGCGATCCAGGCCGCGGGCGCGGCCAGGCGGCGGCTGCGGGAGATCGACGAGCGCGAGGACCTGCCCGACGACGTGGTCGAGGCGCTCGGCAGGATGCTCGGCGACCTCGGCGTGCGCATCAGCCCGGAGGCCGCCGACGAGGAGCGGCGCGAGGCGTACGAGCAGCGGGCGGAGCGGGTCAGGACGATCAGGCGGGTGCAGGCGGAGATGATGTCGGCGGCCAGGCAGGCGGTCCTGGACGCCCGCCGCGACCCGCGTGCCGACCCGGAGGTCGTCACGCGGGTGCTGCGCCGGCTGGACGCCAGGAGCCTGCGCTGACCCCGGGGCTCACCGGGCCGGGTAGACCTCCAGTTCCCACAGCGAGTAGCCGTAGCCGGTGGCGCGGCGCACGCCCTGGACCCGGATGTGCCGTGCGGTGTTGGCCTGGTCGATCCTGAGGTCGTCCACGCCGCCGTTCCCGTCGGTCACCTCGGCGATCGGCGTCCACGTGGTGCCGTCGTCGGACGTCTCCACCCGGTACGCCTTGCCGTAGGCGGCCTCCCAGCGCAGCACCACCCTGGCCACGTCCACCGGCTGGGCCAGCTCCACCCGCAGCCATTCGCCGTCGGTGCGGCCGGATGACCAGCGGGTGGCCGGGTCGCCGTCCACGGCGTGGGCGGCGGCGAAGCTGGTGCCGCCTTCGACGCTGGAGGCGGTGACGGGGCGGCCGCGGGCGGCGTTGACGTCCGCGGCGGGCCGGTGCGCCCGCACCTCGACGGTGGTCTCGACGCCCGCGAAGGCGAGCGTGAGCGTGCCCGAGCCGGTGGGCGTGAACGCGACCGGCAGCACGAGACCGCCGCCGCGCGGGACGGTGAGCGCCCGGTCGGCGGGCACCTGCCAGCCCTGCGGCCCGGTCACCGACAGCGTGCCCGGCACGGCGGCGGCGCGCCGGGTCGACAGGCTCAGCGTGAGCGTCGCCTCCTGCCCGATGGTGGTCTCCAGCACGGCGGGATCGGCGGCGAGCGTGACGGCGGGCACGTCGGCGTAGCGCGGCACCACCTCGCTGATCGCCGGGGCGGGGCCGCCGGGCGTCCAGGCCAGGCGGATCGCGTCGGCGGTGACGTCGGCGGGGTCGAGCTCGGTGTAGCCGCCGTCGAGCCGGCCGATCGGCCGCCACTGCCCGGACACCCGCACCTGCACCTCCGCCTGCCCGCTGCCGACGACCGCGACCCGGTCGATCGGGCGCGGCCTGGACAGCGTGAACTGCAGCGCGTTGCCCGACGCCGGCGCGGCCGCCGCCTGCCAGGCGGTGTCGAGGCTGCCGTCGGCCGCGGCGGCCGGTCGGCTGCCGGCCGGGGTGCCGCCGACGGTGATCCTGGTGACCGTATCGTCCAGCACGGCGGCGGTGAACTCGCGGACGACCAGCCAGTGGTCGTTGCTCCCCGTCGCCCGGTAGCGCAGGTAGCGGGCCCGGGTGCCGGCCGGGGCGGTGGCCCTGACCTCGGCGGCGGCGCCGGTGGCCAGGGTGGTCCAGGTGGCGCCGTCCGCGGAGTGTTCGAGCACGCCGGCGCGGAGGTAGTCGTTCGGGCTGCCCGGCTTGCCCATGAGCACGGCCACCTCGCCGATGGCGCGCACGCCGCCGAGGTCGACGGTGACCGAGTCGCCGGCGCCCGGCGAGCCGTTGCTCCAGAAGTAGGTGCCGGGGTCGCCGTCCACCATGCGATCGGGGGTGTGGTCCTGGTAGGTGCCGAGCGTGGTGGTGGCGGCGGGCCGGTCTGCGGTGATGCCGATCCAGCGGTCCAGCTCGGTCAGCGCGTCGGCGATGAACGTGTCGAGCACGCCGTCGGCGATGCGCGGGTACGTGCCGGAGTGCGGCAGGCGCACGTCGCGCAGCGCCTTGGCGGCGGCGATCAGGCCGGTCGCCTCCCGCCTGGCCGCCAGCGCCCGGCCGCCGTCGCCGGCGCGGACCGCGTCGAGCACGTCCAGGGCCTCGATCAGCGCCTGCGACCACAGCTCGGTGGCCTTCAGCCAGGCCTCGGCCTCGGCGGCGAACGCCCGGTCGGGCACGCCGGCGCGGATCACGCCCGGCGCGGCGCGCAGCCGTTCGGCGTAGGCGCGCAGGGTCGTGTCCCGACCGGCCCGCCAGGCGGTCCAGAACGCCGCGATCTCGGCGGCCGGCACGGGGGCGCGGTCGCGGTGCAGGGTTCCGTCGTAGGTGTTCAGCTCGGCGAAGTCGCGCAGCGCGCGGGCCACGGCCGGGTCGCCGCCGGCCCGCTCGTCCAGCGCGCGCAGCCACGACCGCTGGGCGTCGTACGTGGTGTCCGCCCAGCCGAACTCGGCGAAGGAGAACAGCGCGACCTTGCTGACCGCGGCCTGGTTCATCGGGTTGGAGATGATACCCACCAGGTGCTCCGACAGCCCCGGCTCGCGGCCGGTGTAGGCGCCGAGTGGCAGGCGTCCGGCGATGTAGTCGTTGACCGGGTAGTTGTCCCAGACCAGGATCTCGTGGCCGAACACCTGCCTGGCCCTGGCCGCGTCGGCCTTGGTGATGCGCTGGGGCACCACGCCGAGGCCGGTCCAGTGCAGGATGACGTCCCGGTCGAGCACCTCCCTGAGCGCCTTCTTGTAGCCGGTCTCGGTGGCGTTGTAGTACTCGGTGGGCACCATCTGCAGCGGCTTGACGTCGCCCTTGGCCCGTACCCAGGCCTGCACGGCGTTGAGCAGGTCGCTCTGCGCCCGCCCGGCAGCCGCGCCGCCCGGCGCGCCGTACCTGGCGCGGTCGCCGTCGCAGTTCCACCGGCCGGCGTCGATGTCGTCCAGCGCGACGTTGAACGAACGGCCGCCGAGCGCGTGGATCGCGTCGAACTTGGCCAGCAGCTTGGCGGTGTCGCCCGGGTCGGTGTAGCAGATCGACAGTCCGGGCGAGACGGCGAAGGTGAAGTCCACGTGGCCGGCGGCGGCCCGCGTGATCAGCTCGCCGAGCTGGGCCAGCTTGTCCGCCGGGTACGGCTCGCGCCAGCGGTCGCGGTGGTACGGGTCGTCCTTGGGCGCGTACTCGTAGGTGTTCATCCGGTGCGCGCCCAGGTAGTCCAGGTGGTCGAGCCGGTCCTGGTGCCACCAGGGCGTGCCGTAGAAGCCCTCGATCGAGCCGCGGTAACGCATGGCCGGGGCCTGGCGCAGCCGTACCTCGGGCATCCTGTCGTTGCCCTGGTGGCGGCGTACCAGGTCCTTGAGTTCCAGCGCCGCGTAGTAGGCGCCGTCGGCGTCCACGCCGTCGAGCACGATGTGCTTGCGGTCGTCCGCGTCGCGCCCGGCGGTTAGCGCGAACCCTTCTGGCGCGAGCCCCTGGGAGCCGGGCGCGCCGAGCCGGTCCAGCACGTCGCGGCGGGCGGCGCCTGTGGCGGCCGTGTCGTCGGCGGCGCCCAGCCAGACGGTGACGGGCGTGCCGGGGTCGGTGGTGGCGGTCCGGACGCGTTTGACGCCGGCGTCGGCGAGCACCCGGCGGACGACCGCCTCGGCGTTCGGGTGCGCGCCGGCCGCCCGGACGAGGCCGACGACCGGGGTGATGGGGAACTCGGCCGGGTCGCCGGCCGAGGCGTGGGCGGGGAGGGGAAGCATGATCGTCACGGCGAGGGCGAGGGCCAACGGACGGCGGAGGGGCATACGTACGCTCCTGAGACTGCGCAAAACCGCCCGGAAACACGCAGAAGTGCACCGGATCGCCCACATCAGATCATCTTGTCAAGACCCGGTCAACACCCGGCGGCCACGCGCCCATAATCGGATATTCGTCATGGAAACAATGACGGCCGCGCCGCGCGGGCCCCTTTCTGTCTTATTCGGAATGAGACCTGAATATCTCGCCGATCTCCGTGCGCCCGGCTAGTGTCAGCACCGGACGGGGTGGGGTTCGACGTGGTGGATGGGAATCGATGGCGAGACTCCACGGGCGGGAGGCCCTTATCACGGGTTTAGTGCCGCGTTTGGTCGGCTGCGGGCCGGACGGCCGCCGGGTGAAATTCGAGTTCGCCTCACACGGGCCGTACGTCGAACTCATCGGGGGCAGAGGCGCCGGCAAGACCGCCGTGCTCGAACACCTGCGTGACGCCTACAGTCAGCGAATCCCGCAGGCGCACGCCGACCTCGGCGCGGCCAACCTCGGCATGGCCGGTCTCGCCCCTTTCGCCCCCGGCACGGCGCCGAACGCCTCAGCCGTCACCGACCTGCTCTATTACCTGGAATATCAGCTGCACCAGCGTTTCCGCGGCGCCACCTGGCGCCCGAAACCGCTCGCGCCGCCGCCGCTGCGCTGCCCGCGGCTGGTCTACGGGCTGCTGGCCGTCACCGCCTGGCGCGTGGGCGACGACAAGGTGCCCGCCCCTGATCTGTTGGCCGCCCGTGCGGCGCTGGCCCAGCTCTTCATCGACTCCCAGCCCACCCCGGCCGCCAGGCAGGCGCTCGTCAACTCGCTGACCTCCACGGTCGCGACGATGGTGACCGGGCTGGTCGGCGTGCCCGCACCGATCGACGAGGTGGTCAAGCCGCTGATCGAGACCGTGGGCAACAGGCTGCTGTCCCCCCGGCTGCGCCGGCGCGCCATCGGCTGGTGGGGCGGGCGCAAACTCAACGCCGTCGGCGACTCCTGGGCCCAGCTCACCGCGCTCTCACTGAACTTCCGCGCCGGCGGCCCGAGCCGCGAGCGCGCCGAGAGACATCTGGTCGCCGCGCTCCTGGCCGACGTCCGCGACTACTACGGATGGTGGCGGCGCTTCAACGACGATCCAGGTCCGCTGCTGCTGCTCGACAACGCCCACACCGAGCTGGGCACGCTCTTTCTCAAACTGCTGTGCCAGGCGCAGCACGAGACGATCGAGACGACCCCGGACGCGCGCACGCAGCCCCCGGACACGCGCACGCAGCCCGTCGTGGTGGCCGCCGCGCTGGGCGACGAGAACGCCCACACCCCGGTCGGGTCCGTGACGGAGACCTCGGGCTGGACGCGGCCGAGCACCGCGGGCGCGCCCGAGTCCTGGCTGCTCCGGCTCGGCCTGCGGCCGCTGACGGCGGACCACGTCATGGAGATGCTGATCGAGGCCCGCGCCGACAGCGCCCTGTCCACGCCCGTCACCGAGCTCAGCGACGGGCGGCCGGCCGTGGTCGCCGGCCTGGTCGCCGCCGCGACCGGGCGCGAGCACGGTGAGCCCGATCTCGGCGCGCTGCTCGGCCTCGGCGAGGGCGAGCCGCGGACCACCGTCTGCTCGCGGCTGCTCGACGGGCTGCTGCCCGACCCGCTGGCCAGGCAGCGGCTGACCTTCTTCGCGGCCGCCCTGGACACCCCGGCCGCCCAGCATCTCAGCGTCGCCTTTCCGCGCGGGGACGGCGGCGTGCTGCCCGTCCCGGCGACGTTGACGTATCTGCGGGCCGACCACTGGAGCGGCGGCCGGCGGCAGGGGGACGACCAGGCGTTCGTCGCGGACCGCACCCTGCGCGTCCTGCTGCTGCACGAGCTGCGCGCGGCGGGGCCCGGCGTGTGGGCCCAGGTCCACCGCCGCCTGCGCTCCTTCTACGAGGACGGAGGAGCCGCCTCCGCCGAGCGGACGGTCCGCGGCCTGCACCACGCGCTGGCACTCGGCGACCGCGAGAACGTCACCCGTGGCCTGCACCGGCTGTTCGTGAAGGACCACGCCCGCCCCTGGCTCGACGCGCTCAAGCTGATCTGCGCCGCCCCGCTCCCGCCCGACGGCCTGACCCCGCCCAGGAAGCCGCAGGACGGCTGCCCCACGTGCGCCGAGCACGCGCCGCAGGCCCACCAGACCCACCACGCCATCGGCCGGCTCGTGGACGCGTTGTGGCGTCAGTCCGCGCCCGCGGCCGTGCCCCGCGCGGACCGGATCGACCTGGTCGCGCTCCAGCTCACCATCCTGGCCACGGGCAGCGAGAACGACTGCTGCCAGGACGTGCTCTACCGGGCGCACCTGACCTGGCCGGGCGAGCTGCGCCGGTGGCGGCGGGCCCCCGACCTGACGATCCCCCAGGGAGGCGATCGATGATCCGCGCGATCAGGGAACGGATGGGCACCGGCACGATGTGGGTGCTGATCACGGCCGGCGGCCTCGCCGTGGCTCTGCTCATCTGGCTGATCGTCATCCCGGCGCTGTGGGGCGGGCCCGACTACTGCGAGCCCGGGAGCGTGCGCCGGGTCGAGGTCACCACCGCCGAAGGCGTGACACGCACCGAGTGCGTGGGCGTCTCCGGCACGTACGCCTTCGACCCGAGCTTCGACCGGGTGATGAAGGTCCTGGCCGCGGAGAACGAGTTCGCCGTGAAGGGCGGCCCCGGCACGTACTACACCATCGCCTTCCTCGGCCCGCTGACCCAGCCGGAGCCGCGGGTGCTGCACCAGCTCGAAGGGGCGGTCACCGCGCTGAACCGGGCCAACAGGACGGCCCTGGTGGGCGCGCGGCCGCTGATCAAGATGGTGCTGGCCAACACGGACAGCCAGGGCGGCAACTGGGAGCAGACCACCAGGGACCTGCTCGCCATGGAGAAGTCGCCCGACAGGCTGGTGGCCGTGGCCGGGCTCGGCCGCAGCGACGAGCGCTCGCTCAGCGCCATGAAGCTGCTGGCCACGCGGGACTTCGGGATGGTCTCGGACGTCGTCACCGCCGACGGCATCGACATGGTCGCGGTGCCGGGGTTCGTCCGGGTGAACCCGCGCGTGGGCGAGCAGATCAACGTGCTGAACACCTACCTGCGGAGCACCGGGAAGGTGAAGACGGCGAGCCTGGTCCGCTCGAAGAAGCCGGGCGACCACTACGCCGACGCGCTGGCCGCCGGGTTCAAGAACACGATGAAGGACCTGTGGGAGGCCGGCGGCAGCGTCGAGTACCCGTTCAGCGCTCCCCCGGGCAACGAGTGGGACCTCATCAGGGGCAACCTGTGCGGCCGCGCCACGGACGTGATCTTCTACGCCGGGCGGGGCGCGGACCTGCCGGCGTTCCTGCAGAGCCTGCACACCGGCAACCAGCAGTGCCACACCAAGCCGATCACGATCGTCACCGGCTCCGACACCGTCCGGCTGCGGCAGGACGAGAGCGTGCGCGAGGCGCTCGAGAACATCTCGGTGGTCTACTCGCCGCTGGTCGAGCCGTCGGTGCTGAAGTGCGGCACCGCGCCGGCCCAGTTCATCCAGTTCGAGCGCGCCTACGTGTCACTCGGCTTCAAGGCCGCCGACCTCGGCACCGGCTGGGGGATCATGGCGCACGACTCCGTGGTCACCGCCGTCGCGGCGATCAGGCGGGCGGCCGGCCAGCAGGGCGACGACCCGGTCACCCCGGCGGACGTGGCCGAGATGCTGCCGCTGTTCCAGCAGCTCCCGACGGCGGTGCCGGGGGCGTCGGGCAGCATCATGTTCAACGGCACGACGGGCAACCGGGTGGGCTTCGAGCTGCCGGTGCTCAAGCTGGTCTCGGGCGGCCCGCCGAAGGTGCTGGCCGGGGCGAAGCCCTGCTGACGCCGGCGGCCCTGCGTCCAGATCGGCGGCCCGGCTCGATTACGGTCGGTGGAGACATGAGTTCTGCGAGCGTTGTGGAGAGAGCGTGAAGATCACAGGAGTGGAGCTACGGCGGATCGCGATGCCTCTGGTGTCGCCGTTCCGCACCTCGTTCGGCACCGAGACCGCCCGCGACGTGCTGCTCGTGCGCGTCGTGACCCCCGAGGCCGAGGGGTGGGGCGAGTGCGTGGCGATGTCGGAGCCGCTCTACTCCAGCGAGTACGTCGACGGCGCCGCCGAGGTGATCAAGCGGTTCCTGCTGCCCGCGCTGACCAGGCCGCTGGGCGCGAACGACGTCGCCAGGGCGCTGGAGCCGATCAAGGGGCACCGGATGGCCAAGGCCGCCGTGGAGACGGCCGTGCTCGACGCCCAGCTGCGCGCGGCCGGCGAGTCGTTCGGCCGGTTCCTGGGCGCGGCCCGCGACCGGGTGCCGTGCGGGGTGTCGGTGGGCATCATGGACTCGATCCCGCAGTTGCTCGACGCCGTGGCCGGCTACCTGGACGAGGGCTACCTGCGGATCAAGCTGAAGATCGAGCCGGGCTGGGACCTGGCGCCGGTGCGCGCGGTGCGCGAGCGGTTCGGCGACGACGTGCTGCTGCAGGTCGACGCGAACGCCGCGTACACGCTGACCGACGCGCGGCACCTGGCCGGGCTCGACGACCTCGGCCTGCTGCTGATCGAGCAGCCGCTGGCCAACGACGACCTGGTGCAGCACGCCAAGCTGGCGAAGCAGCTCAGGACGCCGATCTGCCTGGACGAGTCGATCGAGTCGGCCGAGCACGCGGCGGCGGCCATCGCGCTCGGCTCGTGCTCGATCGTCAACATCAAGCCAGGACGGGTCGGCGGCTACCTGGAGGCCAGGCGCATCCACGACCTGTGCCGGGCCAACGGCATCGCGGTGTGGTGCGGCGGCATGCTGGAGACCGGGCTCGGCCGGGCGGCGAACGTGGCGCTCGCCGCGCTGCCCGGCTTCACCCTGCCCGGCGACACCTCGGGCTCGCGCAGGTACTACGCGACCGACATCACCGAGCCGTTCGAGCTGAACGACGGCCACCTCGCCGTGCCGGCCGGGCCCGGGCTCGGCGTCGAGCCGATCCCGTCGATCCTGGACGAGGTCACCACCGCCACGGAGTGGATCACGCTGTGACCTTGGGCGTGGCCCGGCCGGCGAAGTGCAGGTACGACCGGCCGTCCACCTCGTGGAACACCGCCGCCTGCCAGGCCGGGTCGCCGGGCGGCCGGCAGGCGAACGTGGTCGCGTCCACCGGCAGCAGCGGCAGTTCCTCGTGCTCGCCCGGCATCTCGGCCATCGCGCCGGTGGGCTCGTACCGCACGGACAGCCCGCCGTCGCCGGCGATCACGGTGAAGCGGCTGCCGGTGCGCTCGTAGACGCCGGCGAAGCGGGCCGCGTCCACCTCGGCGGGGCTCTCGGGCGGGGCGAGCCTGGGCGGGACGGCGATGCCGTCCAGCTCGGCGAACAGCTCGGTGGCCACGGCGTGGGTGAACGCGGCGTGATAGCCGCCGTTGGCGGTGACGCAGACGATCGTGCCGGTGCCCGGCACCGCCCAGAGCATGGCGTGCTGGCCGATCGTGTTGCCGCCGTGGGAGATCACCCGGTGGCCGTCCCAGTCGGCGAGGATCCAGCCGAGGCCCCAGTGGCTGCCGATGCCGTGCGGGTTCGGCAGCTCCACCTGCGGCTCCCACATCGCCCGCGGGTCGTCGAGCAGCCCGCCTTCGAGGTGGGCGCGGGCGAAGGCGACCACGTCGGCCGGGCGGGCGCAGATCAGCCCGGCCGGGCCCATGGACCGCATCAGCCCCCAGTGCCGCACCGTCGAGCCCTCGCGGTGGCCGATCGCGGCGCGGAAGCGCAGCACGTCCTCGGGCAGGGTCCAGGTGTGGGTCAGGCCCAGCGGCTCGGCGATCTGCTCGCGCAGCACGTCGTCCCAGCGCTTGCCCTCCAGGCGCTCCAGCATCCGGCCGGCGATGACGAACCCGGCGTTGCAGTAGGACTGGGTGGCGCCCAGCGGGTGGTTCTGCGCGAGGTCGGCGCAGGCGTCGACGTACTTGGCCAGGCAGTCGTCGCCGCGGCCGGTGTCGAGGAACAGGTCGCCGTCGATGCCGCTGGTGTGCGAGAGCAGGTGCCTGACCGTGACGGCGGCCGACGCCCGCGGGTCGGACACGGCGAACTCGGGCAGCACCGCGCGCACCGGGGTGTCCAGCGTGAGCCTGCCGCGCTCGACCTGGCGCATGAGCAGGGTCGCGGTGTAGAGCTTGGTCACCGAGCCGATCTGGAAGAGCGCGTCGGTGGTGACCTCGACGCCGGTGTCGCGGTTGAGCGTGCCCGCGGCGAACTCGCGCGTCTCCCCCTGGTGCAGGTACGCCACGGCGGCGCCGGGGACGTCGTACTCGGCGATCAGCTCGGCCAGCTTCACGTGAAGATCCTTTCGTCGGGAATAATGCGTTGCCCCGCGGTGCTGAGGCCAGCACTATGGTCATCATGTTCCAGCACGCTCACCTCGCGACGCCCGCCCTGGGCGCGTTCGAGCGTGCCTGCGACGGCCTGGAGCGCTGACCTCTTCCCGTGAGTCTCTGAGTGACCCGGCGGGGGGAGGTCGACGACCCCGACGGGTCACACTCATCCAGGCATCGCAGAGGAAGGGATCATGGCCAAGCAGGCCTATGTGCGCAACAAGCCGCACCTCAACATCGGCACGATGGGCCACGTCGACCACGGCAAGACCACGCTGACCGCGGCGATCACCAAGGTGCTCGCCGCGCGCGGGCAGGCCACGTACACGCCGTTCGAGCGGATCGACCGCACCCCGGAGGAGGCCTCCAGGGGCATCACGATCAACATCTCGCACGTCGAGTACGAGACCGACACCCGCCACTACGCGCATGTGGACATGCCGGGCCACGCCGACTACGTGAAGAACATGATCACGGGGGCGGCGCAGCTCGACGGGGCCATCCTCGTCGTGTCCGCGCACGACGGCATCATGCCGCAGACCAGGGAACACGTGCTGCTGGCCCGGCGGGTCGGGGTGGAGCACCTGGTGGTCGCCGTCAACAAGGCCGACGGCGCCGACCCGGAGCTGACCGACCTGGTCGAGCTCGAACTGCAGGACCTGCTCACCGAGCACGGCTACCGTGACGTGCCGATGGTGCGGGTGTCCGGGCTGCGGGCGCTGGAGGGCGACCCGGTCTGGACGGCGTCGGTCGACGCGCTGCTGCGGGCGGTGGACGAGCACATCCCCGTGCCGGTCAGGTACGTGGACGCGCCGTTCCTCATGCCGGTGGAGAACGTCATCACCGTCACCGGCCGGGGCACCGTCGTCACCGGGGCCATCGAGCGCGGCGCCGTGCGGGTCGGCGACACGGTCGAGGTCGTCGGCTTCGGCGACGGCTTCACCGCGGTGGTGACCGGGGTGGAGACGTTCGGCAAGACGATGGAGCGCGGCGAGGCCGGCGACAACGCCGCCGTGCTGCTCCGCGGCGTGCGCCGCGAGCAGGTGCGGCGGGGCATGGTGCTGGCGGCGCCGGGCAGCCAGCGGGCGCGTTCGGCGTTCACCGCGCGCGTCTACCTGCTCACCCCGGAAGAGGGCGGACGGCGCGGGCCGGTCGCCTCCGGCTACCGGCCGCAGTTCTACCTGCGCACCACCGACGTGCCTGGCGAGCTGGCGCTGCCCGCGCCCGCCCGGCCGGGCGAGACCGTCGAGGTCCGGGTGGAGCTGGGCAAGGCCGTCGCGGTCGAGCCCGGGCTCGGGTTCGCCATCCGCGAGGGCGGGCTGACGGTCGGCGCCGGGGTCGTGCTGTCGGTGTGAAACGGCCGCCGGGTCCCGTCTCGTACGGGACCCGGCGGTTGCCGCTATGCGGGGTCGAAGCGGACGGTGAACGTGGCCGCCTCGACCCTCAGCTCGTAACGGGGCAGGGTGCCGGGGCCGCAGGTGGCGGTGCCGATGCCCTGGTGCGCCAGGTCGAGGTGCACGTGCACCCGGTCGCCTGGGACGAGGTCGGGGCGGTGCCTGGCGTGTTCCAGCTCGGCGGTGCTCCAGCGGCGGGCGGTCAGGCCGAAGACCGGGTCGCCGGTGATCCTCAGCCCGCCGAGCTCGGCCCAGCGCACGTCCGCGCGGTGGCCGTTCTCCTGCGGGTAGACGTACGGGGTCTGCAGCTCGTCCACGGTGGCGTGCCAGCGGCCCACCCGGGCGGCCAGGCCCGTGTCGGGGTACGCCTCGCCGGGGCCGCGGCCGAACCAGGTGACGTCCTCGACGGTCGCGGGGAGCGTCATGGCCAGGCCCAGCCTCGGGACCGGGCCGGGCCAGTCGCCGTCCGGTTCCAGCTCCACGGTCAGGACGAGGCCGCCGGCGGCGGTCGGCGTCCAGTGGTAGGCGGCGTGGACGCCCCGGTCGGAGGCGGCGGGGGCGACCCTGGTGCGGACGGTCAGGGTGTCGCCTGTCGCCTCGACGGCGTCCAGGCGGTGGGTGAGGCGGTGCAGGCCCTGGGTGCGCCACGTCCAGTCGAGTCCGCCGTAGCGGTCGTTGTCGGTGGGGGCGCGCCACAGGTCCAGCCTCGGGCCTTCGACGTGGAGGCCGAACAGCCTGGTCAGGCGGCCGGTCGCCGGGTCGACGACGGCGCCGCCCCAGACGATCCCGCCCTCTTGCGGAGAGGCGGTGACCGTCCCCGCGAAAGGCTCCTCGGCACGGGGGGCAGGGGGTGTCAGGAGGGTCTGGGACCAGGCGAGTTCGTGGCCGGCCGGCGCCCACGGCTGGTCCTCGGCCAGTACGGCGCGTACGGTGAGCCAGCGCTCCCCCGGCCCGTCCGGCAGGGCGGGCAGCTTCACCTCGCCGCCGCCGGCCGGCACGGCCAGCGCGAACTCCGCCACCGCGACGCCCTCCGCCTCGACGGCGGCGACGAAGCGCAGGTGGGACAGGTCGCGGAAGCCACCGCGGCCGGCCACCCGCACCAGCCCGTCGCCGAACTCGAACCCGACCGGCTCGAACACCTTCTTCAGGTCCAGCAGCCCGGGCGAGGGCGTGCGGTCGGGGAAGACCAGGCCGTCGATGACGAAGTTCGAGTCGTGCACCGGCTCGCCGTAGTCGCCGCCGTAGGCGTACTCGAACGTGGGATGCGCGAGCCCGTGGTCGATCCACTCCCACACGAACCCGCCCGCCAGCCGCGGGTACCGCTCGAACAGCTCCTGGTACTCGGCCAGGCCGCCGGGGCCGTTGCCCATGGCGTGGGCGTACTCGCACTGCAGGAACGGCATCGCGCGGCGGCGGGCGTCGAGTGCCGGGTCGTCCAGCGAGTCCTCGGCGCGCTGCCCGATGGCGGCGACCTCGGCGTGCGTGGCGTACATGCGCGAGTAGACGTCGGTGTGCGCGCACGTCTGGTCGCCCTCGTAGTGGATCGGCCTGGACGGGTCGCGCTCGCGCGTCCAGTCGGCCATGACGGCCAGGTTGCGGCCGGTCCCGGCCTCGTTGCCGAGCGACCACATGATCACGCTGGGGTGGTTCTTGTCGCGTTCGACCATCCGGCGCATGCGGTCGAGCAGCGCGCCGGCCCAGCGCGGGTCGTCGGTGGGGTTGGCGCGCCAGCCGACCTGGCCGAAGCCGTGCGTCTCCAGGTCGCACTCGTCGATCACCCACAGGCCCAGTTCGTCGCACAGGTCCAGGAAGTCGGGGTGCGGCGGGTAGTGGCTGGTGCGTACCGCGTTGACGTTGTGCCGCTTCATCAGCAGGACGTCCGCGCGCATGGTCTCGTACGGCACCGCGCGGCCGTGCTCGGGGTGGAACTCGTGCCGGTTGACGCCCTTGAGCAGCAGCGGGCTGCCGTTGGCGAGGAGCACGCCGTCCTCGATGGAGATCGTGCGGAAGCCGACGCGCAGCCGCACGGTCTCGCCGGGGCAGGTGACGACGGCGTCGTAGAGCCGGGGCGTCTCGGCGGTCCACGGCTCGGCCTCGACGGTGATCTCGGCGCCCGGCTCCAGGTCGGCGACGCCGAGCTCGGGGACGCCGAGCCGGCCGTCGCCGGTGAAGCTCAGGGTGCCGCGGCCGTCCTGGTAGCCGGCGCGGACGAACACGTCGGCGGTGGAGCGGGTGAGCGTGACGTCGCGGAAGATGCCGGGCAGCCACCACATGTCCTGGTCTTCCAGGTAGCTCGCCGCAGACCACTGGTGCACGCGCACGGCCAGCACGTTGCGTCCCGGCCTCAGGTACGGCCCGGCCTCGAACTCCACCGGCAACCGGCTGCCGGTGGAGAAGCCCAGCTCGTGGCCGTTCAGCCATACCTTGGCGAAGGAGTCGACGCCCTCGAACCTGAGCCTGCCGCCGCTCCAGCCGTCGGGCAGGTCGAAGGCGCGGCGGTAGTCTCCCGTCGGGTTCTCGGTGGGGACGTGCGGCGGGTCGACGGGGAAGGGATAGGAGACGTTCGTGTACGCGGGCGCGCCGTGGCCGTGCAGCGGCCAGTGAGACGGCACGGGCAGCTCGTCCCAGGCGGCGTCGTCGTGGTCCGGGGCGGCGAAGTCCTCGGGGACACGGGCCACCGGGGAGAGCCTGAAGCGCCAGACGCCGTTCAGGTCGAGTGCGGGGGCGTCGGAGCGGAGCGCCGCCCGGGGAGCGAGGCGGCCCGAACCGGGGGTGAAAGTTTCGAGATCCATCGGGGTCGAGCCTAGACGTTCGGGATGATCGTAAGCGATGACTTTATGTCGGAACTTGATGGATTTTGGTGATACGAAGCGTGGTGAATCCTTTCGCGGCCGGCGTGCCTCTTATGGGTGTTCCGGCGATCGGGCCGGGGATGACTGACAGAAGGAGATCGTCGTGGTGGTAGGAATCGCCGTCGCCGTCGGGGTCGTGCTCATCGGCACGTGCAGCGTCATCGTGCTGCGGCGGAGGGGGCGCGAGCGTGGCTGACACGACGTGGCCCGACGAGCACCTGATCTCAGCGGCCCGCGAGGGTGACGTGGAGTCGCTCGCCGCGCTGGTGTCGGGCGCGCACCCGCACGTGCGCCGGTTCGCGCGCTCGCTGTGCGCCACCCCTGAGGACGCCGAGGACGCCGCGCAGGAGGCGTTGATCGTGCTCTACCGCAAGATCGGCACGTTGCGGGCGTCGGGCGCGCTGGCCTCGTGGATCTTCCGTATCGTGCGCAACGAGTGCGTCAGGCGGGCCAGGCTCATGCTCCGGCCGCGTCCGGTGATCGTGACGGCGCCGGAGGCCGGCCTGCCGTCGGCGGAGGAGGAGGTGTTCCGCCGGCTGGAGGCCGGCCGGGTGGCCGCGGCCATCGCGGCGCTGCCCGCCGACCAGCGGCAGGTGCTGATCATGCGGGACGTGCAGGGGCTCAGCGGCCGCATGGTCGCCGACGCCCTCGGGCTGAGCACGGCGGCGATGAAGTCACGGCTGCATCGCGCCAGATCGGCGGTGCAGGGAATGCTGGCGGAACCTCTGCGCGGGGGTCACGATGAGTGAGGGCCGGAGCTTCGCCAGCACGTCGCTGACGCGTCACCTGGTGCGCGGGGTGGTGGGGTTCGGCGCGCTGATCGCCGCGGTCGCGCTGATCCCGGTGACGGGCCCGGTCAGCCTGCTGCTCGTGGTGCCCGGGGTGGCGGCGCTGCGCGGCTGCCCGACCTGCTGGGCGATCGGGCTGGTGCAGACGATCTCGATGGGACGGCTGCGGCGCTCCTGCGCGGACGGCGTCTGCACCCTGGAGCCGGCGGGCAAGCGGGACTACGAGGCCGCCAAGCCGTAGACGCGGCGGGCGTTCCGCGCGCCGATCAGCTCGGCCACGCGCAGCGCCTGGCCGAGCGACCACTCCCCGTCGGCCACGAACCCGCCGAGCACCCGCGCCATCGCGCGCCGCCACAGGACCGCGCCCAGATGGTGCAGCTCGGCGGGCCCCCAGGCGTCGGAGGAGAAGAGGATCTTCGCGAACGGCGCCAGCTCCAGGCTCTCCGCCACCACCGCCGCGCTCCGCGCGCCGGTGTGGTTCACCCCCAGCCCCACGTCGAGGTAGACGTTCGGGTACGCCTGCGCGAGGAAACCCGCCTCCCGCTGGTACGGGTAGCAGTGCAGCAACATCAGCGGCACCCCGGTCGGCTCGGCCCGCTCGATCAGCCCGCGCAGCAGCAGCGGGTTCGAGCGGCGCAGGTCCAGGTCGGGGTCGCCGAACCCGGTGTGGATCTGCAGCGGCAGCCCCCGCTCCAGCCCGGCCCAGACGAGGTGGCGCAGCAGCACCGGGTCACTCAGCCGGCCGCCGGTCGCCAGCCAGCGCCCGGCGGCCTCGGTGACCTCGCCGGCGGTGGGCGGCTCGGGGTCGAGGTCGAGCCCGTGCCGGTAGGCGGCGATGGTCTTCAGTCCGCGTGCCGTGCGGCTGCGTTGCCACAGCGCCTCGGCGAAGGCGGCGGCGAACCCGGCCGCCGTGCACCCGCCGGCGGCCACCTGCTCGGCCACCGCCTCCAGCCGTACCACCTCGTCGGCGGGCACGCCGGTGACCTCCGCCATGCCGGCCGGGCCGAGGATCTCCTCGCCCCGGTAGCCGGTCTCGATCAGGTAGTGCCCGACCCCGCCGGCGCCGAGCAGACGGCGGTTCACCTCGGCCGCGCCGAGCCTGGCCCGGCGCGCCAGGTACTCCTCGGGCGAGGGGTGCTCGCCGAGGCCGAGCACCGGCGCGCAGTGGCGCAGGATGGCGTGGCCGAGCTGGGAGTCGAACTGCGTCATCCAGCCGGGCACCGGCCGGTCGGACTCGGTGATCAGCTCTTCGAACGCGCCGCGCGACAGGTCGTGCGCGGTGGCGCCGTGCACGTGGTGATCGACGAGCGCCAGTTCGCCGATGGCCCGCGCCAGGCCGTTCGGGACGAGGTCGGGGTCAATGGTCATCGGTGATCCCTCCGGCGGCTCCCCGTCGCGTGCCGTAACGTGCGCGCACGGCCAGGATATGCCGACCGCTCGCGCCCCTCCCGTCCCCGCGCCGGGGATCTCCCCGGCCCGGCCCGCCGCTCGCCGAAGGCGGACGGAACGCCGGAGGGCGCTGCCCGGGCCGGTCGGCCGGGCAGCGCCCCCTCGGGTGTGCGGCCGCGCCGTCAGGCGGCGGCCTTGGCGGCCAGGGCGATCTCGGCCTGGCGGGTCACGCCGCTGACCGTCACCGCCACCGTCACCCGGCCGGCACGCAGCGCCGTCAGCACCCCGGTCGCGGGGTCGAGCACGGCGACGTGCCAGGGCTTGACGCCGGCGTGGCCGCCGACGTGCAGGTTCGGCGAGCTCGACCACTTCACCGACACCGGGTACGCGGCGGGCACCGCCCGCGTGCCCTGGGCCACGGTCGCGGTGACCGTGGCCGGCGTGCCGACGGTCACGGTGGCGGGCGCGGTGAGCGTCAGCTCGTCCAGGTGCGGCCGGACCTGGGTGGCGATCCAGTCCGGCGCGTCGGCGAACCAGTTGCGCCGCACGTGCGCCGCCTCCTGCGGGGTGACCGGGTCGACGCCCCACAGCGACCAGCCGGTGAACCCGCCGTCCTCGGGCGCGGTGGCCGGGTTCTTGCCGGAGTTGCCGTTGATGAAGTACGGCACCGCGTCCACCCGGGAGGCGTGGAAGGTGCCGACGTGCGCGCCGATGTAGGCGGCGCCCTTGCCGGTGGTGCGCTGGAAGTCGGCCAGCCAGCCTTCGACCAGCGCGGCCTCCTTGCGGTCGCCGAGCTGGCTGCCCTTGCCCGGCGTGGGGTCGCGCGGCGGCACGTGGAACAGCACCGCGACCGAGCCGATCGCGTCGTCCTTGGCGGCGGAGTCCAGGGCCGAGCGCAGCAGGGCGACCTGGTCGTAGCCGCCGCCGCGCAGGTTCAGCCTGGAGGTGTCCAGCGTGACGAAGCGGGTGCCGTTGTGGTCGAACGTCCGGTACGTGTCGCCGAAGACCGCGCGGAAGTTGTCGATCTTGCCGCCCATCACCTCGTGGTTGCCCGGGATGTAGTGGTACTTCACCTCACCGCCGAGCTCCTCGTCCAGGATCCGCTTGGCCAGCGCGAAGTCCTCCGGCGAGGCCTCGTCCACCAGGTCGCCGTTGATCAGCAGGAAGTCCGGCTTGGCGGCCTTGATCTCCTGGAGCGTGCGGCGGGCGTTGCGGACGATGTCGCTGTCCGGCTGCCTGGCCACGAACTGGGCGTCCGACATGACGGCGAACCGCCACGGCATCCCGGCCACCTCGGCCCGCACCACCGGGTCGGCGACCTCGGGCGCGGGCGGGGCGGTGATCGACGGCGGCACCTTGGCGACGAGCCCGTCGATGAGGATCTCGTTGGTGTACTTGGTGTCGGAGCGCGTCTCGGCCACGTAGAAGCGCCGCAGCCGCAGCGGGTAGTTCACCCCGGGCGGCACGGTGAACTCGACGAACTTCCAGCCCGTCCAGGTCAGGTACGGCCCGCGCAGGATCTGCGACTGGCCGAGCGCGTCGTAGAACTCCAGGCTGGGCCACTCGCCCTTGCCGGTGGAGTGGATCCACAGCCCGAACGCCTGCGGCTGGCCGTCCACGACGAGCTGCTGCGGCGGGCTCGCGTAGGCGGCGCGGGTGGCGGTGGAGGTGGTGAAGTCGTAGGCGAGCTTCAGCCCGCCGCCGCTCTGCCCGGGCGCGGCCGACAGCGAGCCGGTGGCGCGGGCGGCGGCGAAGGTCCACTTGGCGGCGTCCTCGAAGTCGGCCACCGGCTTGTCCTCGAACCCGACCGTCACCGGCACGACCGTGCTGATCCGGCCGACGCGGGCGGTGATGAGCCCGGACCCGGTGGCCTGCTTGGCCTTGACGGTGAAGTAGCCGTGCTCGGCCGCGGTCACCTCGAACAGGTTCTCGTCGTAGTCGAGGCTGAGGTCGGCGGGCTCGATGGGCGCGGAGTTGCCGTTGCGGTCGTAGCCGACCACGCCGAACGTGGCCACGCCGTCGGCGCCCTTCAGCCCGACCCGGTCGGTGGTCGCGCCGAGCCGCTTGAGCGGCTGGAGCACGGTCAGCTCCAGCGTGCCCTTGGCGCCGCCGCGCGAGGCGGTGACGGTGGTGGTGCCGGGCACCAGCGCGTGGAACCTGCCGTCGCGCACGACGCCGTGCACGGCCGGGTTGGCCCGCCAGAACGGCGTGCCCGCGGCCGGGCCGTACGTCTCGTCGTACCCGGCGGCGCTCAGCCGGCGCGTGAGTCCGGGGAAGACGCGCTCGGGGCTGCCGCCGGCGACCGGGCCGACGCCGGGCGCCTTGGCCGGGTCGGAGGCGGTCTCCAGCCAGAAGCCCTTGAGCTTGCCGCTGCCCTCGGGCGCGTACAGGGCCAGGCCGTTGGGCACGTGCCGCTCGCCGCCGTCGGACGGGCTGTTCTCCACCCGCACCTCGGCGGCGCCGGGCTCGCGGGCGAGCATGGTGGACGAGCCGCCGCCGTCGAGGTTGAGCGCGTCGGCCGCGCCCAGCTCGACCATCATCGCGGCCAGTTCGTTCAGCGTGACGCCGCGGCTGTCGGCCTGGCGGCCGTCCACGGTGAGCAGGTACATCTTCCTGCCGTCTGCGGAGAAGCCGACCGCGGTGCGCGGGTGCGCGGCCGGGTCGCCGGAGTTCTGCACGACGCCGTCCTTGACCAGGACGTGGTTGCCGCCCACGGCCGCCTTGACGGTGCTGCCGTCGGAGGACTTCGGCTGGTACCTGACGTCCACGCGGTCGCCGGGCTTGAGCGCGGCCAGCGCGGCGGCCCCGGCGTCCCTGCCGAGCAGGATCGTGGTGCCGGCCGGGATCGGGCCGGTGCCCGCCGCCTGCTCGACCTTGGTGACCACGCCGTCGGTCAGCGTCACCTCGGTGACGGACGCGGCTCCGGCCACGGCGCGGGCCCGGGTGTAGGAGCCCCACAGCGGCGTGAACAGGCCGACGCCGTTCGCCTGGATGATCTGGTTGAACTGGGTGAGCGTGACCGGCGCGCCGCCGGACGGGGTGGCGGTGCCCTCGAAGTACATCTGGAGCACCTTGCCGACGCCGTCGCCGGTGATCGCCACGGCCTTGTCGTGCCCGGCGACGGGCGACTGGACGAGCGCGCCGTCCTGGATGCCGATGCCCTGCGCGGCGCCGGAGTTGTTGATGTCGAAGAAGTCGCCGTTGACGGCGGCCACCGCGCGCGAGCGCTTGGCCGGCCCCGACAGCGGCTCGGTCTTGGTGACCTCGCCCGAGTAGACGTAGTCGGCCTTGGCGCTGCCGAGGTCGGCGGTGAGCGCGTCGGCCCGCAGCCAGCCGAGTGCGTCATAGGTGTCGAACGAGGTCAGCGAGATGCCCGGCGCGACGGGCCGGGTCCGCTTGGCCGTCTCGAGTCGCTGGCCCGCGGCGGTGGTCCGGGCGAGCAGCGTGGCGGGCGGCGGGTAGGACGACGCCTGGGGCGCGTCCTCTGCCGGGGGTGCGGGATCGGCCTGCGCGGCGGGGACGGCGGTGACGCCTAACGCCAGCACCGCGGCGGCCAGAAAACGGAGGGTCTGCACGACCGAACTCAATCGCCCATGGATATAAGTTTCAAGGCTTACGGGTGAACTAAAAGAAAATTTCAGATCTTGTCCCGGATTCGCCGGGCTTGCACGATGGGACGCGTGGATGCAGAGGCGCTCTACCGTGATCCGTATCCCGTCTACGCCCAGGCCCGCGACGCCCCGGGGCTGACGTTCGTCCCCGAGCTGGCCGCCTGGCTGGTGTCCAGGCACGCCGACGTGCGTGACGTGCTGAGCAGGCCCGCCGACTTCTCCTCCCGGGGCGCGCTCAGGCCGGACCTGATTCCGGGTCCGGCCGCGATCGCCGCGCTGGCCGAGGCGCCGGGCAACGGCGCGGCGGTGGTGCTGGGCGCCGACGGTGAGACGCACCAGCGCCTGCGCAAGCCGCTCACCCGCGGCCTGTCGCCGGCCAGGGTGAGCGCCGCGCTGCCGTTCGTCGCCGCCACCGCCCGCGAGCTGCTCGACGCCTTCACGCCCGCCGGACGCGTCGAGTGGATGTCCGCCTACGCCAGGCCGCTGCCCGCCGCGGTGATCGGCCACCTGCTCGGGCTCGACCCGGCGGAGGTGCCCGGCGCGATCGCGGCCGGCAACCGGGCCGAGGACCTGGCGTTCACCCCGATGACCGAACAGGAGCAGGTGGCGGCGGCACGCGAGGTGGCGGCGCTGCGGCGCCGGCTCGACGAGCTGGCCGCAGGCTCGCGCGCCCAGGAGACCCTGACCGGCGAGCTGGCCCGCGCCCTGGCCCCGGGGCCGGGCGCGCCCACGCCGGGGCAGCGCGACGAGGTCGTGGCCAACACCCAGAACGTCATGCTGGCCGGTCACCTGACCACGACCGCGCTGCTCGGCTCGGTCGTCCACCACCTGCTGCGCGAGCGCGGCCAGTGGGAGCTGCTGTGCGCGCGGCCCGAGCTGATCCCGGCCGCGATCGAGGAGGCCAACCGGTTCGAGGCCCCGGTGCAGGGCTTCCGCCGCCTGGTCACCCGGCCGCTCACGCTGTCCGGCACCGAGCTGGCCGCCGGTGACACGGTGTTCGTCTCGTTCGCCTCGGCGGGCCGCGACGCGGCCGTGCACGAGCGGCCCGACGTCTTCGACATCACCCGCGAGCCGGTGCGCAACCTGTCGTTCGGGCACGGCGGGCACGGCTGCCCCGGCTCGAACCTGGCCAGGGAGCAGGTGCGCATCACGCTGGAGCTGCTGGTGAGCGAGCTGCCCGGGCTACGGCTGGCCGACCAGGACGTGGTCATGGCGGCCACCCTGATCCACCGGGCGCCGGAGTCGCTGCTGCTCACCTGGTGACAGAGCCGCCCATTGGTAGGAAACGGGCAAAATCCGGTGTGTCGTACAAGGGGTCTCGTGGGGGCCTGCCTACGGTCCCCGTATGCGTACCGCCAGAGCCGTCTGGGCGGGCTGGTCGGCCCGCAGGAAGAGCGTCGTCGCGATCGCCGTGGCGATGCTGGTCCTGGCCGCGTCCGCGGCCGTCGCCGGGTACCGCCTGGTCGCCTCCTACGAGTCGGGCGTGCGGCGCATCCCGAACGCCCTGCCGACCGCGAACCGCCCGCCGGCGCCCGCCGAGCAGGGGGTGGAGCACTGGCTGGTGGTCGGCTCCGACCGGCGCGCCGACGGCCCGACCACCGGCCGGGCGGCGCACACCCAGCAGTGGCGCTACGGCGCGCAGAACGCCGACACGATGATGCTGGTCAGGATCAAGCGCGCGAGCGGCGGCCAGAGCGAGGTCAGGCTGCTGTCGCTGCCGCGCGACGCCTGGGTGAGCATCCCCGGCCACGGCAAGGGGAAGATCAACTGGTCGCTCAGCGTGGGCGGCCCCGCCACCATGGTCCAGACCGTCGAACGGCTGACCAGGGTCAGGATCGACCACTTCGCGATCGTCGACTTCACCGGCTTCGTCTCGGTGGTGGACTCCCTGGGCGGCGTCGAGGTGGGCGGCCGGACCCTCGACGGCGAGCAGGCGCTGGCCTTCGTCCGCGAGCGCTACGGCCTGGCCGGCGGCGACCTCGACCGCATCCGCAACCAGCAGCGGTTCGTGCAGGCCGTACTCGGCAAGGCCCGCGGCCTGCTGACCGACCCGATCGAGCTGCACGAGGTGATCAGGACGGTGACCAGATCGGTCAGCGTGGACGACAGCGTCGACCTGGTCGCGCTGGCCAGGACCCTGGCCGGCGTGGACCCGGCCGGGGTGCGGTTCCAGACCGCGCCGGTCAGGTCCACCGGCTGGCGGGGACGGCACTGGATGCTGCTGCTCGACCGCGGGAAGGTGCGCGCCCTGGTCGCCGCCCCGTGACCGGCGGACGCGGATGATCTAGGGATTACACACCCACCTACACACTCCGGACCATGCCCCGCCCGTGCCCGTCTTCCTAGCGTGGGCGGCATGACAGGTTGGACCCAGGCGATACTCGCCACGGCGGCGGCGCTCGGCCCTCGTGCGGCGGTCACCGAGGCCGCGGGCGGCGCCTCGCTGAGCTACGGCGAGCTCGCGCGCACGGTCCGGCAGGCCGCGCGCGGGCTGCGCAAGCGCGGGCTGCGCCCCGGCGATCCCGTCGCCGTGCTGATGCGCGGCGGCTGCCACTACCCGGTCGCCGTGCACGCGGTGGCCGCCGCCGGCGGGACCGTGGTCTCACCGGCCGATCCCGCCGGTCTGGCCGGCCTCGGCGCCCGCATCATGATCACCGATCTGCCCGGCGCCGACGCGCTGGCCCAGGAGGTCGACATCCGGCAGGTCTACTCCTTCGCCGACCTGCCCGGCGTGGCCTCCTTCCACGGCCTGCTCGGCGCCGGCGGCCCGCCGGAGCCCGCGCCGCCGGCCCGCGCGCCCACCGGCGCGCCGGCGAGCAGGACGGTCGCCGGGGTGCGTGTCTCGTCCGGCGACGTGGTCCTGGTCACCGTGGCCGACCGGCGCGCCTACGATCCGGTGCTGGCCGCGGGGGCGCATCTGATCGCCGTGTGCGAGCCGTCGCCCGCCGGGCTGCGCGAGGCCGCGGCGAGATTCGGCGCGACGCTGGTCATCGACGCCGGGCCACGCGTGGACCGACCGTTCACGCCACATCCTTGAGGCAATCCCCTGACACCTCGTGCACGCGATGTCACACTGAGGTGCGTATCTGGGACCCTAGACCAGCAAGGATCAAGGTGACGCTGCTCAGGCACAACCTCCCTGCCGAGCCCAACAGGTTCGTCGGCCGCGACCGCGATCTGACGGAGTTGTGCGCGTTGATCGACGAGGTCAGGCTGCTGACGCTGAGCGGCGTCGGCGGCACCGGTAAGACCCGGTGCGCCCTGCGGATCGCCGCGCGCGTGGTCGAGTCGTTCCCCGACGGGGTCTGGATCGTCGAGTTGTCCAGGCTGACCCGTTCCGACCTGCTCGTTCACGAGATCACCACGGTGCTGGGGGTGCGCGAGGAAGGCGTGCGCCCGCTGCTCGACACGCTGCTCGACTTCGTCCGCGGCCGGCGGCTGCTGCTCGTGCTCGACAACTGCGAGCACCTGGTCGAGGCCTGCGCCCAACTGGCCGAGACCCTCCTGACCTGCTGCCCCGACCTGCGAATCCTGGTCACCAGCAGAGAGCCGCTGAAGATCGCCAGCGAGCTGGTCTGGCGCGTGCCCCCGCTCGCGCTGCCCGGCCCCGGCCAGGCGATCGAGCAGGCCGAGTCGGTCCAGCTCTTCCTGGAGCGGGCGCGTTCCGCCGGTTCCGGGCTGACCGTGACCACCGACAACGCCCGCGACATCGCCCGGCTGTGCCGCGACCTCGACGGGCTGCCGCTGGCGCTGGAGCTGGCCGCGGCCAGGACCGTGGCGATGTCACCCGGCCAGATCTCCGCCCGGGTCAAGGACAACTTCCGCGTGCTCAACGCCAGCGCGCGCACCGCGCCGGCCCGCCAGCGCACCCTGCTGGCCACCATGCAGTGGAGTCACGACCTGCTCTCCGCGCCGGAGCAGGTGCTCTTCCGCCGGCTGGCCGTCTTCAGCGGGCCGTTCACGCTCGACCTGGCCGAGTCCGTCTGCGCGGGCGCCGCCCTGCCCCGGGCCCAGGTGCTGGACGTGCTCACCGACCTGGTCGACAAGTCGCTCGTCCAGTTCGACCAGGACAGCTCGTGCTACCGGTTACTGGAGTCGGTGCGGCAGTTCGCCGCCGAGCTGCTGGAGTCGGCCGGTGAGCGCGAGCGCATGCGCGACCAGCTCCTGCACGGCCTGGCCGACCTGGCGCAGCGCCACGGCGCGGACGTCTGGATCTCCCCCGACCTGCCCTGGGCCACGCGCTACGCCAGGGTGCTGGTGCTGCGCGACCTCGCCGGCAACGCCCGCGAGGCGCTGACCTGGGCGGTCACCACCCGCCAGACGGCGCAGGCGCTCCGGCTGGCCTGCGGCTACTTCCCCCTCTGGTACGGCTTCGGAGAGTTCGCCGAGGGCCGCCACTGGTACCGGACCCTGGTGGACCTGCCCGGCGCCGACGCGGTGCCCGACCTGGTGGCCGAGGCCGTGGTCCACTACGCGAACCTGGCCTTCGAGCAGCAGGACTCCGCCGCGGCCGAGGAGTGGGTCCAGCGCGCCCTGGCCCTGCGCGACCGGCTCGGCTCCGGCTTCACCGCCTCGTACCTGCTGGTGGTGGCCGGCATGTACGTCGGCACCCGCGGCGACCTGGCCAAGGCGGCCGAGTACGCCGAAGAGTCGCTGGAGCTGGCCACCCGCATCGGCAGCCCGTGGGCCGAGGGCCTGGCCCGGCTGCTGCAGGCCGGCGTGGCCGCGTTCAACGGGCACAAGCGGGAGGTGCTGACCAGGGGCGACGAGGCGGTGGCCGCGTTCGTCAAGTTCGGGCACGCCTGGGGCGTGTCCAAGGCGCACCTGGAGCTGGGCCGCTTCGCCGACTTCCTGGGCGATCTCGACGCCGCCCGCCGCCACCTGGAGGAGTGCGCGAACACCGCCGAAGAGCTCGACACCGGCCCGATCCTGGCCACCAGCCTGGGCCTGCTCGCGCTCGTCCTGGCCAGGCAGGGCGAGAGCGAACCGGCCCGCGAGCGGGTGACGCGGTGCGTGGCGCTGAGCCGGTCGATGGGGCAGCACCTGCCGGTCGTCACGGCGCTGGCGGCGCTGGCCGTGCTCGCCGAGGACCACGACGACCTGGAGCCGGCCGTCCAGCTCTGGGCGGCGGCCAAGGCGCTGGAGGAGTCGACCGGGCTGCCGGTCTGGTCGTCCGCGTCGCCCGAGCCGCTGCTGGCCCGCGCCAGGGCGCTGGTCGGCGAGGGCAAGGTGAGCCTGTGGTGGAGCCTGGGCAGCGGCATGACGGCGGAGGAGGCCGTCCAGTACGGGCTCGACGGCGTGCGTCCGGCGCACAGCGCGCCGAAGCCGCCCTCGGGCCCGGGGGCGATACTCACGCCACGGGAGCGGGAGATCGTCGCGCTGATCAGCCGGGGCCTGTCGAACCGGGCGATCGGCGAGGAGTTGTTCATCAGCCCGGCGACGGCGGCGCGGCACGTGGCGAACATCCTGCTCAAGCTGAACTTCGGCTCGCGGGCGCAGGTCGCCGCCTGGGCCGCGGAACACAACATCACCCAGTGACCGGCCGCCCCGCCGTGGGGCGGCCGGTTCGGGGGTCACCCGATGGGCTCGGTGCCCAGGCGGACGTTGTCGATGGCCCAGAACCAGTTGTTGCCCGCGTCGAACATGCGGAACCGCAGCGTGATCGTCGTGGCTCCGGCGGGCACCGGGACCTCCTTGGCCACCAGCCGGTTCTTGGCGTCCGCGCCCTTGTTGTCGCTGCCGGTGGCCGAGCCGTCGTAGGTCAGCAGCACGCGTTCCTCGCCGGTGTCGAACACCGCCGTGACCGTGGCCCGCTGCGGGTTCTCCTGCCGGTAGTGGGAGTCGAAGCCGAGGTGCAGCACGCCGGTCCCGGCCGGGACGGGCACGGCGGGCGAGATCAGCGTCGAGTCGAACCTGCCCCGGCCCGAGGGGGCGCCCTTGTCGTCCCAGTCGTCGGGGTCGGCGACGGCCAGGATGCCCAGGCCGCGGGTGAAGTCGCCGCGTTCCTGGCCGCCGGTGGCCCACATGCGCTTGGTCATGAACGTCCAGCCCTGCAGGTCGCGGGTGCCCTGCGGCATGGCGGGGGCGTTGACGACGCGCCAGCCCGCCGGCGGCTCGGGCGTCCAGCCGACGAGCCCGGCGGCGGCGGGACGGTCGAGCGCCGGGCCGAGCCTCGGCTCCAGCGACTCGAAGTCCTCGCCCAGCAGGTAGCCGGTCAGCGGGAGGAACACCCGGGCGGACACCTCGCCCTCGGCCAGCACCAGCCGGTCGGCGGTGCGGCCGCGCACGACGGCCAGCACCCGGCGCGGCGTGGGGTCGGTGAGATCGGCGGGCGCGGTCAGCTCCCAGGTGGCCTGGACGCTCGCCCCCTCGGCCGCCGACTCCGGGGCGCGGTCCAGCTCCACGGCCGTCCAGCCCTCGGGGACGAGCAGCCGGGTCTCGATGCGTGAGACGTCGGCGGCCGCGGCGAGCGTGAGCGTCACCCTGGCCGGCCGGCCCGGGCGGACGCCGGGCTCGTCGATGGTGGCCGAGGCGGGGGCCAGCTTGAGCGTGGCGGTCAGCGCGTCGGGCAGGCCCATGGCCGGGTCGGTCACGCCCTGCGCGGGGCTCGGCGCCTTGCCGGCGTACCTGCGCAGGAAGAACGGGTCGTCGGAGACGCCGACGGCCAGGTCGTACCAGCCGTCGGCGGGGGCGTCGAGCCGGAACTTGCGCTTGGCCCGGCCCTGGACGCGCTCCTCGCGCACGCCGCCGCCGTAGGCCAGGTCGCCGCAGGAGACCGTGCGCCGGGCGTGGTCCAGGTTGCGGACCTCGACGTGCCGCTCGTCGTCGAAGGCGACCTCGACGCCGTCGTCCGCGCCGCCTCTGAAGTGCCACAGCGAGCCGTTGGGTCCGTGCACGCGCAGGTCGTAGCCGGCCGCGCCGAACCGCCAGGCGTCCTGGAGTCGCTTGCCCGGCTCGACGGTGTAGAAGCGGGGCGGCACGCCGGGCTCGGGGTAGACCTGGAAGACCGCGGCCAGCATGCCGGTGTTGGCGAACGTCAGCGTGACCGTCACCCCGGCCACGGCCGGGGTGACGGTCAGCGCGTACGGCAGCGGCCGCTGGGTGCGCACCCCGCGCTGCTGACGCGGGAACGACTGCGGGTTCGGCACGGTGGGCGAGGGCTTCTTCTCCGAATCGAGCACCTTCCGCCGGTTGCCGGAGGTGTCGGGCACCTGCGGCCAGACCGGGTCCTGGCCGGAGAAGTCGAACACCGACATCAGGTCGCCGGTGACGGCCCGGCGCCACGGGCTGATGTTCGGCTCGGCCACGCCGAAGCGGCGCTCCAGGAAGCGCAGCGTGGAGGTGTGGTCGTAGACGGTGGAGTCGACCACGCCGCCTCTGCTCCAGGGCGAGACCACGAGCATCGGCACGCGGACGCCGAGCCCCATCGTGTGCGGCCCGGAGATCACGCTCTCGCCGTCGGGCAGGGTGTCGGACCAGGCGCCGTTCACCTTGTAGCGGCCCTCGTGGCTGACCACCCGGAAGTACGTGCTGCTGCCCTTGGCCACGCGCATGACCAGCTCGCCGTCGGTGGTGACGGTGCTGGCGCCGCGGCCGGCGCCGGGCGGGGGCACCGGCGGCAGGCAGTGGTCGAAGAAGCCGCCGTGCTCGTCGTAGTTGAGAATGAACACGGTCTTGGCCCACACCTCGGGGTGGCGGGCGACGGCGTCCATGAGGCGGGCGGTCAGGTGCTCGCCGTCCGGCGGCGCCCAGCTCGCGTGCTCCGACAGCGCCTCGGGCGCGACGATCCACGACACCTGCGGCAGCCGGCCCGCCGCCACGTCGGCGGCGAACGCGGCCACCAGCGCGTCGCCCATGGCGTGGCCGTCGCCGCTGGTGCCGACCTTGGCCATGCCGCGGTCGTGCAGCGGCTCGCCCGGCCTGGCCTTCTGGTACGGCGCGAACCAGGCCAGCGCGTTGTCGTCGTAGTTGTCCTTGGCCTGGTAGGTCTTCCAGCTGATCCCGGCGGCCTGCAGCCGCTCGGGATAGGTGGTCCACTCGTAGTCGCCGGGGATGTAGCCGTTGTTGGTGACGGGCAGGTCGCGTACGGTGCCGCCGCTGGTGCCGGTCATGAAGTGGTCGCGGTTGGTGTTCGTGTTGCACTGCACCGACGCGTGATACTGGTCGCAGACGGTGAACAGGCTCGCCAGGGCGTGGTAGAACGGCATGTCGGCGGGCTCGTAGAAGCCCTGGCCGAGCCAGCCGCTGGAGCGCCTGGTCACGTAGCCGTCGCCGAGTCCCTCGTTCCACAGCGGGAGGGTGTCGACGTAGCCGAAGGCGGGCGCGCCCGAGCGGTAGGCCTTGGTGTGCGCGGCGTTCATGGAGAACGGCAGCGTGTAGCCCTCGGCCTTGGTGGGATCGGGCTGGTGGAAGATCGAGCGGCCGTTGACACCGCGCACGGCGGCCCGGTCGCCGAAGCCGCGCAGATAACCGCCAACTATTGAGCAAATAACGTAGCTCTTGCCTGGTGAGGGAACGCCCCTCCCCCGGGTTCCGGGGAAGGGGCGATCGAGGGAGAGGCCGCTCAGCCCGTACGGAGTGTCAGCCCGTACGCCGAGAGGATCTCGTTGACCGGCTGGTGGTAGGTCGTACCGCCGGTGCTGCAGTTGCCCGAGCCGCCGGAGGTCACGCCCTGGGCCTGGTTGCCGCTGATGAACGAGCCGCCGGAGTCACCCGGCTGCGCGCAGGCGCTGGTGCGGGTCAGGCCGGTGACCGTGCCCTGCGAGTAACGCACGGTGGCGTTGTGCTGCTGGATGGTGCCGCAGCGCCAGCCGGTGGTGGAGCCGGAGCGGCAGATCGACGCGCCGACCGAGGCCTGGGTCGAGCCGCGCACGGTCACGTTCGCGCCGCCGGAGCCGCGCACGTACGGCGTGGGGGTGTTGCCGGGGGCCGACACCCACGCGTAGTCGTTGCCGGGGAACGACGAGCCCGCGAAGGTGCCCGTCGGCTGCGTGGTCCTGGCGCCGGTGCGGCCGCAGTGGCCCGCGGTGACGAAGCCGGGAGTGGTGCCGCGGGTCACGGCGAAGCCGACGCTGCACCGGGACGAGCCGATGTAGTACGCCAGGCCGCCGATGATGTTGATGTACGGCTGGGGTGCCTCGGCGGTGACGCCGGTCCTGACGACGGCGCGGTCGACGCCGGCCGCGTTCGCCAGGGCGTCGGCGGCCTCCTGGCGTCCGGCCAGGATGACGACGCTGTTGGTCGCGACGTCCACGTACCACAGGGCCGCGCCGGCCTTGGCCCGCTCCGGCGCCCGGTCCAGCCGGGACATGACGTCGTTGAGCTGGGCGAGCGTCCTGGGGACGACGACCGGCCGCGCACCCTGGGCCTGGATGGCGGGCACGCTCGCCGGGTCGGTGGTCGCCACCATGAGGGCGGAGGCGTCGGGGGTCAGCCAGGCCCCGCCGAAGGCGGTGCCGAGCGAGGAACTGAGCGTCGCCTCGGCGGCGGCGGCGCGCTGCTCGTTGGCCAGGCGGGTGAGCACCTGCTGCTCGGTGAGCCCCAGATCGCGCTCGAGGGCGTCGACCACACCAGGCGGAATCGGGGTGGCGGCGGCGGCCTGAGGTGCCGGGTCGGCGGCGGCAGGCGCGACGGGGAAGGACAGGCAGGCGGCCACCAGAGCGACGCCCGCTGCCAGCACACAGCGTTTACTCGACATGTGCACTCCTTTGTGGGGGGTGCTGTCAAGTTAACGGCTGAGGCGGAGCCTGGCAGATATCAAAGAACCCTTATTTCGGAGTTATGAGTCGGCGTCCGAAACCAGGCTCCGCCGTCCCTAACATCGTCGTCCCAGGTGGGAGAGTGCGGTGTGGTAGGCGGGGTCGAGCCAGTAGTCGGAGTGCCAGCGCGCGGCGCCGAGCGGCCGGCCGGGACGGGGCGGGGGCGGGTCCCAGCAGAACCGGTCCACCGGGGGCCGCCCGTCGGGCGGGGACTTGGGCCCGAACGCGTCGGCGCAGCCGAACACCGGCCCGCCGATGGGGTCGCTGAGCCGGTACAGGTTCACCCAGTCGACGGTGTCACGCACGGCGGTCAGGGCGCGGGTGCCGAAGTAGGCGGGGAAGAAGGCGGCGTACAGGCGGCGCAACGGCGAGCCGTGGGTGAGCATGCCGATGCGCGCGGTCAGCGACGGGTCGAGCTGGAGCACCAGGGCGGCGGCGATGACGCTGCCCTGACTGTGTCCTGACAACACCACCCGCTCCCCCGGGTCGTCGGCGAGCCTGCGCACCCGGGCGATCAGCTCGGGGATGACGCGCTCGGTGTAGCAGGGCGGGGCGAGCGGGTGGATGGCGCGCGGCCAGAACGTGGAGACGTCCCAGAGGATGCCGATCGTCCTGCGCAGCCGGGAGTCGCTGTAGGCGCGGCGGCCGAGCAGGACCAGGCCGACCACCACCGCGGCCACCGCCCAGCCGCCGATCGTGGCCAGCATGCCCGCCACGCCTTCCTTCACCGAGCTGTCGGTGAAGCGGTAGATCGCGATGACGGCGGCGAGGCCGGCCAGCCCGACGCCGGTCAGCAGGCCGAGCGCGAGCCCGGCGCGGTCGGTGAGCGCGGCCAGCGCCCAGATCTCGGCCACCCGCTCGCTGCTGTCGCGGTAGTGCCCGGCGAGCTCGGACTCCAGCCGTTCGGCCGTGCGTCGCCTGATCAGCCAGAGGGCGCCGGCCACGCAGAGCGCGGCCAGCAGCAGGACGGGCACCAGGGCGGCGGCCCACCACAGCGGGTCCATGAGGTAGAGCCGGCGATCGGTCGGCCCGGGATTGGCCGGGGATTCGGGAACGCCGAAAAAGGCGGCCGTCCAGAACATCACGCCGAGCGACAACACGCTCGCCGCGGCCGCCGCGACCATCAGCACGAACCAGCTCGCCATGCCGCCCAGCGCCCGCCTGTCGATGGGGTCTACGGGCGCGTGCGGCCGGTCCATGCGGGCCAGGACGGCGGTGGCCACCAGCAGGAACACGGCCAGCGCGAGCAGGAGCACGAAGTGCGCCGACGCGGCGCCGCTGCCGGGCAGCCGGCGGGCGGGCGGCGCGGGCAGGCCGGCCAGCAGCGCGACCAGGATCGTGACGAGGAAGACCGCGAGCGCGGCCACCCGCAACACCTGACAGGCGAACGTCAGCCCGGGCGGATCGGCCCCAGGTGTCGTGTCGCCGGGCGACGTGTTGCCGGGCGATGTGTTGCCGGGCGATGTGTTGCCGGGGGGCGTGTTGTCGGCGGGCGTGTTGTCCGGAGGCGCGTTGCCGGCGGGCGGGGTGTCCGGGGG
>NZ_JABCPZ010000117.1 GCF_013283785.1 Nonomuraea antri
ATCTGGCAGCGGCCGGAGCCGGACCCGTGAGGGTGGCGCTCGTCGAGGACCACCAGGTCGTGGTGGACGGCGTGCGGTCGTGGTTCGAGCCGCCGGGCCCGGTGGAGCTGGTCGCGCAGGGGCCGACCTCGTAGGCCTGCCGCCAGGCGCCCTTCAGCGGGTACAGGCCGTCGATCGGCGCGCCTTCCGTGACGCGTTCGAGGATGAATCGTTCTTCGTCCTCCTGCTGGACGGCGGCGGCGGCCACTTCCGCGGCCAGCGCGGGCGGGATGACGACCACGCCCTCGGCGTCGCCCACCAGCACGTCGCCCGGGCACACCAGCACGCCGCCGCAGTCCACGGGCAGCTGGGAGTCCATCGGCACGTGCCGGCGGCCGAGCACCGCGGCGTGCGCCGCGCCGTAGTAGGAGGGCAGGTCGAGCCCGGCGAAGGCGGGGCTGTCGCGCAGCCCGCCGTCGGTGACGACGCCGGCCGCGCCGCGCTTGAGCGCGCGGGTGGCCAGGATGTCGCCCAGGGTGCCGGCGCCGTGCTCGCCGCGGGCCGAGATGACCAGCACCTCGCCGGGCTGCAGCTCCTCGACGGTGCGTTTCTGGGCGTTCATGCCGCCGCCGATCTCGGCGAAGACGTCCTCGCGCAGCGGCAGGTAGCGCAGGGTGCGAGCGACGCCGACCATGCGCAGGTCGGGCCGGGCGGGGCGGACGCCCTGGATGAAGTGGTGGTCGATGCCGCGGGCGCGCAGCTGGGCGGACAGGGTCGCGGTCGCGACCGACCGCAGCGCCGCCACGGTGGCGTCGTCGAGCGGCCCGCCCGTCTTCTCGGGTTCGCTCGCCGGGTGAGCGGCGGCCGGGGGAGTGGCGGCGCGGCCGCGGCCGACGGCGGCGGCGCGGGTCTCCTCGGTGACCTGGGGCCGCACCCCGTAGGGACCCGGCGCGCGCTCCTCGGCCACCACCTCGTTGCGCAGCCGCCCGGCCCCCTCCAGCTCGACCTCCACCACGTCACCTGGACGCACCACGGTCGAGCCCGCCGGGGTTCCGGCCAGGATCAGGTCACCGGGTTCCAGCGTCATGTACCTGGACAGGTCGGCGATGAGCAGGTCGAAGCCGAACAGCAGCTCGTCCGAGCACGCCTCCTGCACCAGTTCCCCGTTCACCCAGGTACGCAGCCACAACCGCCCGGGATCGGCGTCGGTGAGCAGCCGGGCGCCGACCGGGGTGAAGCCGTCCTGGCCCTTGGCCCGCAGGTTGGAGCCGAGGTCGGCGTGCTTGAAGTCGTAGACGCCGAAGTCGTCGGCGGCCAGGTACCCGGCCACGTGCTCCAGCGCCCGCTCGGGGGAGACCCGGTGCGCCCGGGTGCCGATCAGCGCCGCGATCTCGCCCTCGAAGGCCATCAGCTCGCACCCGGCCGGCCGCACCACGGGCCGGCCCGACCACGACAACGACGTCGGGGGCTTGAGGAAGTACGACGGGACGTCCGGCACCCGCCCGCGCTCGGCGGCGCGGCTGCGGTAGTTCAGGTGCACCGCGATGATCTTGCCGGGTGACAGTCCAAGAGGGTGTCCCACCTCGACTCCCTTCAAATCGTATACGACATCGTTTATGTTATGGCATATGCGAGGTTATCGACAGTCCGCATCAGACGCCTACATGATTCGCATCACGTCCAGACCGGAGAGGAAAGTGCGTATGAGCAAGATTTCGGGCGGTGTCGGGTGATGGGGGAGGTGGTCCTGGCCGCGAAGATCACTCATGTGCCGTCGATCTGGTTGTCCATCCAGCCGGGCAAGCACTTCGGCATCAGGCGTCCGGCCGAGCTGGCGTTGACGGAGATCGGCCGGCGGGCCCGCGAACGCGGCGCCGACACCTTCCTGGTCGCCGACACGCACTGGATGAACAGCATCGGCTTCCACCTCAACGGCAAGGGCCGGCACCACGCCACGTACGTGAGCCACGAGCTGCCGCACTTCATCCACGACCTGGCCTACGACTACCAGGGCGACCCCGAGCTGGCCGAGCTGATCCGCGAGGAGATCGCGGCGGGCGGGCAGAAGGCCCGCGTGCACACCTACCAGGACCTCGGCCTGGAGTACGCCACGTTGGTCCCGATGTACTTCATGAACCAGGAATCCGACATCCGCGTGCTGCCCATCGGCTGCAACATCTACTCCAGCGTCGAGGAGAACCGCCGCGTCGGCGAGGCGCTGCTGCGTGCCGTCCAGCGCAGCGGCCGCAAGGTGGCGTTCCTGGCCAGCGGCTCGCTGTCGCACGCCTTCCCGCCCAACGAGATCGCCGAATCGCTGCTCAACGACGTCAGCAGCGAGATCAACCGCACCGTCGACCACGCGGTGCTGGAGATGTGGGCCGAGGGACGCATCCCGGAATTCCTCGACATGCTGCCCGACTACAACGCCCGCTGCACCGGCGAGGGCGCCATGGCCGACACCGCCATGCTGTTCGGCCTGCTCGGCTGGCGCGACTACACCGGGCGCGGCGAGCAGCTGTGCCCGTACTTCGGCAGCAGCGGCACCGGGCAGGTCGTGGTCGACTTCCCCGTCCCCGCGATGAGCCGGTGAAGGGGGAGATGACCATGCCGCACGCCGCCGACCTGGCCGTCCGCACGTTCACGCCGCAGGGGGACGGTGACGGGCCGCCCGTCCTGCTGCTGCACGGCTTCGCCTCCGACGGCCGCCAGGACTGGGTGGAGACCGGGATCGCCGAAGAACTGGCCGCCGCCGGCCGGACGGTGATCGTGCCCGATCTGCCCGGACACGGCGACAGCCCGCCGCCGGCCGGCCCCGGGTCCGCCACCGCCCCGGCCATCGCCGCAGCCCTGCTCGCCCTGGTGGACGGCGGGGCGTTCGACGTGGTGGGTTACTCGCTGGGGGCCAGGCTCGCCTGGGAACTGCCCGAGCTGGACGCGTCGCGGGTGCGCCGGGTGGTGCTGGGCGGGCTCAGCCCGTTCGAGCCGTTCGCCGCCGTGGACGTCGCCGCGCTGCGTGAAGCCGTCACGGGAGCCGCCGCACCCGGAGATCCGCTGGTCGGGATGCTGGCCGGGATGATCGGGCACGCCGCGCACGGGTCGCCCGAGCGCGCGGCGGGCCTGGTGACCTGCGTGGCGGGATTGCGCAGCACGCCGTTCGAGCCGAAGAAGTGGGCCGGGGACTCGCCGCCGCTGTTCGTGGCGGGCGCCGACGACCAGATGACCTCGGGTATCGAGGCCGTCGTGGCGCTGGCCCCGGGCGCGCGGCTGGCCCGGGTGCCCGGAGATCACCGTCTTGCGCTGACCGGAGCCGAGTTCCGTGCGGAGATCGGCCGCACACTCGGATAGCCTGGAGCCCTCGGACGAATCGGGCCGGTTCCGAGGGCTTGACGAGCCGTGGTCAACCCCCTGCCGACCCTTTGTCCTACACTGGTAGACGAACCATGGCCGAACACGTGCTCGTGTTCGGTGTACGAGAACGTCCGCAGGGGGTGCCCGATGCCCAAGATCATCGACCACGACCAGCGCCGCAGTGACATCATCGACGTGACGTGGGACCTGATCACCAAGGGGGGCATCGAGGCGGCGACCATGCGCGAGATCGCCAGCGCCGCGGGCTTCGCCAACGGCGCGCTCAAGCACTACTTCCCCGGCAAGGAAGACATCATCGAGGCGACGTACGAGCGCGCGCTCAGCATGATGAACAGCTACATCTCGCTCGAAGGCCGCCGCGGCGTGGACGCGCTGCGCGAGATGTGCGAGAAGTCGATGCCCATCGACGAGGACCGCATCCAGGCCGGCCGGGTGCTGCTCATCTTCTGGCAGACCTCGCTGTCGAACCCCAGGCTGTACGACAAGTACCTGGAACACCTGGGCACCTGGCGCGGCATGCTGCACCGGATGATCGTCGAGGGCAGGGAGGACGGCGACATCCGCACCGCCATGCCCGACGAGCAGCTCGTCGACGAGATCGTCCTGATGAACGCGGGCGCGAACGTGATGAGCCTGGTCGGCCCCAAGTTCTCCACCGTCGAGCTGCAGCAGCGGCACCTCGACTCGTTCTTCGAGCGGATCGCCCGCCCCTGACACGCGCCTGAGCCCGCCCCTGACGCGTGCATGAGAAGGCCCGGCACGCGGTGTGCGTGCCGGGCCGGCGGATCGGCCGGACTCAGCCGAACACCTCACGCAGGAAGCCCGAGACCTGCGCGTGCGAGCGCGGCGCCGCGGGCAGCGAGGTGTACAGGCCGAAGAACCCGTGGATCTGGCCGTCGTACCTGGTCAGCTCGGTGGGCACGCCGGCCTCCGCGAGCCGCTTGGCGTACTCCTCGCCCTCGTCGCGCAGCACGTCGTACTCGGCCGTCATCACCAGCGCCGGGGGCAGGCCGCTCAGGTCCTCGGCCCGCAGCGGCAGCAGGTACGGGTTGCCCAGGTCCGCCGGGTCGGCCGCGTACTGCTCGAAGAACCACCACATCACCCCGGCCGTCATGCCGTAACCCTCGGCGCAGTCGGCGTAGGAGGCCCGGCCGTCGCCGGGGTGGCCGAAGACCGGGCAGATGAGCACCTGGGCCGAGATGCGCGGCCCGCCCCGGTCCCTGGACATCATCGACACCACCGTGGACAGGTTGCCGCCGGCGCTCTCACCGCCGATCGCGATGCGCGTGCCGTCGATGCCCAACCCGGCGCCGTGCGCGGCCAGCCACTCCACCACCGCGTAACAGTCCTCGGGCGCGGCGGGGAAGGGGTGCTCGGGCGCGAGCCGGTACTCGACGGAGACCACCGCCACGCCGGCGCCGTTGCACACCGCGCGGGAGGACACCTCGTTCTCCTCGACGCTGCCGATCGTCCAGCCACCGCCGTGGATCCACACGAACGCGGGCACCGGAGCGTCGGACTCGGGCAGGTAGACCCGCACCCGCAGGTCGCCGCCCGGGCCGGGGATCAGGTGGTCGGCGGCCGAGGCGACCGGCTCCAGGTCGTCGGGCAGGCGGATCGAGGCGGCGAAACCGGCCCGCATCTCGGCCGCGCTCATCGGCGCGGGCGGGGCGTCCGCGTCGGACGCGGGCCCGGGCATGGCCGCCAGGAACTCGGCGACCGCTGGGTCGAGTGCCATGTCGATTCCTCTCAGACGTTCTCAAACAGGGTTTTCAGTCGGTCGCTCAGACGGCTTCCGCGACCAGGACGCGGGGGCTGCCGGGCAGCGCCAGCTTGTCCACGGCCCGCCACCCGGCCTCGGCCAGCCAGCCGCGCACCTCGGACTCCTCGTAGACCACGGTTCCGTCGATGACCAGGTACTCGCCGGCGTGCAGCGCGTCGATGGCCCGCTGCTCGGGGTCGTCGTCGAGGAAGAAGTCGAGCAGCAGCAGCCGGGCGCCGGGCGCGGCGGCGGCGCGGGCGTTGGCCAGGATGCGCCGGTTCTGCTCGGCGTTGAAGCGGTGCACCACGTGGTTGACCATGACCAGGTCGAACGAGCCCGCGGGCGTGGCCGTGTCGGTGGGCGCGCCGCTGACCGTCGCCCGGTCCGCCAGGCCGGCCTGGGCGACCTGCTCGGCCACCATGTCGGCGAACGACGGGTCGTAGACGAAGGTGGCCCGCAGACCGGGGTTGGCGCGCAGCGCCTCCATGGCGAAGCCGGACGACAGCCCGCCCAGGTCGAGCAGTTCCCGGTAGCCGGAGAAGTCGAAGCCGGCCGCGAGCATCTTCGCGTGCAGGGCGTTGTAGGTCATGACACCGGCCATGAACGTGCCCCACCGGTCGCCCGAGGTGTCCAGGGTGCCGGGCTCGGTGGTGTCCACGGTGGTGTCGAACTGCAGCCAGTGGCCGTAGCTGATCTCGTTCAGGAAGGTCAGGAACGGCGCCAGGTCGAGCTCCGACTTCTCGCCGACCAGGTAGGCCGCCGCGGTGTCGCCGAGCCGGTAGCGGCCGTCGGACCGGCTCAGCAGGCCCAGGCCGGACATGGAGTCGGCCAGGATGCGCGCCATGCGCGGCGTGACGCCGGTGGCCTCGGCGAGCTCGGCGGCGGTGCGCTCGCCGTCGCGCAGCGCGGCGAACAGCCCGATCCTGCTGGCGGCGAAGAGCTGCTTGGCGCCCATGTAGCCGGTGGCGATGGCGATGATCGGGTCGGGGCTGGGGGATGGATTCACGTTCGGCTCTCTCTGCTCGTGGACCCGGGTGCGGGTCTTCCTCGGCACGCGTTCCGCCGTTAATATCTACGCGCGTAGACGTAACCATAGAGACGATTTCCCCGGCGCGGAAGCCTCTGTCTACGAACGTGGAATAACCGTTGACACTGCGGACACCGTCTGTCAACCTTTGTAGAACTATCTGGCTGGACATGGCTTTCGGCAGGTCAGCGTGGGTTTAGGCGCCGCTGAGCGCTCCGGTGACCAGTGCCAGGAAGGGAGCTCTCGCGCATGTCGCTGCTCAACCTGACGGACTTAACGATCGGTGTGACCCGCGAAGAGACCGATCACGCAGACCGGCTCGAACTCGTCCACGGGCTCACTCTCGACGTCGCGTCGGGGCAGACGCTCTGCGTCGTCGGCGAGTCGGGCAGCGGAAAGACCGTGACCGCCCTGTCGATCATCCGGTTGCTGGAGTTCGTGGCGCCGGTCTACACCGAAGGCGAGATCTCGGTCGCCGGCGTGGACGTCACGCGCCTCAGCGCCGCCGAGATGCGGGCCTACCGGGGCGCGCGGATCGGAATGATCTTCCAGGAGGCGCTGGACTCGCTCAACCCGGCCCAGCGCATCGGGATCCAGCTCATCGAGGCGTACCGGCCGGACGGCGCGCTGCCGCGCCAGGCCCTGCGCCGGGGGAGCAGGCTGCGCCGCGAGGCCGAGGACAAGGCCCGCACGCTGCTCACCGAGGTCGGCCTGGCTGACACCGACCGGATCATGGCGCTCTACCCGCACCAGCTCTCCGGCGGCATGCAGCAGCGGGTGATGATCGCGATGTCGCTGATGTCCGACCCCGACATCCTCATCGCCGACGAGCCGACCACCGCGCTGGACGTGACCACGCAGGCCGAGATCCTGGCCCTGTTCCGGCGCGTGCAGCACGAGCACCGGACCGCGTGCGTGTTCATCACCCACGACATGGGCGTGGCCGCGGAGATCGCCGACCGGATCGCCGTCATGTACCGGGGACGGCTGGTGGAGATCGGCGACAAGCTGGACATCCTCACCGCGCCGAAGCACCCGTACACCCGGGCGCTGCTGGAATGCGTGCCGCAGGTCGGCGTCAGCCGGCGGGCCGGCTTCCCGACGATCTCCGAGGCCAGGCTCAGGGCCGTGATCGAGGGCGGCGCCGACCCGGCGGAGCCCGTCACGCGCACCCCCGGCGACCTGGCGGAACAGGACGGGCCCGCGGCGGGCGACGCCGTCCCGCCGCTGGTCGTCGACCGGGTCACCAAGGTCTACGGCACCTCGCGCGGCCTGTTCCGCCGATCGGCTCGCGACACGGGCGTGCGCGCGGTGAACGAGGTCTCGCTGGAGATCGCCCCCGGCGAGTTCTTCGGCCTGGTCGGCGAGTCGGGCTCCGGCAAGAGCACGCTCGGCCGCCTGGTCAGCGCGCTGGAGACGCCCACGTCCGGCACGATCGCCTTCGGCGAGCACCGGATCACCGACGACGGCCTGCACGGCGACGAGCGGGCCTTCCGCCGCCGCACCCAACTGATCTTCCAGGACCCGCAGAGCTCGCTCGACCCCCGCCACACCATCGCCCGCATCATCGCCGAACCGCTGCGCGAACTGACCCCGATGCGCGGCGCGGAACTCGACCGGCGGGTGGCCGAGCTCATCGACGAGGTCGGCCTGCCCGCCACCTGCGCGGGCCGGCTGCCGTCCCAGCTGTCCGGCGGCCAGCGCCAGCGGGTGTCGATCGCCCGCGCGCTGGCCGCCGAACCCCGGCTCATCGTGGCCGACGAGCCCACCTCCGCTCTCGACGTCTCGGTGCAGGGCCAGGTCATGAACCTGCTCCTGCAACTGCGCCGCTCGCGCGGCATCAGCTTCCTGTTCATCACGCACAACCTCAGCCTGGTGCTGTCGGTCGCCGATCGCGTCGGCGTGATGTACCAGGGCGATCTCATCGAGGTCGGCACCCCGCACTCGATCGCGACCTCCTCGACCCACGCGTACACGGGCCGGCTCCTGGCCGCCAACCCCGACCTGTCGACCTACCTCGACCGGCACGGCTGAGCCCGCCCGCTCGCCCCGCACCTCCCCCCACACCCTCGAGCCAAGAGCGAGAACCACTATGAACGTGCTCTGGAGCGGCCCGCGCGCATGGCGAGCCGGACTCTTCGCCGTCGCGACGGCCGGCGCCCTGCTGCTCACCGGCTGCGCCGGCGCGGCGCCGTCCGCGTCGGCACCGTCGTCCGCCGACGCCGGCCCGCCGGTGCGCGGCGGTACGCTCACCGTCGCCGTCCCCACCGACCCGCAGTCGCTGGACATGGTCGCCAACCCCGGCCAGGTCACCGCGCACATCGGCAACCTGCTGTACGAGAAGCTCTTCGAGGTCGACAAGGCCTTCACCGCCCGCCCCATGCTGGTCGACACCTACGAGATGAGCGACGACCGGCTGACCTACACCTTCAAGCTGCGCGCCGGTGTCACGTTCCACGACGGCGGCGCGCTGACCGCCGCCGACGTGGTCGCCAGCCTGCAGCGCTGGCTCAAGACCCACCTGACCGGCCAGCAGGTCAACGCCGACGTCAAGAGCCTCGCGGCCGACGGCGACACCACGGTCAAGCTGGAGCTGAAGAAGCCCCGCTACCCGCTGATCGACGAGCTGGCCAGCCCCGGCGCGGAGATCTACGCGGCCAAGAACCTCCAGGGCGTGCCACCCACCGGCTTCCTCAAGGAGGCCGCGGTCGGCACCGGGCCGTACAAGCTGAAGACCTGGGACATCGGCCGCGAGATCGTGCTGGAACGTTTCGACGGCTACAAGTCGCGCGCCGAGGAGGACTGGGGCGGCCAGGCCGGCGCCAAGCACACCTACCTCGACGCGATCACCTACAAGGTCGTCGCCGACCAGGACGCGCTGATCAACGGCCTGCAGACCGGCCAGTGGCAGCACGCGATGCCCAGCGACGACCAGTACGTCGCGCTCAAGAACAACCCGGCCGTGGTCGTCAGCCACCTGGCCGGCGCGAACCAGAACGTGATCATCCCGAACTTCAACAAGGGCTCGAAGTTCACCGACCCGCGCGCCCGCCAGGCGCTCAACCTGCTCATGGACAAGCGCGCCATCAACGCCGCCACCGGCGGCGGCCCCGACCTGTCGGTGGAGGTGGGCGCGATGGTCTCGCAGGACAACAAGGCCCTGTACTCCTCGGTCGGCGAGGACGTCTACAAGCAGCACGACCCGGCCAAGGCCAAGGAGCTGTTCGCCCAGGCCGGCATCAACGCCGGTGACACCGTGCACATCGTGACGACCAACAGCTACCCGCAGTTCAGCCAGTGGGCCGTGCTCCTGCAGGACCAGCTCTCCAAGATCGGCATCAAGACGAAGATCGACACCTTCGACTTCCCGACCATGCTCGGCACGCTCACCAAGGACCCGGCCGGCTGGGACATCACCACGCTGTTCTTCAACGCCGCGCTGACCTCGCCGTCCCAGATGCCCGCGGTCACGCTCGGCGGGCTCAACGGCTCCAGCTCGCCCGAGCTGGCCAAGCTGGTCGAGGAGTACAACGGCGTCACCTCGCCCGAGGCGGCCAAGGCCGTGATGGACAAGCTCCAGGGCTACGTCTGGCAGCAGTTCCCGGTCATCACGCTCAGCCAGTCCAGGCTGTACGCCGCCTACTCGCCCAAGCTGAAGGGGTACGACACGTTCTACCGCGTGTTCTGGAACTCCTGGCTGCAGAAGTAGGGGAGCGGGGCACATGACGCCACTCCTGCTCCGGCGGCTGCGCGACCTGATCGTCATCCTGCTGATCGTGGGCACGATGATGTTCTTCGTCATCCGCCTGATCCCCGGCGATCCGGCCATCGCGATCCTCGGGCCGACGGCCAGGCCCGAGGACGTGGAGGCGCTCAGGCAGAGCATGGGACTGACCGGCTCGCTGTGGGAGCAGTACCTGAGCTGGCTGGGCAACGTCGCGCACGGCGACTTCGGCGCCTCGATCACCTACCGTTCGCCGGTGATCCCGGTGGTGCTCGACCACGTCGTGCCGACGCTCACGCTGGCCGTGATCAGCACCGTGATCAGCTTCCTGGTCGCGGTGGCGGTCACCGCGTGGAACGCGGTGTCGCCGCGCAACCTGCTGGCCCGCGGGCTCAGCCAGATGTCCGGCCTGGGCATGGCCATCCCGGACTTCTGGATCGCGCTGATCCTGGTGCTGGTGTTCGCGGTGACGCTGCGCTGGTTCCCCTCCAGCGGCTACGTCAACCTCTTCGCCGACCCGGTGGCCGCCGTGCCGATGCTGGTGCTGCCGGTGATCTGCCTGGTCATCGGGCAGTCCGCGCTGTTCATCCTGACGCTGCGCGAGAGCGTGCTCGGCGAGCTGCCGCACGCCTACCTGCGCACCGCGCGGGTGAAGGGCCTGTCGGAGCGGCAGGTCATGATCAAGCACGTGCTGCCGAACGCGCTCATGCCGCTCATCACCCAGCTGGGCAGCAACTTCGCGATGATGGTCGGCGGCATCGTGATCATCGAGTCGATTTTCGTGATCCCCGGGCTCGGCTCGCTGCTCATGGGCGCGGTGGCCACCCGCGACTTCCCGCTCGTCCAGGGCGTGACGCTGTTCGTGGCCCTCATGTTCGTGCTCGTCAACCTGGTCGTCGACCTGTCCTACGCCCTCCTCGACCCCAAGGTGCGTGTGTCATGACCGAAGTCGCCAGCCAGGCCCCTGCCGGGGTCGCGGGACCGGCGGCGGCCGGCGGGTTCCTGCGATCGCTGCGGCGCAATCGCCTGCTGGCCGCCGCCACCACGCTGCTCGTGCTGATCGTGCTGGCCATCGTCCTGCTGCCGCCGCTGCTGCCCGAGGCGAACGCCACCGACCCGGTCAACCGGCTGCTCCCGCCCTCGGCCGACCACCTGCTCGGCACCGACTCCTACGGGCGCGACGTGTTCAGCAGGCTGATCTCCGGCGGGCGCGCCTCGCTCGGCCTGTCGGCGCTCATCACGCTCTGCGCCGCGTTCACCGGCATGGTGATCGGCCTGGTCAGCGGCTTCTACCGGACGGTCGACGCGGTGGTCATGCGCGTCATGGACGCCTGGATGTCGTTCCCGGCGATCATCTTGGCCATGGCGCTGGCCATCGGACTGGGCGCGAGCATCTGGACCGAGCTGATCGCGCTGACGGTGATCTTCACGCCGTTCACCGCGCGGGTGATCCGCAGCCGGGTGCTCGGCGTGGCCGAACGGCAGTACATCGGGGCGGCCCGGGTGTCCGGCATGCGGCCGGCGAAGATCCTCTTCGTCCACGTGCTGCCGAACGTGCTGCCGCTGGCGCTGGTCCAGGTGGTGATCCTGTCGGCGTCGGCGATGCTGGTGGACGGGGCGATGAGCTTCCTCGGGCTGGGCATCGCGCCGCCGACGCCCACCTGGGGCAACATGATCGCCGAGGGCCGGTCGTACCTGACGCAGGCGCCGTGGCTGATCGTCGCGCCCGGCGCGGCCATCATGATCTGCGTGCTGCTGCTGAACCTGGCCGGCGGCGCGCTGCGCAACGTGGTCGACGCGCGCGCCCGCGCGATGAGCGACCTGCAGAAGCTGCGCACGCGCGGCCCGGTCAGGTAGCCGGGGCCCGGGGGCCTCGGGGGCCGCTTCAGGAGATGCGGGCCAGCGCGCCGTAGTTGCCCGACGCGCAGGGGTCCTCGCCGCAGGCGAGGTCGTGCTCGACCGGCCGCCACCGCGGGATCCACACCAGGCCGGGAGCCACCAGGTCCAGGCCGTCCAGCAGGGCCTCGACCTCGGCCCTGGACCTGATGGTGAGGCCGGGCAGCGTCATGGTGAGCACGTCGTGGATGGCCGGCCGCAGCTCCGGCGGGACGCCGTCGAAGGTGGTGTGCAGCAGGGCCAGGTAGCTGCCCGGCGAGGCCGCGTGGCACAGCCGCTTGACGACGTAGTGGGCGTACTCGTCGTCGTCGACGCCGTGCGCCGACAGCAGCAGCACGGCCAGCGGGCGGTCCCAGTCGATGAACGTCTGGACCACCTGGTCGCGCAGCAGGTCGTCGATCTCGCGCACGTCACCGTCGACCACCCGCACCAGGTCGGTGAACGGCTCGACGGTGGCCTGCGCCAGCGTGACCACCATCGGGTCGCTCTCCACGTACAGCACCCGCGGGTCACCGGCCGAGGCCGCGCGGGCCTGGTCGTGCAGCATGTTCCCGGGCGGCAGGCCGCTGGAGACGCCGCTGCCCACGATGAGGAACTGGTCGATGCCCTCGTCGGCGGCCAGGTGGCGGACGACTCGCGTCAGGAACTGGAGCACGGCCCTGGCCGCGGTCTTGGCGACGGGGGCGACCTGGTCGAATCGGCACACCATGGCCTCGTCGGCGAGGAAGTTGTTCTTCCCGCCCGCTGCCGCGTCGAGTATCCGGGTGACCCTGGCATGCGTCGCGTCCAGCTTCGCCAGGTTCCGGACGGCACGTTGGCGCATGAGCGTTGCCCCTTCCCTCGCCGCCACCATTTGCGGGTAGGTGATCTATGGCCTCACTCGAACGACTCAGACCATATGTTCCAACAAATCCAGTCAATGGCAAGAGTTAAGACCGGTTATTTCGGAAATGTTTGTTACCAGAATCTCCGTGCGCGGCGGCCGGGCGGCCGGTTCTCATTGAACATTCACCTACCGCTGAGCTTCCGTTGAGCCCGGTCGGCCAGCATCGGGTCATGACTTCGATCAACCTGAGACTCGGGCTCATCGGCGTGGTGGTCCTGGGGATCCTGGGCGGCGCGTTCGAGCTGTTCGCCGAAGGGCACTGGCGCTCCGCCCAGCAGCTGATCCCGTGGCTGGCGCTGGTGCTGCTCGGGTCCGCGGTGGTGCTCCTGCTCGTGCGCGACACGCCGGGCGCGGTGAACGCGGTGCGCGCGGTGGCCCTGATCGTGTTGCTGGCGGCCGCGTTCGGCGTGTACGCGCACGTCTCGGCCAACCACCGGGCCGGCGTCTTCGACCCCGCCTGGCCGACGCTGTCGCCGCTGACCCAGTGGTGGTACGCCCTCACCAAGTCGACCGGCTCGGCGCCGCCGCTGGCCCCCGGCATGCTGGCCCAGAGCGCGCTGCTCCTCGTCCTGGCCACACTGGCCCCGGCGAAAGTCAAGGCGGCCGAGGCGCGGCTCTAGACGCTCACCGCGCCGATCCGGCAGCCTTGATCTTCCCCTGTCGGATGGAGGACGAGATGAACGTGGGCGCGGCGGAACTCTTGATCATCCTGGTCCTGTACGTCATCCCCGTGGTGGTGGTGTTCTTCGTGATCTACTGGGCGATCCGGCTCGCGATCAGGCACGAGACGCGGCGTTCGCGCCACCTCGACCGCCACCTCGACCGCCACTGACGCCACTGACCGCCGCCGGCCGCACCTCGGCGGGCGGCGGCGGGCTCTGGCGTCTGGCTCTGGTATCGGGTGGTGGTGTCTGGTGGTGGCGTCGTGCGGGGACCGTCAGCCGATCGTGCGGGGCGGCGCGCAGGCTGGGGCGCATGAAAGCACTGATCTTCGACCCAGACCTGACCTTCGGCGCCGTCCCCGACCCGGTGCCGGCCCCGCACCAGGCGCTGGTCGAGGTGGCGGCCGTCGCGCTCAACTTCGGCGAGATCGCCTACCGCTCGCCGGACCCGCGACCCGGCGATGCCCCCGGCGATCCTTCCCGTCCCGCTCCCCGTCCTGCTGCCCGGCACGTTCCCGGCTGGGACGCCGCGGGCGTCGTCGTCCGGGCCGCCGCCGACGGCTCGGGACCGGCGGCGGGCGCCCGGGTCGTCACCTTCGGCTGGGCCGGCGCCTGGGCCGAGCTGCGTGCCGTGGACACCGCCGACCTGGCCGTCGTACCCGACGGCGTGGACCTCGGCCTGGCCGCCGCGCTGCCGGTCGCCGGGGGGACGGCCGCGCAGGCCGTGCGCAGGCTGGGGCCGATCGCCGGCCGCCGCGTCCTGGTCACCGGCGCGTCCGGCGGGGTCGGCCGCTTCGCGGTGCAGCTCGCCGCGCGGGCCGGCGCGCACGTCATCGCCTCGGTCGGCGCGCCGGAACGCGGCGCCGGGCTGCGCGAGCTGGGGGCCGCCGAGATCGTCATCGGGCCCGCCGGGCTGCGCGAGCGCGTCTTTGGCGTCCTGGACAACGTGGGCGGACGGCAACTGGCCGAGGCGTTCCTGCGGCTGACGGACGACGGCGTGGTCCAGGCCATCGGCAAGGCCTCGCGCGAGCCGACCACGATCGACTTCGAGGAGGCCCGGGTCAGGTCGCTGCGCGGGCGGATCGAGAACTTCAACCTGGAGACCCCGCTCGGCGCCGACCTCGCCCACCTGATCGGCCTGCTGGCCGCCGGGGAACTGGACGTCCCGGTGGGCCTGCGCGCGCCCTGGGACGACGCCGCCGAAGCCGCCGCGAGCCTGCTCGGCCGCCGCGTCCAGGGCAAGGTCGTCCTCGACCTGCCGCGGACCGCGCCGGACAGGCCGGCTCAGGTCGCGTCGGACAGGCGGAACGTCACGTAGGGGCGCGGCCGCTGCTCCCAGCCGAGGGTGAGCCGCGCCCCGGTGGTCTGCTCGATGACCGTGAGACAGGCGGCCCGCCAGTCGTAGCCGTCGCGCCAGTGGGAGCCGTCGTCCTCGTCGTCGTCCTCGTCGGGTTCGTCCGAGCTGTGGAAGAAGTCGGTCGTCGCCCGCAGCTCGGGCCAGCGGGCCAGGCCGGGGTGAGCCTCCTGCCGGGCCGGGAAGAGCGCGTCGACGCTCAGCACGAGCTCGCCCCCGGCCGCGAAGCTCAGCGCGTTGACCGCGTTGACGTTCCACCGGACGCCGTAGGCCCGGGCGTCCCGGCTGAGCCGGCCGAGCGTGTCCGGCCACACGGCGCCGAACTCGAAGAGCACGGTGGTCGCGCCGTACCAGCCGACGAGCACGGGATACGCGTCGAAGTCCGGCGGCACGACGGCGCTCAGCGGCGCCGGCTCGTGGATCTCGTACGGCGCGTCACCGGCGAGCCTGGCGGCGATCTGCTCCAGCGTGAGCGGCCGCCCGTCGTCGGGGACCACCGCCGTCCAGCCCAGACCGGTCTGATGGACGTACGAGACCTCGGCGTAGGACTCGCGCAGGTCGGCGGTGGTCGGCTGCCCGGCGTTCATGCGCGGCCCTTCGTCCGGGGGAAATGGATCTTGAAGATCCTCGCACATCGGGCGGGCGGGTCACGTCCAGCGGCCGTCGGCGCGTACCTCACGGTCGAGCCACAGGTCGGAGAGCGCGGCGCGCACCTCGGCGCCGTGCGCGCGCCACAGCTCCAGCGCACCCAGGTTGTCGTCGAGCTGTTCCATCCGGCTCACCCCGAACAACACGTTGGCGACCGCCGGGTGCTCCAGGCAGAAGGCGATGGCCACCTGCGCGGGCGTGGCGCCGAACCCGGCCGCCACGCGCGCCACCGCGTCGCCGGCGTCCCTGATCGCCTCGCGGATGCCGCCGGGGTCCGCGCCGATCTTCCGCTCGGGGAACTTCCTGCCGACCAGGATGCCGCCCTCGAAGACGTCGGAGGCCTGCAGCGCCAGCGTGCCCGCGGCGAAGTGCGTGCCGTAGTGGTCGCCCTCGGCCATCGACCGGCGCGCGATGCTGTACTTGAGCTGGGCGAAGCCCGGCGGGGTCAGCCCCTCGTCGGCGGCGAAGCGCAGCGCCAGGTCCACGTCCTCGGCGATCCAGTTGTTGACGCCCCAGCCGCCGAACCACCCGGCCCTGATCTGCTCGTTCACGTCGAGGACGATCTGCCGGATGTCGGGGCGCTCCATGTAGTCGCCCACCACGACGGTGTCGGCGCGCTCGATCCCGATGCGGCCCAGGCTCACCTCGAGCTGCTCGCGGAAGCCGGCCCGCGGGTACTCCCACAGCCACAGCTTGCCGCAGAGCTGGTAGTCCTCCCTGCGCACGCCGGCCTCGCGGACCAGCTCGCCGAAGATGACGTCGGTACGCGCCTGCTCGGCGTGCGGGCCCATGTTGTAGTGGGCCACGTCGAAGAGTGTCACGCCGGCGTCCAGGGCGCGGCGCAGGAGGGCGACGGCGTCGCCGAACTCCATGCGGTCCCAGGTGTTCCAGGAGCCCAGCCCGAACAGCGACGTGGTCACGCCGCCGGGGCCGAGCGTGCGTACCGGGACCCGCTGTGTGTCGCTCACGTCGATCCACTCCCTGCCTATTTTTTGTCTACGCGCGTATAATAATAACCTCGTCAACCCCTCCAGCCCCAGCCTTTCCGAAGGCCGGTCAGTGAACAGGAATCCTCATGAGCCAAGCTTCCGCCGCCCAGGCGACCCCCAGGACCGTGCTCGTGACCGGCGGCGCCAGCGGCATCGGCCACGGCGTGGCCGATGCCTTCGCGGCCGCCGGCGACCGGGTCGTCGTCGCCGACATCGACGAGGCCCGCGCCCGCGCCGCCGCCGACGAGCTCGGCGGCGACCACGTGCGGGTGGACGTGGGCGACGCCGCCTCCGTCGAGGCCGCGGTCGCCGCGGTGGCCGACCGGCACGGCACGATCGACGTGCTGGTCAACAACGCCGGCCACACCGCCGGCGGCGGCCCGCTCATTGGCCTGGACGTCGACGTGTTCGACTCCTGCGCCCGGGTCAACTTCCGCGGCACGTTCCTCATGACCAGGGCCGTCGGCGCGCACATGGTGGAGCGCGGCGTGCGCGGCTGCATGGTGAACGTCTCCTCGATCGGCGCCCGCCAGCCCACGCCCGGCCTCGGACACTACGAGGCGACCAAGGCCGCCATCGACGCGCTGACCAGGTCGGCCGGGATCGAGCTGGCCCCGCACGGCATCCGCGTCAACGGCGTGGCGCCGGGGCCGGTGCTCACGCCGATGACCGCCATGTTCGCCACCGACGACACGGCACGCAAGATGTGGGAGTCGCGCATCCCGCTCGGGTCGATCGCCCAGGTGGCGGACATCGTGCCCGCCGTCGTCTTCCTCGCCTCCGACGGCGCCCGCCACATCACCGGCGTCACCCTCCAGGTGGACGGCGGCCAGCTCCTCATGTGACGGGTGCACAAGGCGTGACCGAGTGCGACCGGGTGGATCCCGCCCGGTCGCGCCCGGCGTCAGTCCAGCCGGACGCCGTCGCGGACGTACACCACCCGGCCGTCCACCACGGTCGCGTCCACCGCCACCTCGGGCAGGTCCGCCGGGGTGACGGTCAGTGGGTCGTGCGCGAGCACGCAGAAGTCGGCCACCTTGCCGGGCTCCAGCGAGCCCTTCCAGGACTCCGCGCCGTCCTGCGCGGCGGGTGCGGTGGTGTAGCAGCGCAGCAGCCTGGTCATCAGGCCGGGGCGGGCGGCCCGCTCGCCGAGCAGCCCGGCCGCGGCGGCGATCTGCACCCGCCAGTCCGGCGTGGTCACCGGGGCGTCGCTGCTCAGCGTGAACGGCACCGCGCCGTCCAGCAGCGCGGCCAGCGGCCAGGCCGAGCCGGCCACGTCCGCGCCCAGCGCCCCGGCCACCATGCCCGCGGTGGCCTGGGCGATCACCGGCTGGGTGGTGAGCCCGATGCCGAGCCGGGCCATCCTGGCGACCTGCTCGGGGGTGACCAGGTCGCCGTGGATGACGTAGTGACGCGCGGCGCCCGCGCGATCGGGGTCGTCGGCGAGCGCGTCCGCGACCGCGTCGATGACCGCGCCGATCGACCTGTCGCCGGTGGCGTGCACGCCGGCCTGCAGCCCGGCCCGGTGCGCCAGCTCGATCATGGTGCGCAGGCTGCGCTCGCGCGCCGCCTCGTCGGCGCCGTCGACCAGCAGGGAGCCGTGCGAGCCGTCGGGGTAGCGGTGGCAGGTCCAGGCCGAGCGCATGGGCGGGATGCCGTCGGCGAAGATCTTGACGCCGGCCACGTTGAGCCACTCGGGATCGGTGGCGGGCGCTCCGGTGCGCAGGCCGCGCGTGACGTCCGCCAGCGTGCTCGGGCCGTCGAGGACGCCGAACAGCCGCAGCACCGTCACGCGCGCCGACAGCTCGCCCGCCGCGGCGAGCGCCGTGTAGGTGTCCAGGACGGCCTGCGAGAAGCAGCCGGTCTCGCCGTCGTCCTCGCCGGGGCCGAGGCCGGGCTCGGTGTAGCTGGTGATGCCGAGCGAGGCGCAGATCCGCCCGGCCCGCAGGATGGCCGCGCGCCGTTCCTCCTCGCCGCCGATCAGCCGTCCGGGGTGCCCGGACAGGCCCTTCTCGCTGATGAGCGTGTCGGGCCAGACCGCGCCTAACCAGGTGGCGTGCAGGTGCGAGTCGTTGATGCCGGGCATCAGGGTGCGCCCGGCCAGGTCGAGCACCTGGGTGGCGGGGCCGATCTGGGCGGCGGCCGCCGCGTCCGTCCCGGTCGTCGTGACACGCCCGTCGCGTACGGCCAGCGCCGTCGCGCGGGTGTCGGCCGGGTCGAAGGTGAGCACGTGGCCGCCGAGCGCGACGAGATCGGCTGGGGGGTGGTCCGCTGACACCGTGGAGCCTCCAAGGGGCTGTAATTATTTGTCAACGAGTGTAGATTAACCACACTCAACGGTTGAAAGCCATGAAGGTGACTATGCCTACGCAAACTGCTGCCGCCGTACTGACCGAGCACGGGCGGCCACTCGACCTGCAGGACGTACCGCTCCCCGAGGAGATCGAGCCGGGCGCCGCCCTGGTCCGCATCACCTGCACCACCTTGTGCGGCACCGACGTCCACCTCTGGACCGGCCAGATGACCTTCCCCGGCATGCTGCCGATGATCCTCGGCCACGAGATGGTCGGCGAGGTCGTCGCGGCCGGCCCGGGCACGACCGACGCGCTCGGCCGCCCGGTCGCGCCCGGGGACCGCATCGGCTGGTCGGAGTCCACCTGCGGACGATGCCACGGTTGCGCCGTGTTGCGCGAGCCCGTCGCCTGCGCCAGCCGCGGCTACGGCTTCATGCAGCGCTCCGACCGGCCGCCGTACGCCATCGGCGGCCTGGCCGAATACTGCTACGTGACGCCGGGCGCGGCCAAGCTGCTGCTGCCCGAGGACGTCAAGGACACCTGGGCGTCGATGTCCGGCTGCGCGGCCAAGACCGTGCTGCGCGCGGTCGACCGGGCGGGCGGCATCCGCACCGGATCGACCGTGGTGGTGCAGGGCGCGGGCGCGCTCGGCATCTTCGCCACCGCCGTCGCCAGGATCGCCGGCGCCGGCACGGTCGTCACCGTGGGCGGCCCGGACGACCGGCTGGCCGCCGCCCGCCGCTTCGGCGCCGACGCGACGGTCTCCGCCGGCCTGACCAAGGACGAACGCGTCGCCGCCATCAGGGAGGCGGTCGGCGAACGTGGCGCCGACTACGTCTTCGACCTGGCCGGCGCGCCCACCGTGGCCGAGGAGGCGGTGGCCGTCGCCGCCCAGCGCGGCACGTTCGTGGTCGTCGGCTCGACCGGGTTCGAGCTCGCGCCGGTGCCGCTGGGCGCGGTGATGGGCAAGGAGCTGACCGTGCTCGGCTCGCTCAACGGCGACATCTCCGACTACCACCGCGCCATCGGCTTCTTCCGCACGTTCGCCGACCGCATGCCCTGGGACGAGCTGTTCAGCAAGCCGGTCGGGCTGTCCGAGGCGAGCGCCTGCGTGGCCTCGATGGCCGAACTCGGCCAGATCAAGGCCGTCATCGACCCCCGCCTGCCGTGACCGATCTGGAGTGAACCGCATGAAGACCGCCATCCCCCGCCGCCGCATCGGCCGCGACGGGCCGGAGACCGGAGTGCTGGCACTCGGCTCCTGGCACACCTACGACCGCATGCACTTCCACGACGCGGTCGACATGATCCGCGAGGCCGTCGACGCCGGAATCGACCTGTTCGACGTCGGCGTCTACGGCTTCCCCGGCATGCCGCCCGTCTTCACGGACGTCATCTTCTCCGCGCTGGTGCGGGCCGCCGGGCTGCGCCGCGAGGACTACCTGCTGTCGTCCAAGCTGTGGCTGGAGGGCTATCCGCAGCAGAGCCTGCGCGCCCAGCTGGAGAACGCGCTGTTCCGGGCCGGCGTCGAGCACGCCGACCTGGTGGTGCTCGGCGACCTGCGCCACGACGGCGTCGACCTGCACGAGCTGGTCATGGACCTGCACGGGCTGCGCACCGCCGGGCTCATCAGGAGCTGGGGGGTGAACAACTGGTCGGCCTCGAACGTCCAGACCCTGATCGACGCGGCCGCCGGCGAAGGCGTCGAGGGGCCGGCCATCGCGCAGCTCAAGTACAGCGTCTCCCGGCGCTCGATCCCCGACGGCCGGCCGTTCGCCAAGATCTTCGGCCAGGGCGTGACCCTGCAGTCCTCCGACGTGCTGGAGGGCGGCGTGCTGCTGGGCAAGGGCATCGACCGGCAGGTCGGCCGCGACCCCGGCGAGATCAGGGAGCGCATCGCGCTCTCCGCGGCCGAGCTGCGGCGGATCGCCGCCGAGCTGGGCGCGACGCCCGCGCAGCTGTGCGTGGCGTTCACGCTCACCCACCCGGCCAACACCACCACGCTGTTCGGCGCGACCAGCATCGAGCAGCTCAGGGACAACCTGGCGGCGGTCGACCTGGTGGACCGGGTCGGCGCGGAGGAGTTGCGCGCCCGCGTCGCGCCGCTGTGGGCCGACCAGGACGTCGTCGACCCGGAGGGTCCGTGACGGCTCAGGCACCCACGCCCGCCGGGGACCAGGTCCCCGGCGGGGCGCCGGAAGGCGTGCGCAGCCGCGGCTACGAGGGGTTCGGCGGGACCGTCAGGGAACTGGCGTCGCAGTCCGAGCCGTGGTGGCCGCCGCGCCACCGGGCCAGGCCAGGCGCGCCGAACGTGATCGTCGTCCTGGTCGACGACCTCGGCTTCAGCGACCTGTCGCCGTTCGGCGCGGAGATCGACACCCCGCACGTCCAGGCCCTGGCCGAGACCGGCTACCGGCTGACCAACTACCACAGCACCCCGCTCTGCTCGCCCTCGCGCGCCGCGCTGATGACCGGGCTCAACCCGCACCGCGCCGGGTTCGCCACGGTCGCGCACGTGGACCCCGGCTACCCCGGCTACCAGCTGGAGATCCCGCGTGACGTGCCGACGCTGGCCGAGTCGTTCCGGGCCGGCGGGTACGCCACGTTCATGGTCGGCAAGTGGCACCTGACCATCGAGTCGAAGCTGCACGACGGCGCGGACAAGAGCTCCTGGCCGGTGCAGCGCGGCTTCGACCGCTACTACGGCTCCATGGACGGCTTCACCTCGCTGTTCCACCCGCACCGCCTGATCAGCGACAACAGCCCGGTCCGCGACGAGGACCGGCCGGCCGGCGGCTACCTCACCGACGAGCTGACCGACCGGGCCATCGACATGATCGACGGCCTGCGCGCCAACGACGCCGGCAAGCCGTTCTTCCTCTACTTCGCCCACCACGCCGTGCACGGCCCGGTGCAGGCCAAACCGGCCGACATCGCCAAGTACCGCGGCCGCTACGACGCCGGCTGGCACCGCGTCCGCGAGGAGCGCTTCGCCCGCCAGCTCCGCGACGGGCTCTTCCCCGAAGGCACCGCCGCCTCCGGCTCCGGACCGGACGAGACGCTGGGCGTCCCGTCGTGGGACGAGCTGAGCGCCGAACAGCGCGAGCTGTACGCCCGGCACATGGAGGTGTACGCCGCCGCCGTGGACGCCGTGGACCAGAGCCTGGGCCGGCTGGTGGACCACCTGAGGCGCATCGGCGAGCACGAGAACACGATCATCGTGGTGACCAGCGACAACGGCGCCACCGGCGAAGGCGGCGTGGAGGGCACGCGCAGCTACTTCAGCCGCTTCGTGCACCTGGCCGGACTGCCCGCGGACTGGTGTCCCGACGTGCCGCGCGACCTCGGCCTCCTCGGCGGCCCCCAGGTGCACGGGCACTACCCGCGCGGCTGGGCGCACGTGTCGAACACGCCGTTCCGGCTCTACAAGGGGCACGCGTACGCGGGCGGGGTGCACGTGCCGTTCGTGCTGTCCTGGCCGGCCGGGCTGCCCAGGGCCGACGGGGACGACGGGGTGCGGGCGCAGTACGCGTACGTGACGGACGTCGCGCCCACGCTGCTGGCCCTGGCCGGGGTGGACCGCCAGGCCGAGCGCGCCGGCGCGGCGGCGCGCGAGCAGGACGGCGTCTCCTTCGGCCACCTGCTGCGCGACGGCGCGCTGGCCGGCCTGCACCGCTCGCAGTACGTCGAGTGCGGCGGCCAGCGCGGCTACTTCGCCGGCCACTTCAAGATCATCTCCCCGCGCCTGCCCGGCGAGCCGTTCCGCGAGGACGGCTGGGAGCTGTACGACCTGGCCGCCGACCCGGCCGAGACCACCGACCTGGCCGCCGAGCAGCCGGAGCGGGTGGCCGAGCTGGCCGCGAAGTGGCGCGAGGCGGCCTGGCTGAACACGGTCTTCCCGCTCGACGACACCGGCGACATGCTGCTCACCAGGCCCGCCACCGAGCTGGAGCTGTCCAGGCCGGTCACGCTCCGCCCCGGCGGCCCGGCGCTGGAGCGCTTCCGCTCGGCCAAGCTGACCTCGCTGCGCTCGTTCACCGTCGAGGCGGCGCTGGAGTGCGGCCCGGGCCAGGAAGGCGTGATCGTCGCGCACGGCGACCAGGGCGGCGGCTACCTGCTCTACGTCGAGGACGGCGAGCTGCGGCTGACCTACAACGCCTACGGCCTGCCGCTGCGCGCGTCGGGGCCGCTGCCCGGCGGCCCGGTGACGATCGAGGCCCGCTTCACCGCGCTGCCCGAGATGCGCTGGGACATCGAGGTGCTGGCGGGGGAGCGGCCGCTGATCAAGCTGGCCGGGGTGCCGCAACTGCTCGGGATGGCCCCGTTCACCGGCATCAGCGCCGGGTACGACCACGGCGGCCCGGTGGACTGGGAGCTGCGCGAGCGGCGCGGCGCCTTCCCCTACCGGCACGGGCTCGGCTGGGTGCGCTACACGCCGGGGGAGAAGGCCGGCTACCACCCGGAGATCATCGCCATGGCGGACGAGCTGGCGCAGCGCGCCGTCGAGTGACCGGCGGGTGAAACGCGTCGAGGGCCGCCGGTCGGGAACCGGCGGCCCTCGAGCGTTACCCCGGAGGTGAAGGGTGGCGGCCTCCAGGGGGCGGGGCGGCCCGTCCGGATGCCGTGGCCGCCCGGGGAGAAGGCCGGGCGCCCCTACGGGAGGAGAACGGGCGCCCGGGGTCTGCGGGTCACAGCCGGTGGCGGTGGCTGCGCTCGGGGCACAAGCGGTGGCCGTGCTCAGGTCACAGGCTGCGGCTGTGCTCGGCTCACAGGTGGTAGCTGTACTCGGCGAACTCCCAGTCGGTGACGTGCCGCTGGAAGCGGGCGATCTCGTCGCGCTTGTAGGCCAGGAAGGCCGCCGCGAAGTCCTTGCCGAGCAGCTCGATCAGCGCGGTGTCGGCCTCGAAGGCGGCCAGCGCGTCGGTCAGGGTCATCGGCAGCACCGGCGCCTTGGTCCGGTCGTAGCCGTAGCCGACCAGGGGCGCGGGCGGCTCCTCGGCCGCGCGCACGCCCAGCAGCGCCGCCGCCGCGGTCCCGGCGATCAGCAGGTACGGGTTGGCGCTCGCGTCGCCGAGCCGCAGCTCGAACCGGGCGCCCGCGCCCCGCTCCGGGGGCACGCGGATCATCGCGCTGCGGTTGTCGAGACCCCAGTCGATCAGCCACGGGGCCAGCGTGTCCGGGCCGAAGCGCTTGTACGAGTTGATCGTCGGATTGGCCAGCGCGGCCAGCGCCGGCGCGTGCGCGAGCACGCCCGCGATGGCGTGCCTGGCGGTGGCCGACAGCCCGTGCGGCCCGGCCGGGTCGTCGAAGGCGTTGCGCCCGTCGGCGTCCTCGCACGACAGGTGCAGGTGGAAGCCGGAGCCGCCCTCGTCGTTGAACGGCTTGGCCATGAACGTGGCCAGCCTGCCCTCGATGCGGGCCAGCTCCTTGATCGCCGACTTGAACCAGAACGCCCGGTCGGCGGCGTCGAGCGCGGCCGAGTGCACCAGGTTGATCTCGAACTGGCCGCTGCTGAACTCGTGGTTGCCCGCCGCCGCGCCGACACCGAGGTCGCGCAGGTGGCGCAGGGTCCTGATGAGGTGGCCGTCGGGGTCGCCGCGCCGTCCCGCGGTGTAGACGTTGCCGGGCGCCTCGGCGTAGCGCCGCCAGCCGCCGCCGGGCGCCGGGTCGCACAGGAAGTACTCCAGCTCCGGCCCGACGACCGGGCGCAGCCCGTGCTCGGCGCACCGGGCCAGGACGCCGCGCAGCAGGTCACGCGGGGACTCCGGGGCGGGGCCGCCGGTGACGGGGTCGATGACGTCGGCGTGGCACCAGGCCACCCCGGGCTCCCACGGCAGCGGGGCCAGCGTGGCCAGGTCGGGGATGACGGCGACGTCGGGCAGTCCCGCGTCCAGGCCGCCGGCGATGTCCACGGTCTCGCCGCGCGGGGTGGTGTGGTACACCGCCCGGCAGAAGGCCAGCCCGTGCTCGCAGGCGGACGGCAGGTGGTCCAGCAGGACGTCGCGGGCGCGGTCGGTCCCGGTCAGGTCGGGGTAGATCACGCGCACGACGTCGACGTGCTGCTCGGCCAGACGGTCGAGGTGCTGCCGGACCAGGGGGGAGGCGTGGCCGCTCACCGGTGTTCTCCTCGGGCGGACGGGCAAAATCGTTTGAACCCAAACGTAATGGTCGCCGAGCAATCGCCGCAAGTGTTGACCGCGGCCCTGCTTGTTCCTATTTTATTTGGAGCCAAACGATTTCGAGGAGGACCACCTTGGCCGGCGTCCGCGGCTACTTCCACCCCAAGACGGCCACCGGCCGCTCGTCCCTCGTCCCGGCGCCGCCGTGGCACTACTCGGGCGACCTGCTCACCGTCGAGTACCGCACCGACCCGGCCCGGGTGCGCGAGCTGCTGCCCGCGCCGCTGGAACTCGCCGCCGACGACCCCGGCGCGGTCGCCCTCATCTGGGCCGACTGGCAGTCCTGCGGCGACTCGCGCGAGGAACTGCTCGACCCGGTGCGCGCCCAGTACAAGGAGGCCTTCGCCGTGGTCCGCTGCTCCTACCGGGGCCGGACCTACTCCCGGTGCGTCTACATCTGGGTGGACAAGGACTTCGCGATCGCCCGCGGCCTGCACCAGGGCTATCCCAAGAAGCTCGGCTCCATCCACCTGACCAGGCCGCACCCGTACGGGCCCGCGCCACGCCTGGAGCCGGGCGCCCGCTTCGGCGCCACGCTGGCCGCCGCCGACCGCCGCCTGGCCCAGGCCGTCGTGACGCTGCACGGCCCCGCCGAGAGCAACGGCTTCGTCAACGGCCACCCGATGGCGCACCACCGCTGGCTGCCCGCCATCGGCAAGAACGGCGGCCTGGCCCTGGACGAACTGGTCGAATCCGGCGCCGCCGCCTTCGAGGGCGGGCAGCCGTGGGCGGGCGAGGCCGACCTGGAGCTGTTCGACGCGCCCACCGAGGAGCTGGCCCGCCTGGAGATCCGCGAGCCGATCGGCGCCTACTACCGGCAGGTCGGCGTCGTCTGGGACGGCGGCACCCTGCTGGAGTCCGGCACCTCGGGCGCCGAGTAGCCCCCTCTTTCCGACTTGGAGCACGTGACATGTCCGAACACATCACCGTCGGCGGCGTCGCCGTGGACACCCGGCACTGGATCGGCGGCCGCCGCGTCGCCTCCGCGGCCACGTTCACCGACGTCTCGCCCATCGACGGCGCCGTACTCGGCGAGATCTCCCGCGGCGGACCCGCCGAGGTCGACGCGGCCGTGACCGCCGCGCGGGCGGCCTTCCCCGGCTGGGCCGCCACCTCGCGCGCGGAGCGCGCCGCCGTGCTGAACGCCGTCGCCGACGGCGTCGAGGCACGCCTGGAGGAGCTCGCCCTCGTCGAGACCCTCGACAACGGGGCGCTGCTGCGCTCGCACCGGCGCGGCGTGATGCCGCGCGTCGCGCACAACTTCCGCTTCTTCGCCGGTTGGCTCCTCGACCTCGGCCGTGAAGACTTCGACACCCGCGGCCACACCAACCACGTCACCTGGGACCCGGCCGGCCCGTGCGCGCTCATCACCCCGTGGAACGCGCCGCTGATGCTGGCCACCTGGAAGACCGCGCCCGCCCTGGCGGCCGGGAACACCGTCGTGCTCAAGCCCGCCGAGTGGTCGCCGCTGACCGCCTCACTGCTGTGCGACATCGCCGCCGCGGCCGGGCTGCCGCCCGGCGTGCTCAACGTGGTCCAGGGGTACGGCGCCGAAGCCGGCACCGCGCTGGTCGAGCACCCCGGCATCAGGCGCATCAGCTTCACCGGATCGGTGCCGACCGCCCGCCGCATCGCCACCACCGCCGCGCCCAACCTCACCCCGCTCAGCCTCGAACTCGGCGGCAAGTCACCCCTGCTGATCTTCGCCGACGCCGACCTCGACCTCGCCGTGGACCTGGCGATCGAGCAGTACGACAACGCCGGCCAGGTCTGCCTGGCCGCCACCAGGCTGCTGGTCGAGTCCACGATCGAGGAGGAGTTCACCCGGCGCTTCCTGGAGCGGGCCGCGGCCCTGGTGCAGGGCGACCCGCGCGACGAGGACACCGGCATCGGCCCGAACATCCACCCCAGGCAGGTCGAGAAGATCGACGGCTTCGTCCGGCGGGCCGTCGCCGCCGGCGCCAGGGTGCTGACAGGCGGCGGCCCGAACGCCGACCTCGGCGGCCTGTACTACCGCCCGACCCTGCTGACCGGCGTCGCCCAGGACGCCGAGATCGTCCAGGAGGAGGTGTTCGGCCCGGTGCTGACCCTGCAGACGTTCGACACCGAGGACGAGGCCGTCGACCTGGCCAACGACACCCGCTTCGGGCTGGCCGCCACGCTGGCCACCGGCTCGCGCGAACGCGCCGAGCGGGTCTCGGCCCGGCTCGTCGCCGGGACCGTCTGGGTGAACTGCTTCTTCGTCCGCGACCTCCAGGCGCCCTTCGGCGGCTCCAGGGAGTCCGGCGTCGGACGCGAGGGCGGCGACTGGAGCTTCGACTTCTACTGCGACATCAAGAACACCGTCAGCGCCCCGAACGGATGGGCACCGAAGGGATGGAACGGCCATGGGTGAGATCGTCGGCGCGGGCCTGCTCGCCCACGTCCCCACCATCGTGCTGCCGCGCGAGACCCGCCTGGAGCTGAACGAGGGCAAGGAGATCACCCTCGTCACCGGGCTGCGCGAGCTGCGCGCCGAGGTGTTCGACCGGGCCGACTACGACACGGTCGTGGTGCTCGACTCGCACTGGGCCACCACGGTGGAGTTCGTCGTCACCGCGCAGCGGCGCCGCGCCGGGCTCTACACCTCCGAGGAGCTGCCGCGCGGCATGTGCAGGATGCCGTACGACTTCCCCGGCGACCCCGAGCTGGCCCACGCAATCGCCTCGTTCGCCGGCCGGCACGGCACCTGGATCACCCCCATCGACGACGACTACCTGCCGATCTACTACGCCACCGTCAACCTGTGGAAGTACCTCGGCGAAGGACTCACCGGCAAGCGGTGGCTGAGCATCGGCGTCTGCCAGACCGGCGACATGGAGGACCACCTGCGCCTGGGCCGTGCCCTGGCCGACGGCATCGCCGCCACCGACCGCAAGGTGCTGGTGATCGCCTCCGGCGCGCTGTCACACACCTTCTGGCCGCTGCGCGAGCTGCGCGACCACGAGGCCAGCGACCCGGCCCACATCTTCTCCGCCGGCGCCCGCGAGGCCGACCTGGAACGCATCGCCTGGTTCAAGCGCGGCCGCCACGACCGGGTGCTGGAGACCATGCCGGACTTCTGGCGCTTCAAGCCAGAGGCCCGCTTCTCGCACTACCTGATGCTGGCCGGCGCGCTCGGCGAGTCCGCCTGCACCGCCCCCGCCCGCCAGTACGGCGAATACGAGAACTCCGTCGGCACCGGCCAGGCCCTGCTCTGGTTCGACCGCCCGGCCGGCGGCTGGACCGCACCCCGACCCTCCCGAGGAGCACCCGCATGACCGAGTACCGCCGGATCCTGCTCGACGGCGCCGCCGTCCAGGTCGTCAGGGAGGGCGACGAGCTCGTCTCGCCCGACGGCCGCCGGGTCGCCGCCGAGTCGGCCGCGCACCTGCCGCCGGTGCGGCCGTCCAAGGTCATCGCGGTGCACCTGAACCACCGCAGCCGGGTCGAGGAGTTCCAGGCCAGGCTGCCGGACGCGCCGACGTACTTCCACAAGCCCACCTCCGCGCTGAACGCCCATGGCGGCGCGGTCGTGCGGCCGGAGGGCTGCAAGTGGCTCAACTACGAGGGCGAGGTGGCCATCGTCATCGGCAGCACCTGCCGCAACATCGCCCCTGACCAGGCGGCCGAGCACATCGCCGGCTACACGGTGGCCAACGACTTCGGGCTGCACGACTTCCGCGACACCGACGCCGGCTCGATGCTGCGGGTCAAGGGCTCCGACACGCTGTGCCCGCTCGGCCCCGGCCTCGTCACCGGCTGGGACTTCCGCGGCAAGTACCTGCGCACGTACGTCAACGGCCGCCTGGCCCAGGACGGCTCCACCGACGAGATGACCTGGGACATGCACTACCTGGTCGCCGACATCGCCCGCACCATCACCCTGCACCCCGGCGACGTGCTGCTGTCCGGCACCCCGGCCAACTCGCGGCCGGTCCAGCCGGGCGACGTGGTGGAGGTCGAGGTGGAGGGGCTGGGCAGGCTGCGCAACCACGTCGTGTCCGGTCCCGTGCCGGTGCGCGCCGACGTCGGCGCGCAGCCCACGGAGTCGGAGGAGGTGCTGTCCACGGCGCTCGGCGGCGACTGGGAGTTCCGCGGCATCAGGCCGCCGCGCCGCCCGTGACAGGGCGTCCTTGACGCGCCGCCGTGACGGGGCTTCCTTGACGCGGCGGATTGTCGGAGGCGGCGGCTAGGGTCCGGCCCATGATCACATGGTTGGGGCCCGCCCTCCGGCGCGAGGCGGCGGCATGAACCCCTGGCGCGAGGTGCTCGACCGCATCGACGAGGGCGACGACGAAGACCTGGCGGCGTTCCTCGGCGGGCTCGGCGACCTGGGCCGCCGTGCGGTCGCCCTGCAGCTGCCCGGCCACATGGCCGAGGAACTGCGTGACGGGGCCGAGGCGCGGTGGGAGATCGAGGAGCTGGCGTCGGGGTACCGGCTGGCGGGCGCGGCCTGCTTCACCGGCGCGCAGCAGGTGGCGGCCTGGCTGACCCGCAGGGAACTGCGCGTGCCGCGCCACCCCGAGCAGGACGCCGAACGCATCGTGGCGCTGCTGCGCCACCGTCCGCTGGAGTGGCGGCGCGACCTGGCCACCCGGCTGGCCGAGCGGCTGCGGCCGCCGACCGGCAGGGAGCGGCGGGGGGTGGACATCCCGGGCTGGGACCTGGTCGCCGCGCTGGTGGCCGACACCGGCATGGAACCGCCCGAAGGCGACGCCTTCGTCGTCGGCTGGGTGTGGCGGCTGGTCGTGCGCCGCAGCCGCGGCGGCCCTGGCCTCGACGCCGACCCGCTGCTCGGCCCGATGGTGCCGCGGCTGTTCCACGCCCAGGGCGTGGCCGGCCCGCTGGCCGTCGGCGAGCGCTGGAACTCGGGCACGAGCGTGCTCGGCGACCTGGCCGTGCTGGCCGACGAGGGCCGGGTGCCGCGCGGCCCGCTGATCGACGGCTGCGCCGGCCGGTTCCTGGCCGGCGGCCCGGCCGGGGAGATCGCGCCGTTCGTGCGGCTGTGGCGGCTGCTCGGGCCGGAGCCCGAGGAACTTCCGGTGCTCGACCTCGTCCGGGTGCTGCCGTCGGCCGCCACGCCGCTGGCCGACCTCGTGCTGGCGGAGCTGGGCCGGGCCGAGGCCGCCGGGCTGCTCGACGACGAGGCGTTCGCCGAGGCCATGGAGTCGCTGGCGTACCGGCGGGAGACGAAGTTCCTGCGCCAGGCGCTGGCCTGGCTGGCGCGCACGCCCGCGCCCAGGAGCGCCGCCGCCGTGCCCGCGCTGGCCGCCCTGCTCGACGTGGACACCCCCGCCGTGCGGGAACGCGCGGTGCGGATCGCCGTCAAGCTGGCCGCGCACGCCGACGAGCCGGGCCGCGAATCGATCCGCGAGTCCGCCGCCCGGCTCCCCGCCGACTTACGCGAACGGCTGGCCGCCTGCTACGGCCCCATCGCGGGGGCGGAGCCGGAGCGACCGGCCGCCGCCGTCCTGCGCGCGCCCGAGCCGCCGCCCGCGCTCGCGCCGCCGATCGCCTCGCCCGCCGAACTGGTCGCCGAACTGCGGGAACTGGGCTGGGACGAGGAACCGCGGCGGTGCGAACGCGTCCTGGCCGGGATCGTCGACCTGGCACACCACGACCGCGACGGCCTGGTGGCGGCGCTGACCCCGTGGTGGGAGGAGCGCCTGCCTCCTGGGGACAGCACCGCCCGCTGGATGTTCGACCGTGACGTCGGCGACCGCGGCGTGCACGCGTTGCTCATCCGCTGCGCGGTGGCGGCCGTGGCGCCCGCGCGGAGCCGGCGGCTGAGCGCGTCGCTGACCGAGACGATGGCCTACCACCGCTCCAGCCAATGGCCGGCCCAGCTCATGGTCCGGCGCCGCCTGGAGGAGGTGATCGCGCTGCTCGAACGCGGGGAGACGATTCCCGCGCTGCTCGCCACCCCCACCTCGGGCACCGGCCACGTCGACCCGGCGACCCTGCTGGCGCGGATGGAGCTGCTGGGGGAGCGCGAGCCGCTGCCCGCCGACTTCGCGCAGGCGCTGCTCCGGCTGCCCAGGGACGTCGACCAGGAGCTGACCGCCCGGGCCGGGAAGCTGCCGACGCAGGCGGGACGTACGCTGGCCGCCTGGCTGCGCGACGGCGGGTGGCCCGACCCCGCCGTGGACTGGAAGCTGCACGACGAGCGCGACAACCTTCACCCGCGAAGCTGGACCTACCGGCTCCAGCCCACGGTCGTGGCGCCCGGCGGCCTGCCCGGCTGGCTGAGCGAGCTGTGGGTGCTCGATCCGCGCCACGCCTACCTCTCCTACCGCAGCGACGCCCGGTGGTGGCCGTGGATCCTGCCGTCGCACCGGGAGATCGTCGCCGCCTGGATCGTGCACTGCAGGAACTGGCTGGCCGAGGCCACCGACTTCAGGACGGCCGCGCTGGCCGCCGTGGCGCACGGCGAAGGGCCGGTGGGCGCGGCCACCGCGGTCGCCGTCGTCGCCGGGCTGGGGAACCGGCGCGACGCGCAGCGGGCGGCGGCGGCCGACGCGGCGCTCACCCTGGCCGCGCGCGGCCGGTTCCCCGCCGCCGACCTCGGGTGGGCCCTCGCCGAGCTGATCAGGCACGACCTCGTCGTGCTCAAGCGGATCGCCGTCGCGCTCGGCGACCTGACGGCGGCCGGCGCGCACGCCGAGGTGTGGCAGGCGCTCGAAGTGGCGCTCCCGCTCCTGCTGCCCGCTCCCGGTGACCGGCCGCGGGCCGGGCTGGGCGAGCTGCTGGGCGTGGCGGCCCGGGCGGCCACGCTCGTCGGGGCGAAGGGCGAGGTCTTCGGGCTGGCCGAGCTGGCGGCGCGCAAGGGGTCGAGCATCCTGCTGCACGAGGCGAGGAACCTGCACGCGGCCATCTCGGGATGACTGCTCAGGGCCGCCGGTCCGCGGCCTGCCGGATCAGGGCGTCGAAGAGTGCCTGCTGGGCCGGGTCGCGGTGGGCGGTGTCCTCCGGATGCCACTGGACGGCGGCCCTGAGCAGTCATCCCGAGA
>NZ_JABCPZ010000118.1 GCF_013283785.1 Nonomuraea antri
GCCCGTTCCGTGCTCGCCGGCCGGTGACGGTGGTGGATTCATCCGTGGGCTCCCCGGGTGTGCGCGCGGGCGTCTGGCGGCGCACCCGCGACGGGGTCCGCCGCGGCAAGCCTCGTCCGACGTGCGCGGGAACACATCACCCGGCCGGCATGAGCGGCGGCCCGTCCATGGGAGTGCGCGCCGGCGAATCAACGGACCCGGCTGAATCACCCGCCACGTGTGAAGCGTCGGGTGCCCGCGGACGGTGTATAGATCAGCGACAGAGTTTTCCCGGCGATTACCCCGCTTTTCGGAGCAGCGAATGCGCAGGTGGTTCCCCGCACATGTTCGTGGACGCGTGGATGTCGCGGAGGCGCATCGGCCTCCGGATCCTCGTCCGGAGTGGGTCGATCGTCCGGACCTGATACGGATGCTGCAAGGCGCGCGCCGGACCAGGCTGATCCTCGTGTCCGCGCCGCCGGGTTCGGGGAAGTCCACCCTCGTCGCCCAGTGGCGCGCGGCCGCCGCGAACGGCCGTTCCTTCGCCTGGCTCACCCTGGACAAGAGCCTCGACGAGGCGGCCGCGCTCTGGCAGGCCGTCGCCGCCGCCCTGCGCGCGTCGGTCCCCGGGCTGAAGGACTCGCTGCGCCGCCTGCCCAGGAGCCGCAAGGAGCCGGCGCTGCCGCACCTGCTCAACGCGCTGGCGGGGCTGGAGGACTCCGTCGTCCTGACCCTGGACGACTTCCACAGCCTGGAGGACCCCGGCTGCCTGGAGCAGGTCGGCGCCTTCATCGATCATCTCCCCCCGACCACGCAGGTGGTCCTCATCACCCGCGCCGAGCCCGAGCTGCCGCTGCCGAGGTACCGCGCGACCGACGATCTGCTGGAGCTGGGCATGGCCGACCTGGCCTGGAGCCGCGAGGAGGCCGCCGTGCTGATCCGCAGGCTCGCGGGCATCCGGCTGCGCGACACCGACCTGGACGCCCTTCTCGGCGTCACCGAGGGTTGGACGATCGCGCTGCGGCTGGCGTCGCTGTCGTTGCGTTCGGCCTACGACCCGGCCGCGGCCGTGGCCGCGTTCAACGGCTCGCACCGGGTGGTCGCCGACTATCTCTGGGACGAGGTGCTCGGCATGGTCTCGCCCACCGTGCGGCGCTTCCTGTGCCGGGTGTCGGTGCTCGACCGGTTCACCGCGCCGCTGTGCGACGCGGTGGCGGGCACCACGAACGCCGCCGAGTTGCTGCCGGTCCTGGACAGGTCGAACCTGTTCCTCATCCCGCTGGACGACCACCGCCGCTGGTACCGCCTGCACCCCCTGCTCCAGCAGGCGCTGCAGGAGGGGCTGGTGAACACCGAGCCCGGCCTGGTGACGGAGCTGCACCAGCGCGCGAGCGACTGGTACGCGCACAACGACCTGATCCAGGAGGCCGGCGCGCACGGGCTGGCCGGCGGCGGCAACGAGCGCGTCACCGGGCTGTTCAAGACGCACTGGATGGACTACGTGAGCACCGGCCAGTTGCGCGCCCTGCGGGACTGGCTGGCCTCGGCGGGCGCCGCGACCGGCCACGATCCGGCCCTGGCCGTCTGCGGGGCGTGGGTGGCCGCCCTGTCGGGGGACCGCGTCGCGACCCGGCACCGGCTCCGCGTCGCCCTGGACCTGGACCACCAGGGGGCGCTGCCCGACGGGTCGCCGTCGGTCAGGTTCGCCGCGGACCTGATCCAGGGCCTGTTCGGCTTCGACGGGGTGCCCGACATGCTCGACGCGGCCCGCGCGGCCTGCGACACCGAGGCGGACCCGACGACCCGCTGGTACTCCGCCGCGCGCGCGGCCCTCGCCTACACCCTCTACCTGATGGGCGACGCCAAGGCCGCGATCCAGCCCGCGCGTGAGGCGGCGCAGAGCACCGCGGCCTGGCCGCCCCTGCAGATCATGGCCCTGTCCGTGCTGTCGCTCGCGCTGGGCGACCTCGGCCAGGTGGCCGAGGTGGCCGAGCCCGCCAGGGCCGCCCACGAGCTGCTCGAAGCCTCGGGTCTCGACGCCACACCGCACGCGGCGCTGCCGGCCGGCGCGCTGGGCTCCGTGCTCGCCGCCGAGGGCCGCTACCCGGAGGGCAGGCAGCTGATGGAGCGGGTGCTCTCGGTGTGCAAGAAGGCGATCGGGGTGTCGGGGTGGCCCACGCTGAACCTGCTCATCGTGCTCGCGGAGACCAGCGTCGACGCCGGGGAGTGGGAGGCCGCCGACGGCTTCATCGTGCAGGCCAGGCACGTGCTGGCGACCGAGCAGGACTGCGGCGAGTACCTGCGCGCCAGGCTCGCCCACATCCACGCCCACCTGGTCAACCAGCGCCCGGCCGAACCCGCGAACGGCGCGGCCACCGGCCACGCCCTGACCGCGCGCGAACAGTCCGTGCTCCGGCTGCTGGTGGAGGACCTGTCCCTGCGGGAGATCGGCCAGCAGATGTTCGTCTCCACCAACACGGTCAAGACGCACACCCGCTCCATCTACCGGAAGCTCGGCGTGACCTCGCGCGAGGAGGCGGTGCAGATCGCCCGCCACCTCAGGCTCGTCTGATCGCGCCCGGCTGGTCGGCTGGGCCGATCGGGTGGGGCGGGAGTTCACCCGCGAGATGTGAAGCCGGGGCCGCGGCCTCGATAGCACCCTTCCCAGCACGGCTGTTCACGGTGCTCGGGGAGGTCACGATGACGGCGGAACACGATCGCGCGGACGAGGAGTCCGCGGAGCTGGAACGCCTGCGCGCCGCGGTGGCGGAACTGCGCGGCCGGCTCGACGGGCGGCGGCGCCGCAGGACGCGCACCGTCCGCCGGGTCCTCGCGGCCGTGCTGGCCGCGCTGGCCGGGCTCGGCACGGTGTGCTCAGTCATCGGCCTGTGGGGCGCGCGCACCACGCTGAACACCGACCGCTGGGTGGCGACCGTCGCCGATCTGCCCGCGCAGCCGCAGGTCGCCGACGCGATGGCGACCTACCTCACCAGCGAGGTCTTCACCGCGCTGAACGTCGAGCGCCGGCTGGCCGAGGCGCTGCCGCCCGAGGTGGCGTTCCTGGCGGGCCCGGTCACCGGCGCCGTCCGCGACCAGACGAAGACGCTCGTCGTCAAGTTCATGGCCACCGAGCAGTTCCGCACCCTGTGGACCGGCGCGAACAGGTTCGCGCACACGCAGATCCTGGCCATCCTGGAGGAGCGCAGCCAGACGGTCACCGTGACGGGCACCACCGTGACGCTGAACCTGCTCCCCGTGGTGAACAACCTCCTGCTCGCCGTGGAGCGCGAACTCCCCTCCGTCTTCGGCAAACGGCTCGACCTGCCCACTCTCACCTCCGGCGAGGTGCCGGCCGGGCTGCGCGAACGCATCGAGCGCGAGCTCGGCGTGACCCTGCCCGCCGACTTCGCCCAGATCACCATGTACGACCGGCCGGTGCTCGGGCAGCTGCAGCAGGCGCTGGTGACCGCCAAACGCGCCGTGGCGCTGCTGACCGGCGGCACCCTGCTGGCACTCGGCCTGGCCCTGTGGGTGTCCCCGCACCGCCGCCGCACGCTCCTGCAGCTGGGGCTGTGCTGTTCGGCCGCGGCGGTCGTTCTGACAGTCGCGTTACGCGCGGTCCGCGACCAGGTGCTCGGCCTCGTCCCCGCCGGGGTCTACCGGCAGGGCGCGTCCGTGGCGGTGCACGACGTCTTCACCGAGCTGCGCTCGTGGGGGGCGTGGCTGCTGTGGGCCGGCCTGGTGCTCGCGCTCGCGTGCCACCTGCTCGGCCCGGGACGCCTGCCGGTCCGGCTGCGCGGGTACGCCGCGCGAGGCGTGCGCGCCGGGTGGCGCAAGGCGCGGTCCACGGCGGCGGGGGCCGAGCTCGCGTCCTGGTCGGCCCGGCACCTCGACGTGCTGCGCGTCGGCGGGATCGCCGTGGCGGCCGTCGTCGCGCTGCTGTTCTCCTCGTGGACGTCGCTGCTGGTGGTGGCCGGGGTCCTGGTGGCGTACGAGGTGGCGGTCACCGTCCTGGCCTCCTCCCGGTCATCCGCCGCGGGTGATGGTTCCCCCGGCCGGCCATGACACGTTGGCCGCACGCGAGGAAAAGGCGAAGGAGGGTACATGCCCATCGGACCCATCCAGCTGATCGTGCTGGGGTTCCACCATCCGGAGTTCCACGGCGAGATCGTCGCCGAACTGGAGCGATTGCGGCAGAGCGACACGGTGCGGGTGGTCGACGCGCTCGCCGTCCACAAGGACAAGAGCGGTGAGCTGGAGGTCGAGCACCTCAGCAACCTCACCAGGGAGGAGGCGATCGAGGTCGGCAGCACGCTCGGGGCGCTGATCGGCCTGGGCATCGCCGGCGAGCCCGGCGCGGAGGCAGGCGCCGCGCTGGCCGCGGAGAGCGTCGAGCGGGAGGGCGGCGTGCACGTCCTCCCCTCGGTGGACGAGCTCTGGGACGTCATCGAGGACATCCCGAACGACAGCGCGGGCGCGCTCATCCTGCTGGAGCACCACTGGGCGGTGCCGCTGCGCGACGCGGTGCTGCGCACCGGCGGCTTCCGGATCTCGGACGGCTTCATCAGCCCCCTGGACCTGGTGGCGCTCGGCCTGCACACCGCCGAGGAGGCGGAACGACTGCACGCGTTGGAGAACGGCGGAATCGGGAGGCGGGAACATGTTCGGAGCTCGTAGGGTGGCCAGGCGCACGGCTCGGCGCACCGCACGCCGCGTGAGCCGCCGACGCCGGTGACCACCGTGTCCAGACGAGCGTCCAGGCGAGTGTCCAAGCGAGCGTCCAGGCGATGAGCGTCAGCGATCACAGGGGCCGGTGCGGCAGGTCGGGCACGTGCGCGACCCGCCGCACCGGCCCCGCGCGCTCAGGGATCCCGGGGATCCGGCGGCGCGGAATCCGCTCCTCTGACGGCCGTATGGCCCACCTTCGGCAGCAGCGTCAGGATGACGAGCCCGACGAAGAGGTTGGCCAGCCCGGTCGCGACCTGGTCCGCCGCTCGCGCCTCGACGGTGAAGGGCAGCACGCAGAACGCGGCCGTGACGAGGCCGGTGATCCACCCGAAGTAGGCCAGCGGCCGCGGCGTGAGCATGACCATGATCTGCAGGATCAGGGTCGCGGCGAGCGCGCCCATGCCCGCGCAGAAGACGTAGAGCAGCGTGCCTGAGACGTCGGTGTGCCCGCGGCTCTCCGGCGTCAGCACCTCGGCGTGCGGGAACACCGCGGTCACGAGCACGCAGACCCACGCGACCAGTGCGGCGACCAGGGCGGTCGCCAGACCGCCGCCCCAGAGCCGGCCCGTGTCGACCTCCGGCGCCCCCTTCACGGCTCGGCTCCCCCCTCGCCGACGGGCTGGATCGGTTCGATCGAGAAGACGTGGCCGTGCCAGCCGTCGAGCGCGACGTACAGTCCCGGATCCCGCAACTCGGCCCCGTCGCGCTCGTAGGACGCGCCGGTGAGGAGGTCGCGCAGGACCCAGCGGCGGCCGGGCAGGTCGGGCCAGTCCAGCGGGACGCGGGCCTGCCCGGCCCGGTCCTGCAGGTTGATCGCGATCAGGTGGCGTCCGGCCGCGCCCGACCAGCTCCAGGCGAGCATGCCGTCGCAGGAGCGGTTGTCCGGCCATCCCGTGAGGTCGGCCATCCGCCACTCCCCCGTGCGCATGCCGCTGGCGTGGACGGCGCTGAGCAGCCGCGCGTGGAAGTCACGCAGCCCGCCGACGGGCGGCTCGTCGAGGCGGCGGGAGAGGAAGACGGGCACCTTGGCCCGGCGTCCCTCGAACTGTCCCTCGTGCCAGAGCATCGCGCCGGGCAACGTGGCGATCGCCGTCGCCGCCGCCCGTTCGCGCACCGGCCCCAGGGTCGCGGCGGCCCGCGGCTCGTCGTGGTTCTCCAGGAACCGCACCAGGCGCCGCTGGTAGTCCAGGCCCGCGCCCAGGTGGGCGCGGACCCCGGCGACGTCGCCGGACACCAGCCGGTCGTAGAGCCGCTTGTCGTAGCAGAAGTCGAAACCCTGCTGTTGCAGGGTCCACTCCAGGTCCCAGTACGCCTCCGCGACGAACGTCATCCCCGGGCGCCGCCTGCGCACCCGTTCGATGACCGACGTCCAGAACTCCTGCCCGGGCACGGATCCCGCCGCCTCGCCCCAGGTCCTGGCGAACACGTCGTTGGTCATCAGCATGGCCATGTCGCAGCGCACCCCGTCGCACAGCTCGCCGATCCTGGCCAGCGTGTTCACCGTGGCGGTGCGCAGCCCCGGCGCGAAGGCGTTGAGCTGGACGACGTCCGGCCACGGCGCGAAGTACGGGTCGCGTCCGCGCGCGTAGACCTGCCCGTTCCTGCCCAGGAAGGCCGCCGGGTCCCGCCGGAGGTCCTCGGCCGCGCCGCGGATGAAGTACTGGGGGTGCGTGCGCAGCCACGGATGGTCGGGGGCCACGTGGTTGGGCACGTAGTCGAGCAGCAGGGCCAGCCGGCGCCGGTTGAGCGCGGCCCGCGCCGCTGCCAGCCCTTCCGGCCCGCCGAGCGCCTGGTCGGGCACGTAGTCGCGGACGCAGTACGGCGACCCGACCACGTCGTCGTCGGACAGGTGCGGCACGGCGTCGGCGAACGACCTGCGCAGCTCGGGGTCCGCCAGGGCGATGGCGCGGCCTTCCCCGCTGCGTTCCCACACGCCCATGAGCCAGATCGTGTCGATGCCCGGCATCGCCAGCTCGTCCCATTCCTGCTTGGGCACGTCCTGCAGGAGCATCGGCCGGCCGTGGCGGCGGGCCACGTCGCTCAGCCACACCCGGGTGTTGACCTCGTAGATCACCGGCATGTCCGTGGTCATCGCGACTCCCCGGCGCGCGGGCCGCGCAGGAGGTCGGCCGCGGAGATCCGGCCGAACAGCACCATGAAGACGGCGACGTCCGCGGTCCACCCGGTCTGGTGCGCCGCCCCGAGCCCGGCTCCGTCGTCGCCGTGGAAGTATTCGTGGAACTGGATCAGGTCGCGCCAGTGCGGGTCGTCCCGGTAGACGTTCAGGCCGCCGAACACCGGCCGGCGGCCGTTCTCGTCGGCCAGGAAGATGCGGGTGAGCCGGGCGGAGATCTCCTTGGCGACCTCGAACAGGGTCATCCTGACGCCGGAGCCGGTGGGGCACTCGACGGTGAGGTCGTCGCCGTAGAAGACGTACAGGTTGAGCAGCGCCCGGATGATGAGCGCGTTCATCGGCACCCAGACGGGTCCTCGCCAGTTGGAGTTGCCGCCGAACATCCCGCTGTCGGACTCGGCGGGCAGGTAGCGCACCTGGTGCAGCCGCCCGTCCGCCCAGAACTCGTACGGGTGGTCGAGGTGGTGTCGCGACAGCGAGCGGATGCCGTACGGGCTCAGGAACTCCGTTTCGTCGAGCATGCGGCTGAGCACCCGTCTGAGCTTGGCCTCGTCCAGTAGCGACAGCAGCCGGCAGCCGCCGGCGCCGGGCCGTTCCGCGGCGGAGATGCCGGCGCTGAGCCAGGGGTGCCGCTCGGCGAGCCGGCGGATCTCGGCGGCCGCCCGGCTCTCCCCGCCTCCGGCGGCGCGCGGCGGGAAGACCGTGGAGGCGCACAGCGGCAGCAGCCCCACCAGGGAGCGCACCTTCAGCCGGGTGGCGGTGCCGTCGGGCAGCCGCAGGACGTCGTAGAAGAAGCCGTCCTCCTCGTCCCACATCTCGTCCTTGGCCTCGCCCACGCGGTCCGTGGCGGCGGCGATCCACAGGAAGTGCCCGGCGAACTTCACCGCCAGGTCCTCGTAGAGCGGGTCGCGCTCGGCCAGCTCGATGGCGAGCTGCACCATGTTCTGGGCGTAGAAGGCCATCCAGGCGGTGCCGTCGGCCTGGTCGAGCGAGCCGCCCGTGGGCAGCGGGGCACTGCGGTCGAAGACGCCGATGTTGTCCAGGCCGAGGAAGCCGCCCTGGAAGACGTTGCGTCCGGCCGGGTCCTTGCGGTTGACCCACCAGGTGAAGTTCAGCAGCAGTTTCTGGAACACCCGCTGCAGGAAGTCCAGGTCGCCGGAGCCGCGCGACTGCGACTCCAGCGCGTGGATGAACCGCGCGGCCCAGGCGTGCACGGGCGGGTTGACGTCGTCGAAGTTCCACTCGTAGGCCGGGATCTGCCCGTTGGAGTGCAGGTAGCGGTCGCTCAGCAGCAGCTCCACCTGGTGCTTGGCGAAGTCGAGGTCGACGACGGCGAGCGCGACCGCGTGGAAGGCCAGGTCCCAGGCGGCGAACCAGGGGTACTCCCAGGTGTCGGGCATGGCGATCACGTCGTGGGCGTCCATGGCGAACCAGCCGCGGTTGCGCCGGTCGGCCGGGGTCCACGGGTCCAGGCCGTGCGACCTCAGCCAGTCGTCGACGTCGTAGCAGTAGAACTGCTTGCTCCACAGCAGTCCGGCCAGGGCCTGGCGCAGCACCAGCGCCTCGTCACGGGTCGCGCCCGGCGGGGTCAGCTCGGCGTGGAAGTCGTCCGCCTCGGCCCGGCGCGAGCCGAGCACCACCTCGAAACCCGGCCCGAGCGGGTCGTCGACGTCGCCGGCGGACAGCCGGACGCGCACCGTCGCCTCGCCGCCGGCCGGGACGGTCAGCACGTGGTGCGCCGCCGCCTTGGTCCCGCTCCGGTCCGGGTTGACCACGCCCGCCGCGCCTTCGACGACGTGGCGGCCGATGCCGTCCTTGACGTACGGCGAGGCGTTGACGCCGCCGGAGACCCGCTCGTGGTTCGTCTCGTTCTCGGTGAACAGCGGCTCCGCCTCCCGTCCGCAGTACAGGTGGTAGGAGCCCAGCTCCGGGTGCTCCGCCCTGATCACGCCTGGGGCGGTCGCGCGCAGGACGGGTTTGGCCGTCCCGCCCGGCCACGACCAGGTGTTCCTGAACCACAGGGTCGGCAGGACGTGGACGGTGGCCTCCTCGGGCCCGCGGTTGGCCACCGTGATCAGGACCAGCACGTCGTCCGAGCTGGCCTTGGCGTACTCGACGAAGACGTCGAAGTAGCGGCCGCCGTCGAAGACGCCCGTGTCGAGCAGCTCGTACTCGAAGGCCCGCCGGTCGCGCCCGCCGTTGACGGCCACCAGCTCGGTGTAGGGGAACTCGGCCTGCGGGTACTTGTACAGGAACTTCATGTAGGAGTGGGTGGGCGTGTTGTCCAGGTGGTAGTAGTACTCCTTGACGTCCTCGCCGTGGTTGCCCTCGCCGTTCGTCAGGCCGAACGGCCGCTCCTTGAGTATCGGGTCGCGGCCGTTCCACAGCGCCACCGACAGGCACAGGCGCTGCTGGAGGTCGCTGATGCCGCCCAGGCCGTCCTCGCCCCACCGGTAGGCGCGCGAGCGGGCGTGATCGTGCGGAAAGTGGTTCCACGCGTCGCCTGCCCCGTAGTCCTCGCGCACCGTGCCCCACTGGCGTTCGCTGAGGTACGGGCCCCAGCGCCGCCACGGCGCGTCGGGCTCCGCAGACTGCTCCAGCCTGCCTTGTTCCGCGTTCATACGAGCTCCTCCCCAGGTCGGACGTCCACCCGCTGCCAATCTGGCGCGGCGGCCCCGGCCGCCCATCACCTACGGAGGGTGAGACCCCGCGGCCACGTCACCCCGCGGGGGTGATGAGGCGGCGCGTGCCCAGCGGCTCTGCTTGAGGTGAGTCACTCATCCACTCAGGTAAGGAGACGTCACATGGCGAACGACGCCTACTCGCCCGGCCAGGCGCGAAGCTGGGTCCCGGGAGCAGCGCTCTTCTCCGCCATCGTCATGATCACCGTGGGGGTCTTCGAGGCCATCCAGGGCTTCTCGGCCATCATCGCCAACGAGTTCTACGTCCCCACGCGCAACTACATCTACGTGATCGACGTGACCGCGTACGGCTGGATCCACCTGGTGCTCGGCGTCGCGGTGGGCGTCGCGGGCTGGGGGGTGCTGTCGGGCCGGCTGTGGGCCAGGATCGTCGGGATCGCGGCCGCGGTGCTGAGCGCGATCGCCAACTTCTTCTTCATCCCCTACTACCCGTTCTGGTCGATGCTGATCATCGCCCTGAACATCTTCGTCATCTGGACCCTCTGCGTGTACGGCAAGAACGAGGCCCGCGAGGCCGGCATGCGGGAGGACTGACATGGCGCCGCCGGCCGCCGTACACCGCCACCGGCGGGAACCGGGGGGCGTGCCCGTGGGCGGCGCGATCCTCACCGAGACCATGACGGTGGTGGTCGGCACGTTCCAGGTGATCCAGGGGCTGGCCGCCATCACCCTGGATCGGTTCTCCGGGACCGCGCGGCCCTCGGTCATCGACGTCGCGATCACCGCGTGCGCCTGGATCCACCTGGGCGTGGGCACGTTCATCGTGATCACGGGCTGCCTCATGCTCACCGGGCGCCGCCGGGCCGGGCGTACGGGCCTCGTGCTGGTGGTCCTGGACGCCGGCGCCCAGTTCCTGTTCATGCCCGCGCACCCGATCTGGGCACTCCTGATGATCGGCATGGACCTGGGCCTGCTCCGGGCGTTCAGCCGCCGCGGCGCGGCCGCCTTCCCCATGCTCGACAGCTGACCCCCGGGTGGAGATCTCCGTGTTGGCACTGCTCGCGATCCTGCTGATCGTCCTCGTCGGCGCCGGGCTGGTGGTCGTGCTGCTCCGGCGGCGCCGCGCCCGCTCGCGCGCCGCCGAGTCGCGCGGCGGCGCGCACGACGACGGCGTCGAGGTGGACGAGAAGGCCTGGGCCGAGATCGTCAAGCAGCTCAAGAAGGAGCGCCGCTCCCAGCAGTAGGGCGGCGGCGGGCTCAGTGCGTCAGCACCGCCTTGAGCAGCACCAGGACCAGCCCGATGAGCAGGTTCCCGACGGCGGCCATGACGACGATCCGCGTGCTCAGCCGGGCCTGCACGGCCGCCAGCACGGCCCAGGTCACCTGCGCGGCCAGCGCCGTGGCCAGGGCCAGCCAGGCGGTCGTGGAGTAGGCCAGGCCGAGCGTCCAGCCGGTCACCGCGGCGAGCGCGGGCGGCAGCGCCGCCTCCAGCAGCGGACGCTCGCGCCGGCCGACCGCGCGCACCTGCGCCCAGCTCAGCCGGGCGTGCGGACGGCGCTCGCCCACCAGCCTGGAATACACGTGCGCCATCCAGAACACCAGCCCGGTGGCCAGCACCAGGACGCCGAGCACCAGGCCGGACGGCGGGCCCTGGCCGGGGCTGCTCCCGGCCACGACCGAGCCGGCCAGCAGCGACCCGTACACGGCCTCGGTGTAGTCGACCCGCGTCTGCTCGGTCATGGATGGCCGCCTCCCGTGTCCTCGGTGTCCTTGCCAGGCACTGTGACCGGATCGCCCGGCGCGGGGTTCACCCCCGCCGGGTGACGCCCGGCCGCGGCGCGGGACACGAGACTCGCCCCAGCCAATCCCCGCAGATCATGGCACTTGGAGGCACCAATGACGACGTCCTCGGCGAGCCAGGGGCTGGAGGCCCCGCCACCCGCCGACTACTCCGTGCTCCCCGTCGGCGAGACGCTGCGGCTGGTGGGCGCCGATCCCGCGCGGGGGCTCAGCGGCGCGGAGGTCACCGCACGCAGGCAGCGGTACGGCCCCAACCGGTTCGCCGAGGCCGAGCGGGAACCGGCCTGGCGCGCCTTCGTCCGCCAGTACGCCGACGCCATGCAGATCGTGCTGCTGGTCGCCGGGCTCGGCAGCCTCTACCCGCTCAAGCAGTACGGCACGGCCCTCGTGCTGATCGCGCTGACGCTGCTGAACGCCTTCCTCGGCCTGCGGCAGGAGGGCAAGGCCGCGGCCGCGGTGGCCGCGCTGCAGAAGATGATGATCGTCAAGGCGAAGGTCCGCAGGGACGGCGCCCTGTCGGAGATCCCGGCCGCCGAGCTCGTCCCCGGTGACGTGGTCGCCGTCGAGGCCGGTGACCTGGTGCCGGCCGACGGGCGCCTGCTCAGGTCCGCGACCCTGGAGATCGACGAATCCGCGCTGACCGGCGAGAGCACCCCGGTGAACAAGGACGCGGGCGCCCGGCTCGCGCCCGGGGCCGGGCTCGGCGACCGGATCACCATGGCGTTCATGAACACCAACGTCACCCGCGGCTCGGCCGAGCTCGTGGTGACGGCGACCGGCATGGACACCGAGGTCGGGCACATCTCCGGCATGCTGCAGGCGGCGGAGGACACCGACACCCCGCTGACCCGCCAGCTCGCCAGGCTGACCACCCAGATCCTGGTGATCTCCGGGTTCGCGCTGGTCATCTCGATGTTGCTGAACCTGGCGCGCGGCAACACCTTCGCCGAGGTCTTCACCGTCTCGGTGGCCTTCGCGGTCGCCGCCATCCCCACCGGGCTGCCGGCCGTGGTGACGACCATCCTCTCGCTCGGCACCCAGCTGCTGGCCAGGGCCAACGCCATCGTCAAGCGGCTGCGCTCCACCGAGACCCTCGGCTGCACCAGCGCCATCAACTCCGACAAGACCGGCACCCTGACGCTGAACCAGATGACCGCGGTCGAGATGACGCTGCCCGGCCGCCGCTACACCGTCTCGGGGACGGGCTACTCGGCCGAGGGCGCGATCAAGCGGGTCGCCGGGCAGCCGGACGTGCCGCTGGAGCAGTTCATGCTGCCGCTGGCGCTGACCGCGGACGCCGAGGTCGAGGGCGGCGAACTCGTCGGCGACCCGACCGAGGGCGCCCTGGTCGTCCTGGCCGAGAAGGGCGGCCTGGACGTGCGTGCCACGCGGCAGACCTACCCGCGGGTCGCGGAGGTGCCGTTCGACGCGGCGTACAAGCTGATGGCGACCTTCCACCGGATGCGCGACGAACGCGGCGTGCAGGTGATCCGCTGTCTGGTGAAAGGCGCGCCGGACCAGCTGCTCGCGCGGGCCGACACGGTGCTCGACGGCACGCTCGGGCCGACGCCGCTCACCGAGGAGTACCGCGCCCGCTACCTGCAGGAGAACCAGCGGCTCGCCGAGCAGGGCCTGCGCGTGATGGGCACCGCGCGCAAGGACTTCGCGCTCGCCGACTTCGATCCGGCCGCCGACCTGCTCGCCCGGCTCGACGGCCTGGTCCTGCTGTCGCTGGTCGGGATCGTCGATCCGCCGCGCCCCCAGGCCAGGTCGGCGATCGCCAGGGCCCGCGAGGCCGGCATCGAGGTCCGCATGATCACCGGGGACCACGCGGTGACCGCGCAGTCCATCGCCAGGCAGCTCGGCATCCCCGGCCGCGCGATCACCGGCGCCGAGTTCGCCGCCATGGACGACGAGAGAGCCCTGCACGAGGTCGACGACATCGGCGTCATCGCCAGGGTCGCTCCCGAGCACAAGGTGCGCCTGGTCGACATCCTGCGCAGGAAGGGGCACGTGGTGGCGATGACGGGCGACGGGGTGAACGACGCCCCGGCGCTCAAGCGGGCCGACATCGGCATCGCCATGGGCATCACCGGCACCGAGGTCTCCAAGGAGGCCGCCGCGATGATCCTCACCGACGACGACTTCTCCACGATCGTCCGGGCGGTCGAGATCGGCCGCGGCCTCTACGACAACCTGAAGAAGTACATCAAGTTCCAGATGGGGGTGCTGATCGGCTTCGTCGTCACGTTCCTCGGGGCCAGCATCTTCAACATCCTCGGCGGGGTGCCGCTGCTGCCCCTGCAGACCCTGTGGGTGAACTTCACCGTCCAGATCGCCCTGGCCGTCGGGCTCGGGTACGGGGCCGCGGCGCCGGACCTCATGCGGCGCCGGCCGCGTCCGCACGACGAGCAGATCCTCGACCGCCGGCTGATGATCCGGCTGGCCGTGGCGGGAACCCTGGTCGGCGTCGGCACGCTCGGCGTGATCGCGTGGGCCGCGCCGCTCGGCGAGGAGGTCGCCAGGACGATGGGGCTGACCACGTTCGCGCTGTTCAACCTGTTCGTCTCGATCACGGTCAGGGACGAGACGCGCTCGATCTTCACCCGCGGCGGCCCGGCCGACCGGCCCTTCCTCATCTCCTGCGGGGTGGCCGTGGCGGCCATCGTCCTGGCCGCCGGGTTCGACTTCTTCCACCGGCTGCTGGGGACCGTGGACCTGGACCTCGGACAGTGGCTCGGCTGCGCGGTCGTGGCCGCACTCATCATCCCCGTCTCCGAGGCGCAGAAGGCCCTGGCCCGGCGCCGCTGACCCCGGGTGCCACTGCCCCCGGGCGGCACTGACTCCCGGGCGGCACTGACTCCAGGGCGGCACCGACCCCGGGCGGCATGACCTCACGAAATCGAACAGCGCCGGACGCACCGGCCAGGAAGGAGTTCCATGCTCTCGCGGCCTTTCGCACCGGGCGCCCGCCCCGGCCGACCGGCGGGCGTGGCATCGCACCGGCCGCGCGGACAACGGGTCGTCGCGCTGAAGGGGCTGGCCACCACGCTCATGGGCGTGCTGCTCGTGGCGTGGCCGAAGGACGGGTTCGTCCCGGTGCTCACGGTGTTCGGCGTGCTGTTCCTCGTCCTCGGCGCGTTCGACCTGGCCAAGGCGATCGCGGCGCGCGACGCCAGTTTCGACGTCCGCCTGATGTTCGTCCTGCTGAGCGGCCTCCTGGTGACCGTCGGCCTGCTGGCGTTGCACACCATGATCCGCACGGTGGAGGCCCTCATGGTGGTGCTCGGCCTGGTCTGGCTCCTGACCGGGATGATCGAGCTGGTGGGCGCGGTGGGGGTGCCGCGCCGCCCGGGTGACGCGCCCGCGTTGACGCTGGCCCTGTTCACGACGTTCGTCGGGATCGTGACGCTGCTCTCCCCCACGCCGTCCATGACCGTGCTCAGCCTGATCACGGGGGCCTGGCTGATCGTGTGGGGCGGCCTCACCGTCCTCGTCGCCGCCTGTTAGCCGTGACCTGGGGTTCCGGGTGAGAGAGCTATCACCTGGAGGACAGCGATCCCGCCGGCCATCTTGCTTACTCTTTGCATGTGTCTGATTACTCCGCGTAATCAGACACGGACCGAATCCCCGGTAGAAGGAGTTCGATCTTCGATGCACAGGATGGCCCCCGCGGTGCTCGCCACGCTCTGCGTGTCGGGTGCGTTCATGGCGCTCTCGGCGACGCCCGCGGCCGCGACCGGCTGCAGGTACTACTACACGAGCCACTTCCCAGGCCCGAACGGGGAGACGAAGGGCAGCGGCGAGTACGCCGAGGGCGACCGCGACCCGGAGGGCCGGGTGTGCCGGAACGGCTGGTGGGTGTCCCCCGAGCCGGAGCCCGGCCCCTGGGACACGACACACTAGGCGGCCGCGTCCCTGGCTGACCGATCGCCCACGTCAGGCTCCCGCCGCGGCCGCGGTGGGGGCCTGACGTGCTTCATGGACGCCCCGTGGGCGGACTCGGCCTCCGGCCGGCCCGTGGCGGATCCGGCTTCCGGCCGGCCCGTGGCGGGTTCGGCCTCCGGTCGGGCAGGGCCTGGGCGGCACGAAGGCCCATCACCCCGCCGAGGATCGTGAGCGCCAGCATGCCGGCCACGGACACGAGGACCGCCGCGAGCGCGCCGTCCTCGGTCGGCAGGAGCCACACCGCGACCGCCCCGGCCACGGCGACGCCGCCCGTGGCCAGCGTCGGCACTCCCGCCGCCTTGTTGGCGGCGCGGAACGCCGCGTCACTGCGCATGGTGGTGCGGGTGCGCACCCCGGCGAGGTTGTTGCGCGGCAGCCGCTCCGCCAGGCCGAGGAACCCGACGACCGCCGCGGCGAGCCCCGTGAACACGAACAGGAACGGCACGACGTCCATGTCCTGATCGTAAACCGGGAGATACGGGTCAGGTCAGGCAGCGACAGGTCACACTCCCGGCAGAGCCCGCGTCTCCCGCCGGTACCGGGTCAGGACGGCGGCGCCGGCCGTTTCGGCCGACAGGCACTCCAGGTAGGCCGGTGGCCCACCGGCAGGGAAGAGCCGATCGCCGGCGCCGAGGACGGCGGGGAAGGTCAGCAGCCGGTACTCGTCGATCAAGTCGGCGGCCATCAGGGCGCGCACGACGCTCAGGCTGCCCGCGATGATCACATCCCGCTGCTCGCGCTTGACGGCGTCGATCAGGTCACCGTCGATGACCTGCGAGTTCGTCCAGGCCGACGTGTCGGTCAGGGTGCGGGAGACGACCAGTTTCCGCACGGCGTTCATCCGCGCGGAGAACGGGTCGTCGCGTCCCGGCCAGATCCGCGAGAACAGCTGCCAGGTGCCGCGTCCCAGCAGCAGGACGCCGCCGTCCAGGACGCCGCCGAGCCGGAACTTGTCCCCGGCGACCGCCTCGGGCCCGTGCCGGAACGCCCATCCCCCGGCGGGTGTGCCGGCGGAGCCGTCCGGGTCGGACACGACGCCGTCCAGGGTGATGAACTCGATGACGATGACGCTCACGATGAAGGTCCCTTTCTGTGGATGCTCACCGGTACGTACCGGCGGCATCGGCCGGACTCATCGCTACGCGTCGAACAGGTCGAAAATAATCTCCTGGGACAGGCTGAACGCCTCGAAGACGGCGGGATCGGCGAAGACGACGTTGCGCGCGATCCGTCCCCCGGTGACCGTGAAGACCTGGAGCGTGTGCAGGCGATGCCCGCCGCCGGGCTCGGGGGCGTAGGCGGCCAGCGCCGGCTGGCCGTTGGCGGTGAGGCGCCGCAGGCCCCAGCCGCCGCCGCGCATCTCGAACACGCGCCGCATGAACCGGCCGTAGTCGCGGGCGCCCCGGTACCACAGCGGCACGGGCGGCATCTCCAGGACGGCGTCGTCGGTGAGCAGCCGCACGAGCGCGGGGACGTCGGCCGCCGCGAACGCCCGCAGGTAGCGTTCGATCACCTCGCGGACCTCCGGGTCGTCCGGCTCGGCGACCTCGCCGGGGTCCACGGACTCGCCCGCCCCGGCGAGTGCGGCGCGGGCCCGCTGCAGGGCGCTGTTGACGGCCGGGACGGTGGTTCCGAGCTGGGCGGCCACCTCGGCGGCGGTGAACTGCAGCACCTCGCGCAGTACGAGCACGGCCCGCTGCCGCGGTGGCAGCGTCTGCATCGCCGCCACCAGCGCCAGCCGCAGGTCGGCCCGTACGTCCAGCTCGAACCGGGAGTCGGGGAACGGCTGCAACCAGGCCACGTCGAAGGCCGGCGTGAGCGGCGCACCGGGGTCGTCGCCCGGCGCGCCCAGCCCGGACGGCAGCGGCCGCCGCGCCCGGCCCTCCAGCGCGGTCAGGCAGACGTTGGTCGCGATCCGATACAGCCAGGTGCGCGGCGACGCGCGGCCGGGGTCGTACCGGTCCCTGGCCTTCCACGCCCGCAGCAACGTCTCCTGCGCCAGGTCCTCGGCCTCGTGGATGGAACCCGCCAGCCGATAGCAGTACGCCACCAGCTCGGCGCGATACGGTGCGAAATCCACCGCCTCATCATGGCGCATGTGACATCCCACGCGGACCCCGGGCGCTGCCCTCCGTGATCAGTCCCGCCGGTCGAGGAACCGGCGCAGCCCGGCCCGCACCCCCTCCGTCGGGACGGTGGCCGCGAAGCAGGCCGCCTCGACCGCGAGTCCCTCGTCGATCGGCAGGTTGACGCCGCGCGTGACAGCACGCAGGCAGGCCGCCACGGCGGTCGGCGCGTGCCCGGCGATCCTGGCGGCGAGATCGCGCGCGGCGTCCATCAGCTCGTCGGCGGGCACGACGCGGTTCACGAGTCCGAGTTCGGCGGCCCTGGCGGCGGGAATGGGGTCGCCGGTCAGGATCATCTCCAGGCCGCGCTTGCGTCCGGCGTGGCGTGGCAGCCGCTGTGAGCCGCCGAACGGCGGCGGGAAGCCGAGCGTGATCTCGGGCTTGGCGAAGGTGGCGTGCGCGGCGGCGATGGCGAGCGGCGCGGCCTCGACGATCTCGCAGCCGCCGCCGTAGGCGAGGCCGTTGACCGCGACGATCACCGGCTTGGGGAACTCCTCGATCCGCCGGGTCAGCCCCTGCCGGCGCCGGACGATCTCCCGAAGGGCGCACTCGGTCCCGTCCGCGATGCTCCGCGCCAGCGACGGGATGTCCGCGCCCGCGCTGAAGGCCCGGTGCCCGGCGCCGGTCAGCACGACCGCCCGGACGGATTCGTCGGCCTCCAGCCGGTCGAGCACGGCGAGCAGCGTGTCGAGCGTCGGGTAGTCGAGCGCGTTGAGCTTGCGTTCCCGGTCGATGGTGATGGTGACGAGGTGGTCGTCCTGGTCGACGTGGACGGTCATGCCGCAGACTCCGTTCCGCTTCAGGCGTGGACGCGCCCAGGCTAGGAGCCATAATCAGGACGATCCACAAATCGTCCTGGATACATCGTCCTTGAAACGAGGGATCGGCATGCGGCCACCGTCCTACAAGCCCATCGTCGACGAGTTCGCCGCGGTGATCCGGGCCGGCACGATCCCCACGGGCGCCCGGCTGCCGACGCACCGCGAGCTGGCCCGCCGGCGGCGGATCGCGCTGGCCACCGCCACCCGCGTCTACGCCGAGCTGGCCGGGATGGGGCTGGTCGTGGGTGAGCCGGGGCGCGGGACGTTCGTCCGTGACCGGTCCGGCTACGACGGGGTGGAGCCCTCGCGCGACCTGCCCGTGCCCCGCGTGGCCGACCTGTCGTTCAACCAGCCGCTGGCCCCGGGTCAGGCCGACCTGCTGCGCCGGGCGCTGCGCGAGCTCTCGACGTCGGGCGAGGTCGAGTCGCTGCTGCGCCAGCACCCGCCCGGCGGACGCCGGAGCGACCGGGCCGTCGTGGCCACGTACCTGCTGGATCGCGGGATCGACACCGCGCCCGCGAACGTCCTGCTGACCAGCGGGACCCAGCAGGCGCTCGACACCGTGCTGCGCGCGCTCACCCGTCCCGGCGACGTCCTGGCCGCCGACGCGCTCACCTATCCCGGCATCACGCTGCTCGCCGCCGCGCACGGCCTCGACCTCGCGCCGATCCCCGTGACGCCGGCGGGCCCGGACCTCGACGCCCTCGACCGCCTGTGCCGCACGCGGCCCGTCCGCGCGATCTACACGATCCCCACCGTGCACAACCCGCTCGGCTGGGTGCTGGATCGGGAGCGGCGGGCGCGCCTCGTCGCCACCGCCCGCGCCCACGACTGCCTGATCGTCGAGGACGGCACGTACGCGTTCCTCGAACCCGCGCCGCCCCCGCCCCTGTGGGCGCTCGCCCAGGAACGCACCTGCTACGTGGCCGGACTGTCCAAGAACGTGGCGACCGGCCTGCGGTTCGGCTTCGCCGTGGTGCCCGGAGCGCACCTGCGTGCCGTGACCAGGAGCCTGCGGACGGCGGCCTGGGGCGCGCCCGGACTCGTCACCGCGCTGGCCACCGGCTGGCTCGCCGACGGCACGGTCGCCCGGCTGGAGCAGTCGAGGCGTGCGGACGCCGCCGCCCGGCAGGACGTGGCCCGGGCCGCCCTGGCCGGCCTGGACGTCACCGCGCACCCCACGTCCTACCTGGTGTGGCTCGGGCTGGAGCCGCACCAGCGCCCCGACCACGTCGCGGCCGTGCTCGCGGCGGAGGGGATCCTGGTGACCACCGCCGACGCGTTCGCCACCGGCCCCTGGCGTCCGCACGCGCTCCGGCTGGCGCTGGGCACGCCGCCGCTGGACGAGCTCGGGCCGGCGTTGCACCGCCTGCGCGCGGCGATCGCGGCGATCCCGCCCTGACGTGGCGGCCGGTTCTCCTCGGCCGGCGTCATGGAGGTCGGATGAGGCCCTTCTGCGAGGCCGCGGCCACGGCCGAGGTGCGGGAATCGACGCCGAGCTTGGCGTAGATGTGCACCAGGTGGGTCTTGACCGTGGTCTCGCTGAGGAACAGCGCCTTGCTGATCTGCCGGTTCGACAGCCCCGCGGCGACGTGGCCGAGCACCTCCAGCTCGCGAGGGCTCAGCGTGGCGTCGGGGGCGCGGACGCGGCCCAGCAGGCGCGCGGCGACGCTCGGCGCCAGCGCGCCGGCTCCTGTGGCGGCCGCGCGGATGGCCGCGTGCAGATCGTCGGACGGGGCGTCCTTGAGCAGGTAGCCGGTCGCGCCCGCCTCGACGGCGGCCACGATGTCGGCGTCGGTGTCGAACGTGGTCAGCACCAGCACCCGGGGGCCGTTCATGGCGACGATCCGCCGGGTCGCCTCGCTGCCGTGCATGCCCGGTCCGAGCCGCAGATCCATCAGCACGACGTCGGGCCCGAGCGTGCGGGCCAGTTCCACGCCGTACTCGGCGGTGGCGGCCTCGCCGACCAGCTCGAAGTCGGGCTGCCCGGCGAGCATGGCGCGCAGGCCGGAACGGACCACGGGGTGATCGTCGACCAGGATGATCCGGATCACGCCGCCTCCCCTCGCGGAAGTGGCAGGGTGGCCACGACGGCGGTGCCCTCCCCCGGGGACGATTCCACGGTGAGCGTGCCGCCGAGCGTGGTCACCCGCTCCCGCATGGCGCGCAGGCCGTAGCCGGTTCCCTTCGCCTGGCCCGTGGGCCTGCCCGGGTCGAAGCCGTGGCCGTCGTCGTAGACGTCCAGCATGACGACGTCGTCCAGGTAGGTGAGGGTGACCCCGGCGTGCTCGGCGCCGGAATGGCGGCTGACGTTGCCCAGCGCGCCCTGGGCGACGCGCAGCAGCGTCGCGTCGTAGTCGGCGGGCAGCGGGACCGGGGTGCCCGAGATCTCGAACCGCGCCTCGATGGAGGTGCCTGCCACGGCCGAGTCGCCGATCCTGCGCAAGGCCGCGATCAGTGAGGAGTGCTGGAGTGCCGGCGGGGCCAGGGCGCGCACGAAGTTGCGCGCTTCCTCCAGGTTCTCCTTGGCCGCGTCCGTCGCCTCGACGATGCGGCGCTCCGCCTCCTCCGGACGCTCGGCGAGGTCGCGGCGGGCCACGCGCAGGAGCAGGATGATGCTGGACATGCCCTGCGCCAGCGTGTCGTGGATCTCCCTGGCCAGGCGTTCGCGCTCGGCCAGCCTGGCGGCGTCGCTCTCGGCCTCGACGAGTTTGCCGCGGGTGCGGATCAGGTCGTCGATCAGCAGCCGGCGCTCCTCGCTCTCGGCGTACAGCGCCTGGTAGACCAGCGCCATGAGGGTGGCCACGGCGGCGCCGATCGTGGGCCCGACGACCTGCGCGGCCGTCAGGTGGCCCGCGTGCCAGGCGGCGGCCAGGATCGCCGCCACGGTCAGCACCGCCACTCCCGGCAGCGCGACCGCCAGGGGCAGGAGGTGGAGGTAGGCGAAGAAGAGCGGGAAGGCCAGCCAGACGAACTGCGGCGCGGCCAGGGCGAGCGCCGCCCACCCGGCCGTGATCAGCCCCAGCCACAGCCGCAGGTGGGCCGGCCGCAGCCACTCCAGCGGCAGGTGAATCGGCCGCATCCGCCCCAGCCTCAGGTGAACCGGTCGCAGCCAGCCCAGCCTCGGGTGGACCGGCTCGCCGAAGTGCGGCGAGCGGCCCTCGATCACGGTCCCGGCCGCGTACAGGACGCCGAGCAGGATTCCCCCCAGAACAGGCAGAGCCTGTCCCTGCCGGGCGACGCCGGCCACCGCGATCACCAGGAGGATCGCGAACGTGCCGTGGATGGCCCACCGGAGCAGCCGGAGAGCGGGCGGGAACGGATGGTCGGCCATTTCTCACTCAGCGTATGCAACGGCACTCCCCCGTCGCATCGTTCAAAAGAAGTATTTCGGGCCGACCGAGTGCACGATGTGCGCGAACGCCGTGGTCGCCCAGGCTGAGGCCGTCCGTTTTCCACTACTCAGCAACGGGGGACGCGCCGTGTTCGTGGCGCTCAGAGACCTGCGCTTCGCGAAGGGACGGTTCGCCCTGATGGGCGCCGTCGTCTTCCTCATCACCCTCCTGGTGACCATGTTGTCCGGGCTGACCGCCGGGCTGGCCCAGGAGAACGTCTCGGCCGTCCGGGACCTGCCCGCCGACCACATCGTCTTCGACAGCGGCGCCGAACCGGCCTTCGCCGACAGCCGCATCACCGGCCGGACCTGGAAGGACTGGCAGCAGGTGCCGGGCGTCACCGTGGAGAGGCTGGGCGTGTCGATGTCGAGACTCGCCTTCGGTGACGATCGGAGCGCGGGGGTCGCGCTCTTCGGCGTCCAGCCGGACGGCGGTCTCGCCCAGGGCCGGCCGCCCGTCGAGACGGGCAAGGTGGTGCTGTCGTCCGCGCTCGCGGCGGAGACGGCGTTGCGGACGGGTGATTCCGTGCGGATCGCCGGCCTGGGTTTCGTCGTGGCCGGGATCGGCGGTGAGGCGTTCTACAGCCACGCGCCGGTCGCCTGGATCAGCATCGGTGACTGGGCGCGGATGAGCGGACCGGGCGGCGCCAACCCCGCGACCTCCCCCAACACCGGCGCGACCCTCGACACCACCGCAACCTCCGAGACCGCCGCAACCCCCGACACCACCGCCTCCCCCGAGACCGCCGCAACCCCCGACACCGGCGCGGCCCTCGACGCCGCCTCGGCTGCCGTCGCGACCGTGCTCGTCGTGCGGACGCAGGGCTCGCCCGACCTCGCCGCCGCCGACGTCCGGCTCGGCACGAGCACCGTGGCCCTGTCCGACGCACCGGCCGCGATCGGCTCCTTCTCGTCGGAGAACGGTTCGCTGCAGCTCATGCGCGGCTTCCTGTTCGCGATCTCCGCCCTGGTCATCGGCGCGTTCTTCACCGTCTGGACGATCCAGCGGCGCGGCGACGTCGCCGTGCTCAAGGCGCTCGGCGCGAGCTCCGGCTACCTGCTGCGTGACGCGCTCGCCCAGGCCGTCGTCGTGCTGCTGCTCGGCGCGGGCCTCGGCGGAGCGGTCGGGGTGGCGCTCGGCGCGCTCGCCGGAGACGCCGTCCCGTTCGTGCTGTCGGTGACCACGACCGTGGTGCCGGTGGCCGTGATGATCCTGCTCGGTGCCGCCGGTGCCGCGCTGGCCATCCGCAAGATCACCTCTGTCGACCCGCTGATCGCGCTCGGAGCCTCCCGATGACACTCGACTTCACCGACGCCCCAAGGACACTTCAACTCACCGACGTCCCGAGGACACTTCAGCTCACCGACGTCGTTCTCACCTACCCCGACGGGGAGCGCACCCTGACCGCGCTCGACCACGTCAGCCTGTCCGTCGCGGCGGGCGAGTTCACCGCCGTCGTCGGCCCCTCCGGCTCAGGCAAGTCGAGCCTGCTCGCCGTCGCCGCCACCCTCATCGCACCCGCCTCGGGCTCGGTCACCATCGCCGGACGGGACGTCTCCCGCGCTGGCCAGGCCGAACGCACCAGGGTCCGCCGCGACCACATCGGAATCGTGTTCCAGCAGCCGAACCTGCTGCCCTCACTGACCGCGCTCGACCAGCTCCTGGTGATGGCCCACCTGGCCGGTCAGTCCGTCCGGGCCGCGAACCAGCGGGCCGGGGAACTGCTGCTCGCCGTCGGCCTGGCCGGCCAGGAGCACAAGCGCCCGCACCAGCTGTCCGGGGGCGAGCGCCAGCGGGTCAACATCGCCCGCGCGCTGATGAACTCCCCCGAGATCCTGCTGGTGGACGAGCCCACCAGCGCACTCGACCACCACCGGGGCGAGCAGATCGTGTCCCTGCTGGCCGACCTCACCAGGAACAACGACCTGGCCACCGTCATGGTGACGCACGATCTGGCCGCGCTGGCGATGGTGGACACCGTCCTGACCATGACCGACGGCCGGCTCACGGAGGGAGCGGCGGCACCGGCCGTGTGACCAACGGCCGACTCACGGAGGAGGCGGCGGCACCGGTCGTGTGACCGACAGCCGACTCACGGAAGGGGCAGCAGCACCGGTCGGGGTGACCGTGCGCCGGGGATGCCGCGGGGCGTGACCCCGAAGCGTTCGCCACCGTGCCCGGCCTGCCCCTTCCCGGGGTGTTCCCGCATGCCCAACGCGCGGCACGCGGCGCGCAACCAGGCCCCGATGCCGGCCGTGACGCGTTCGCCGTCGGGCACCCGTGACGTGTTCACCGTCGGGCGCCCGTCGACCCCGGCGGCCGAACGATCAGAGTCGGCCACCGAGGTCGACCAGCCATCAGCGCGTCGACCAGCCATGACTTGGTCGGCCGGCCATGACCGGTCGATCGGCCACGACCGGTCGGCCGACCACGACTGATCGATCAGCCACGAACGGTCGACCGGCCACGAGCGGGGTGCGGAATCGGTCAGCGGCGCGCGCGGGTGCGGCCGCGCCAGTTGTTGTAACCGGACCTGATGCCGGCCGTGCCCACCCCAGCCTGGTGGAGGGCCAGCAGGCACAGGCCGAGCAGCACCAGCGTCATGCCGGTGATCCCGCCGGGGATCCGCGTACCGACCAGGTCGAGCAGGAATCCCAGCCCGAAGATGATCGCTGCGACTATCGCGAGCATGTCACGTCACCTCGTTTCCCTTTGCCGTGTATCCCGCCCCGACCGAGTCCCGGTAGCCGCTGGAATCCCGGTAGTCGCCGGGCTCCGGGTAACCGCCGGACTCCCGGTGGCCGCGTGATTCGCTCGATTCCGCGGCCGAGAGCGCGAGCAGGCGCTCCAGCACGTTCCGGTAGTCGCGGAGCGCCAGCCTGAGCTGCTCGGTGTCCGCCTGCTCGCTGCCCTTCCAGCCGTCGCGCAAGGCGTTCGTCCGCGTGGTCAACGTGCTGGTGATGGCCTCCACCACCTCGCCCACCAGGGCGTCCGCGCGGGTGACCGCCTCGCCGGGGTCGTCCACGAACGAGGCCTGCACGTCCCGCCAGCGCGCCTGCACCTGGGCCGGATCCTGGTCGAACAGCACCAGATCCCGGGGCGCGGCGTGCGCCGGGCCGCCCTCGCCGGCTACGGCAGGAGTGTGGAGCGGGTCGGGCACGTCCGCCGACCGGGGGTCGGCCAGCGGGTCGGCCTGCATGTCCGCGTCGGTTCGCGCGTAGGGGTCGCGGTAGGGAGAGTCGGGGTCGTCCGCCGTGGTGGAGTCGACGCCATGGGGGTCATCGCGCAGCGCAGGGTCGCCCGCGTGCACCAGGGTGTCCTCGCGCACCGTGGAGGAATCTCGCGCCGTGGAGTCGTCGCGCACCATGGGGTCGTCGTCCGCACGGAGATCATCGTCCGCGTCGGGGTCGACGCGGCGCGCGGCCGCGTAGGGATCGCCATGCGACCTCCCAGAATCACCGGCCTCGTCCCCAGTGCCGTCGATGGGATCGGCACGGCCGCTGGGGTCAGCGGCGCCCGTGCCAATGCCGGCACCAGTACCAGTACTGGTGCCATCGGTCTCGTCGTCGGAGCGGTCAGGATCCCGATGCGACGGGTCCCGGTGGGGGTCGTCGTTGCCGGTCTGGTCCGCCCGTTGCGACGGCACTTTCAGCTCGTCGCCCTGCATATCGTTTCACCGTCCTCGCGTGGTCTCTTGAAGCAGTTCCTCGAACAGCGCGCGGTAGTGCACCATCGCCTGGCGGAGCTCCTCGGTCGAGGCTTCCTTCCTGGCGGCGCGTCCGCTGATCTCATGGGCCGTCCGGTAGTGGTCGAGGGTTGACGCGTGCCCGACCGACAGGTCGGCCAGGCGCTGCTCGAAGTCCTCGGTCGGGTAGCCGCGCTCCGCCATGACCGCCGCGACCAGTTGGTCGGCCTCGGTCACCGCGAATCCCGGCGCGTCCACGAAACGCTCCTGCACCTCGGTCCACCGGTTGGCGTACGCCTCCCGCGACTCCTCGGGCAAGGGCTTGATGTCGAGCTCGGAATGACGCTGCTCGCGAGCGATCAGGTCGCGCTCGGCGTCGCGCCTGCTCTCGTGCTCGGACACGGTACGTTCGTACTCGGGGCCGAAACGTGTGCGGAGGTGGCTGCGGCGCTGCTGTTGCAGCACGAGATATCCCACTGCGGCGACCGCCACCACCGCGACCACGACGACGGCCACCCATATCCAGGTGGTCATGTTGTTCGCCTCCGGTCTCTGTGTCGAGACCGCCGACTGCCCGCGAAGAGCCCCTTCGAAACTCGCCGATCAGCGACCTTCGAGCGCCTTCCTGGCCGTGTCGAGAACCGCTGCGACATGTGAGCCGTCAGGGGGAGCAGGGACCTCGCTGAACCCCTCACCGGGGGTGTAGCGCACGTCCAGCCCGGCGTCGACCAGCCGCTGCGCCCAGCGCAGCGCCGTGTTCAACCGCTCGGACGCCGGCGGCTTCCCCTGCGCCGCGGCCGACAGGTTACGCAGGTTCGTCGCGGGCCCGGACTGCGCGTGCACCCGGTCGAGCTTCCACGGCACGGCCCAGCCATGATCGAGCATCGGCTTGGCCAGGCCTGCGGCCCGCTTCGCCTGCAAGATCCCCGACTCGCTCACGCCGAAGTGCGCCGCCAGCCGCTGCACGCTCATACCCTCGGCCACCAGCCTCGCCAGCTCCGCCCGATCCACGGTCGGCCTGCGCCCCACCCGCTACCTCCACTCCCTCTCGCCGCTCGTTCGCCGAGTACGCGAGTGCCTCCGATGTGCGCTAAGGTTATGACGTCTCGCCCCGCAGGGAGCGAAAGACACGACCGGGACGTAGCGCAGCTTGGTAGCGCACTTGACTGGGGGTCAAGGGGTCGCAGGTTCAAATCCTGTCGTCCCGACGGTTGTAAGTCGCAGGTCAGAGGCTGTTCTCGAGAAATCGAGGGCGGCCTCTCCGCGTCTCTTCAGGGACCAATTTGGGACCAAAGCAGGGCAGATCGACGTGACGTAGCCCCCATGGCCGTGAATCAGGTGAGGCGGGGGCGGTCGCAATGGCGGCCTTTGCGGTAGTCGTTGTCGCGAACGATGATCCCGGTTGAAGTCATAGTGCCTGCCGAGATTCCATCCATGCAGGTCAAGCCGCTTTTGAGTACTAACGGAGAAGGCTACCGAGCCGGTCTCGTCGGCGTGCATTCAGATCGGTGGTTCGCTCTGGATCCGACCTCGAATCGGGCTGGGTATTTCCTACGGGGGAAGGCCAGCAGTCACGAAGAGTGGGCGGCATACTACTATAAGCCAGGATCCAAGAAGGCTGACATCAAGATCAGGCCGGGTGAGGACTAAATGGCACCAACTGGTGCGATCGCGATCCACCGCGATGACTATCTGGATGTTCGCTCCCGCAGTGAAGCCACCTTCGCACTCGATGCGAGGTTGCCCGGCCAGGTCTTCAAAGAAGATGCGGGGGACGCACTTTTCTGTGAGTTCGACGCCGTCCTCACTCCGGAATTCTGGCCAGCGCTCTGCGCGATGGCTCGGTGGCATGGTGACGGGCACGTCGAGCTGCTGGTTCTTGAGCCGGACTGCGATGCGTTCTACCTTCCGGATTATCGGATGTACCCGGCGATGTCGTTGTCCGTAGAGGCCGACGGGGACGACTACTGGGCGGCGATCGGTCACGAGCCGGACGGCGACATTATGGGATCGATCGCGATCTCGGCGAACGTCATCGCTGTGACCGGGCCGTCCGGAAGATGGGGATGCTGGGGCGAAAGGGATCCCGAGATTGCAGTTTTCCAGGGTTTTCCGAACATGGCTGCGCGGAATGAATGGAGCGCCCAGTTCGGGCCTTTCCTGGATGTATCAGGCGCACTGGAGTCGTATCTTCCGCTGACGTTTGCGGGTCGGGTCGTTCCGGACGAGTATGCCGCAACCCTGACCGCCAACTATGGACCTCCGAGCGGTAAACGGCCGTAACATCACGGAACATTCGCCAAAACTTCGATGAATGTTCTATCGGTAGCGTGATGATCATGCCTCGTCGTCGAGTTCCATGATCTGGCCCGACTGTTGAGCCCTGCCCGGCGGTATGCTCGCACGAATTGGAAGCCCCGCCAGGTGGTACCTGGCGGGGCTTCATGGATGGTGGCGGGCTGCAGCTGATGGCAATGTCTGTGGACGGCGCTTCGCGTACCGGCGGAGCATGCGCCGCCGCGCCACATGCGTCGGGGATCTCCGTGTGGAGTGAAGGGAACAAACGATGAGGCGACCGATCGATTCTGCGCTAAGCGTGGCGCAAGGCCTGGTTGAGCAGCTGGAATCGAGTCGAGGGATTCCTTCCGTCGGTGAACTGATGGCGGTCATCCGCAGCTTCGAGCGAGTCGAATTCGATGTTCCAGCAGAAATCGAAGCCGACGGGTTCCTCTTTCAGTACGGCGAAGCGAACTGGTTCAACGACCCGACGTTCACGGTGGGCTTCGTTCGACAGCTGGAACTCGTTGACGCCGAGGAAGAGCATGAAGGGTACTCGCAGGTTCAACTGGAATACAGATATCCGGTCGATACCGACCTGCGATCGCTCGGGGATCACAATTCCTGGTGGTTCCCCGAGAGCGGGGTGCCGTTCGGTGAGTGGCTCGAATCGGTTAAACGCGACCCCGTCTGGGAGGTCGTGCGAGAGAAGATCCCAACAGAGTTTGATGTTTCGCAGGAGTTGGTCTGAAGTTACCTCATATGGGTGGCGTTAACCGAGCTCGTGGACCCGGCCGAGGGCTACGAAGCGTAGTAGATCTGATACTCCTCCCAACTGTTGCAGAAGTACCGGTTGGCACGCAGAACGTCACCCTCGTTGTCTCTGGTGGACACGAACCCGGTGTTCTCAATGGAGTAGATGCACCAGTACCCGTTGTCATGCGGGAACACGTCGAACTGCTCCCAGCTGTTGTAGGAGGGCGAGTATGCCTGGATGAGGTTGCCGTTGTTCATCCGGTTGGAGACGTAGCGGCTTGCCGCATAAGACCAAAGGGAGTCCCGCTCGCCGCGGGCGTCATAGCAGAACCTGAACCTTTCCCACGATCCCCGCTTCTCGCCGGTCGCGTACAGACGGTTGTTGTCGTTGAGGCGAACCGAGACCCATTTCCCGGTCACCCGGGACCTCAGATTCACGTCGTCGCAGTAGGTCGCCGCCGCCTCCTCGACGCTGCTCGCGTTGTCCGGAGACCTGCTGCCTTGCTGCGCCCTCGCCAGAAGCTCTTCCATCGACGTGATCGGTGTATCGTCGGCGAACGCCGGGCCCGCCGACAACATGCCCGTTAACAGCGTCAGCACGGCGGTGAGAATCGCGAGTGTTCTGCGCATCGTCCAATTCCTCCTGTTGCTCCTGAGCGTTCCGACAGGTGGGGCAGTCAGTGTGCTTGATCGGGCGCTGGAGCACACATGCGCGCGCCTCCATCGGCAAGATCGCATGTGGGGCGTGCAGGACGGCTGCAAGAAGTCTGCAGTTGCGGTTGCGGGGCCACGTTTACGCGACGGTCGTGCAGGTGTGCCCGGTGATCGCGTTTCGGCAGGAACGATAGTCAGTCCCGAAATGCGTTTATTACTCTTCGAAGTCCCGTGCACGGCTGTCCTAGTACTCCAGCCGCACATCGGGATCTTGGGCTTGTGCTCGTCTAGGACGTCTAGGACGTAGTCGGCCGAAAGGCAGACGGCCACCGCTGTGATCATTCAGGTGTGATGGAACTGAAGATCATGCGGTGGCCGCGTTGGCCAGGGTAGAACATCTCAGCACAGCTCGTCTGCAGACCGATCTGGATGCCGCGTTCGCAGAGGTAGAGGGACGTTTCAAGCGGCCGGAGATGCGGCGGCGGGCGCGTGCCTGCCTGGAGGGCCTGCTGTCCGGGCTGGAGCGCAAGAACGGCTGGTCACTGGCCGAGTACGCCGGCGAGACCACGCCCGATGGCATGCAGCGGCTGTTCAACGCCGCCAAGTGGGACGTCGATGGTGTGCGCGATGACATCCGCGCCTACCTGATGCGACACCTGGGCGACAGCGATGGCGTGCTGGTCGGTGACGACACCGGCTTCGCCAAGCAGGGCACCTGCTCGGCGGGAGTGCAGCGGCAATACACCGGCACGTTGGGCAAGGTCGCCAACTGCCAGATCGGGGTGTTTCTCGGCTACGCCTCCAGCCGCGGCAGGGCGGTGCTGGACCGGGAGCTCTACCTGCCACGGGACTCCTGGATGCTCCAGCCCGAGCGCTGCGTGGCCGCCCAGGTCCCCGAACAGGTCGGCTTCGCGACCAAGCCTCAGCTCCTGCAGGCCATGATCGAACGGGCGGTGGCCGCAGGGGTGCCGTTCGGCTGGGTAACCGCCGATGAGGCCTACGGCGACAACGGGCCGCTACGCCGCCACCTGGAAGAACACCGGATCGGCTACGTGCTCGCGGTCTCCCGCTCCCACCAGATCACCACCGCTGCCGGCAAGATCCGTGCCGATGTCATGGCCGGTAAGGTGCCCAAGAGCGGATGGCAGGCCCTGTCCTGGCGGCGCGGGCGCCAAGGGCGAACGCCGCTATGCCTGGGCACTGATTGCCACCGCCGGTTCAGCGCACCGCCTGCTCATCCGCCGCTCTCTCAGCAACCCCTCCGAGCTGGCCTTCTACCTGTGCTACTCCCCGCGCCCCGTGCCGTTGCAGCGGCTGGTCGAGGTAGCCGGAGCCCGCTGGACGATCGAGGAATGCTTCCAGACCGGCAAGAACGAAGCCGCATTAGACCACTACCAGGTCCGGCTCTATCCCGCCTGGTACCGCTATGTCACCCTGGCCATGCTCGCCCTGGCCTTCCTCGCCGTCACCCGCGCCGCCCTGGCCGCCGAGTTCGTCCAACCGGTTGGCACCGGCCAGCTCATCGCGATCTCAGCCAACGAGATCCGCCGCCTCTTCGCCCTGCTGACCCGTCCCCTCATCGACGAAGGGCACATCCTGCACTGGTCACGCTGGCGAAGACGCCACCAAGCCCGCGCCCGGCAGAGTCACTACCAGCGACAACAACTCAAAGATCAATAAGTGCGGCTGGAGTACTAATGGTCAAGAATCCGCCAGAGCGGCAGGCCTCACGCCAAGTTCATAGACAAAAGACCATCTCATCATGTAAAGCATCAAAGAAACCTTTGAAATCGGGGCATTGCGTTCTTCCCAGAACGGTGCATTAAGCTGGCAGATAAGCGCATCTGTGTGCGCCGTCCGGAATCCGCGGAATGGATGCGTCTGAGCGAGTGGCAGGAGACGCGTCCCGCCAGGAGGGCTGCGTCTATCCAACCTCACGATCAATCTTCTAGAGGTAGGTGGGGAACTATGCGTTACACTGGGAAGTTCATCATTTTCGGCTCGGCACTCCTCGCCGGAATCACGGTGGCGCCGTTTGCCGTTGAGGCGTCAGTCATCGAAAGCCCGAGGACGCAGGTTGTCCGTCCGCCCATCACGATAGAACCACCGTCTCCGTACCAGAAGGGATACGAGAAAGGGGGGGCGGACGGGTATTCAGCTGCCCTGACACAAACTCGGGAACACTGTGCCGGCAGCAACAAGCCGTGGCCCGCGGTGGAGGAGGGCAACGCCTACAGTCAAGGCTACTTCTACGGGTACAGGGACGGCTACTACAGGGGATTCGCCGAGGGCATGCAGAAATTCTGCACCCCTCGCTAGCGGTTCACGGACATCTTTCAGGAGAGGAGGATTCGTCACACAGAGGAGAAAATGAAAGATTCAAGAAGACGTTACAGCCGCTCAGTCCTTGGAATTTTCGAGTTGATCACGACCGACAAGATAGCTGGATCTTCTGGTTGCGATCCTCGTTGATCTCATCAGTTCGAATCCGGTCGAGCAGAGGAGAGAAATGAACAGTAGCAATGTGACAACGTTTGGCTCGATCGCGCTCCTAGCTTCTGTCGTAGTGCCATCTCTCCAAATTCCCCAACTCCGTCCTCCTGACTATAGTTCTGTCCATGTCGGACATGTCGAGGCCTACAGACATGCTGAAGTCAGGTCAGACCCATACGATGACGGATACAAGGAGGCCTTTTCATCCGTGGGTGAGCTCGTAGTTCTGCAGGACGGCGATCGCCTTGCATAGCTGGCCTGCCTTGTGCGGGCAGCAGCGGAGCTTGCGGAGAATGCGCCAGCTCTTGAGCTGGGCGTTT
>NZ_JABCPZ010000119.1 GCF_013283785.1 Nonomuraea antri
GTATCAGGGGTGGTGGGTTCCGGCTTGGTGAGCGGGGCTGCGGGTGATTTCGATGTGCGGGGTCTCATACGGTGTTCCGTCCTCTACGGTGGGCCGGCCTTGGTCTGAGTGCGGGTTTCGAGGACCTTTCTGTCGAATATTCACCGATGAAATGGTTCTCATTAACGTTCACCTCCCAGGCAGACGCACTTGCGTTCTGAATGAAGGAGGACGTGACTGATGACCGGTTCCGAGAACGGGTTGCACCTCAACCGGCGGTCGTTGCTGGCCGGGGTCGCCGGCTCCCTGGCGCTGGCCGCGACCACCCCGGCCCAGGCCGCCCAGGCGGCCCAGGGGGCCCAGGGGGCTGCGGTGGCGGGGCGGCGGTACCCGGCGAACTGGCCCGACGCCGCGCCCTACGGCCTCGCCGACACCCGGCTCGACCTGTGGCCGCGCGACGACAACTCGTTCATTCTCCCGCTCGAACTCCGCCCGAGGGACGAGGAACTCGGCCGGGTCTGGATGCGGGACACCTACGTCAACTGCTTCGTCGTCGATGGCCGGCCGATCTACGTCGCCACCGGCACCACCCGGGTGCCCGGGCTCCAAGCGGCCGGTCCGTGGAACGACGGCATCTTCGTGTGGACCGCGCCGTCGCTGCGTGGTCCGTGGCGGCTGGCCGACACGACCGGTATCCGGCCCGGTGCGGAGAAGGGGAAGGTCTGGTCGCCGGAGTTCGTCGGGGAGAACCGTCCTGGACGCACGGTCGTCGCGCCCTGGCAGGAGTACTGGCACGACGACCAGTTCGGCAAGCGCGGCCAGGCCTGGGCGCCCGAGCTGCACTACTTCCGCGGCACCTGGTACATCGTGGCGTGCATGGGCGACCATTCCCAGAAGGTCGGCTCGTTCATGCTGGTGAGCGAGGGCGGGGTGGAGGGGCCGTACCGGCTGGTCGAGGGCAACCTCGGCAAGCCGTTCGGTGACCCGTTCATCGGGGGGCCGAAGTTCATCAAGCCCGGCGCCTACCACCACATCGACGGCGGCCTCTACACCGAGGGCGACGACGCCTGGCTCGTGCTGCACAACAACCTGTACGCGAAGTTCAGGGACGACATGGAGGACATCGTCCCGGTCACGAACCTTCCGTCGTTCCAGCAGACGCCCTACGCGCCTGAGCCGTACCTCGAAGGCGCGTACGTGTTCAAGCACGAAGGCAAGTACTTCATGCTGCACGCCGCGTGGAACCGGTCGTCGGCCAATCCCGACGGGAGCACCAGGTACGCCTACGACCCGCCTGGCCCAGGCCGGGTGCAGTACCAGTACGACGCGGTCATCGCCGTCGCCGACCACTTCGAGGGGCCGTACTCGCAGCGGTGGACGGCGGGCGTCGGCGCCGGGCACAACAACATCTTCCGGGACCGCAGCGGCCACCTGTGGGCGACGTTCTTCCGCAACCCGAACTTCGGCCACTGGTCCGACCCGTCACGCATCGGTGAGTCGGCGGTGCCGGGGATCGTCCGGCTGGAATGGACCGGACCCGAGGGCAACCGCCTGTACGTCAGGCGCAGGAACCGCGGTCACCTCATGAGCGACGACTGATCTGCCTGAGGGTCGAAGGCGATCTGCCTGGTGGTGGAAGGCCCTTCGCGAGTGAGCGCGGAGGGCCTTCGCGGGTTCGCGCGCGACCTGACACCGCCGATGATCAGCTTGGCGGTTTCCGGTGAATTCCGATGAGTTCCGGTGCGTTCACCGGTGCGGGGGCGCTCGGCTCGTCCTGGCTGAAGTCCTCCCACGACGGCCTCCGCGTCGGGTACCTGAACGGCGTCACCATCAGCGTCGCCGACACCGAGGGTGACCTGCTCTTCGACACGGGCATCTCGCCGTACTTCGACGGGGAGACGGCCGCGGTGTACGACGCGGCGGCCAGCGTCTGGAACGGCACGATCCTGTACCCCGCCACGCCGGCCTGATCACCTCTCTCAGCCGCCCTGATGTCCGGTTCGTGACGAGGTCATGGGCGGCTGGTGATCACCTCTCTGGTTCGCGTCTTCGCTGCTCGGCAGGCTGATGATCAGTCGAGAGCGAAGGAGTCGTCATGATCGATCCGTCGTCCGTCAGGGGGCGTTGGCAGGCCGTTTCGTCCTGGCACGGTCCGCTGAGTCTGTGTGCCGCCGCCATGGCGGTGCTGGCCGTGGTGAGCGGGTTCGGGCTGCTGGCGGACGGGCGGACCGTGATGGGCGAGGGGGTGTGGCTCAAGCCGTTCAAGTTCGCCGTCTCGTTCGGGCTGTACGCGATCACCCTGGCCTGGATGATCGGCCAGGTCCGGCGGTGGCGGCGGACGTCCTGGTGGCTGGGCACGGTGATCGTGGCGGGGTTCGTCGTGCCGGAGATCTCGGTCATCACCGTCCAGGCGGCGCGCGGCGTGCGCAGCCACTTCAACTTCGCCACCGCGCTGGACGAGACCATGTTCATGGTCATGGGCGGGGCGGCGTACCTGGGCTGGCTGATGACGTTCGCGCTGGGTGTCTTCCTGGTGTGGCAGCGGCGGGTGGACCGGGCGATGGGCTGGGCGATTCCGCTCGGGCTGGTCATCTCCCTGGCCGGTATGTCCGTCGGGTACCTGATGACCGCTCCCACGCCCGACCAGGCGCAACAACTGGCCGGCGGGTTCGATCTGGCCACGATCGGCGCGCACAGCGTCGGCGGGCGGGACGGCGGCGCCCGGATGGCTGTGACCGGGTGGGAGACCGGCGCGGGCGATCTGCGGGTCGCGCACTTCTTCGGGTTGCACGCCATGCAGGTGATCCCGCTGGTGGCGATGGGCCTGCGGCTGCTGTCGCGGCGGTTCGCGCTGCTGGCCGGGGACGGCGTGCGTACCGTGCTGGTGTGCGTCGCCGCGCTGGGCTACGGCGGGCTGGGCGCGGTGCTGCTGTGGCAGGCGCAGCGAGGGCAGGCGCTGGTGAGCCCCGACGCGCCGACGCTGGCGGCGGTCGCCATCCTGGCCGCGGCGGTGGTCGCGATGACGGGCGCGGTGCTGGGCATCGCGGCGGCACGCAGGCCGCGCACGCCGGCGCGTGGGACCTGGACGGCCGGGTCCACGGCCCGCGTGTGATCGCTGGGCGGCGGGTGGGCGGCAACGGTTCGGGGTGCTCGTGGACTCTAGGAGCCGAGGAGGTGTTCCATGGGGGACCGCGAGCAGGCCCTGGACGAGGAGTTCCACGGGTTTGTGATGAGCCGCTGGCCGCGGCTCTTGCGTACGGCGTACCTGCTGACGGGTGAGCGGCACGCCGCCGAGGACCTCGTTCAGTCGTCGCTGGAGCGGGCGTACGTGGCCTGGCGCAAGGTGCGCGTGGTGGGGGATCCGGACGCGTACGTGCGGCGCATCCTCGTCAACGCCCACGCGCGGCGTCATCGTCGGCGGCTGAAGGAGTACCTGTCGGCGCGGGACGACGTCCAGGCCTGGGACCAGCCGGAACGCGGGGACCGGATGGCGCAGGCGGAGGACAGGTCGGTGCTGCTGCGGGCGCTCGCCCGGCTTCCGGCGCGGCAGCGGGAGGCGGTGGTGCTGCGGTACTGGGAGGACCTGACCGAGACCCAGACGGCCGCGGCGATGGGCTGCTCGGTCGGCGCGGTGAAGAGCAACGCGGCCAAGGGCATCGCGAAGTTGCGGGCCATTCCTGAACTGGCGGAGACGGTGATGAGCGGAGGGCGGAAATGACGGGCCAGGGCGGCGAAGCGGACATGGCGGACCGGGGCGTGGCGTTGTTGCTGCGTGAGGTGGCCGAGCAGGTCGATCCGGGCATGGCGCCGTACCAGGCGGTCGTGCGGGGCGGCAGGCGGCGCAAGGCGCGTCGCTGGGCGGCGGGGACGGTGGCGGCGCTGGCCGCGGCGGGGGTCGCGGGGACGCTCGTGACGACCGTGCTGCCGGCGCGGCAGGAGCAGACCCAGATCGCGCTCCCAGCACAAGACCAGGCGCAAGTTCAGGTGCGTGGCCCGGCACAAATGTCCGGGCAAGCGCCGGCACAGGGCACGGCCCAGGCCCCTGCTCAGGGCACGGCCCAGGTCCCGGGGCAGGCTACGGGGGAGGCCACGGATCAGGGCACGGGGCAGGCGGATCCGTCGCCTGAGGCGCGGCACGTGTACGCGCCGCAGGTCACGCAGCTCGCCGAGGTCCCGAACGGCAAGGCGACGGTCCGCGTGTCGGTCGAGGTCTGGGGCGCGCCGCGTGATGAGAGCGAGATCCGCGAGCAGCGCGCCAGGATGAAGAAGCACGGCGTGTGGGACGAGCGCAGCGCCGACCCGGTGAAGGTCGGTGATGTCTGGTTCGCCGTCGTGGCCACCCGGGCGTCCGACGGCAAGCGCGAGATCGTGGCGAGCGCACTGGAGCAGCCCGGCGCCAGTGACCTGGGATATTCCTCCTACAGCCTGCCGAGGCGGCTGACCGACGGCCGGGTGATCGTCGGGCACGTCACCTCGGACGTCCGGGGCATCGCCTTCGTGTGGCGGAAGGAGATCAGGAAGCCGAAGCTGGTTCAGGTGGCGGGGCTCAAGGAGCGGTGGTTCTCGATGCGGGCGGGCTCGGCGGAGCGGCTGCGGTCGATCGTGACGTACGACGCGGCGAACCGCTCGAAGGTCTGGCCGGCGAGCTGAAGTACCCCGGAGTCGCCGATGAAGTACCCCGAGCCCGCCGGACGACCTCCGGCGGGCTCTTGCGCGCCGGTCCGAAATCGATAACTCTTAGGAAGGTTTCCTTTTAATTTCCTGCTCCTCCCCCCCAAGGAGTCCAGGTGGACGAGACAGCGGCCCGCCAGCCGCGCCGGCGGTCACGGCTTGGCCGGAACCGTCCACCGCTGGTTCGCCCCGCCGTGGCAGCCGTACACGATGAGCTGGACGCCGTCGCTCGCGTTGCTGTCCGCCACGTCCAGGCACCGGCCCGCGGCGGTGTTGCGCAGGCGTCCTGCGTCGACGGTCCACTTCTGGGCGGCGGCGCCGGTGCAATCGCTCACCGCGACCTTGGCCAGGTCGCCGGTGCCGCTTGCGGTCAGGCAGCGGCCGTAGGCCATGCGTATCGTGTCGTCCCTGGCCAGCACCCAGGTGGTGTCCCTGGTCTCGGCGCACGTCCCGAGCACGGCCCGGCCCGCGGACGGGACCACGCACTTGCCGCCGAGCCCCTTGATCGTCCCGCGTACCGAGTTGCCGATCCCGTTGGTCTGCACGCTGCCGCCGCTGACCCGGGTCACCGTGGAGAAGGCCGCGCAGCCGCTGCTGACCGACGTCCCGCTGATGGCCGCCCGCACGCCGCCGTCGCCGACCGGCAGGCCGAACCTGGCCCGGCTGTACGGCTGGTCGTGGCACGAGGAGTCCGGGTTGGACCACTCGAAGTACTCGGCCCAGTTGACCATGCCGTTCGGGGAGAGCCGGTCGGAGCCGGCGCGGATGCTGCCGAGCTTGAACGACCCGCCGCCGCTCAGGTCGGTGACCGTGACACCGAACCAGCGCTCGCCCTCGTGCGCGACCCGGAATCGGTAGGTGTGCCCGGCGGTCCAGTTGTGGCGCATCCGGCAGCTCTTGCCGACGCCTTCGCCGCCGAAGTCCAGGCAGTAGCTGCCGGACGTGCCTGCCTTGGCCTCGGTGGCGTCCCAGACCGAGAACAGGAACAGCCGTTCGCTGCCGCCGTTGCTCTGCAGGCCGGTGTAGGCGCCGTTGCCCTGCGTGAAGCCGAACTGGTTGCTCCAGAACACGTTGGAGCCGAAGCCCGGATCCAGTTCCGGGGTGATCGTGTAGTCGACGCCGGAGAAGCCCGGCGAGCCGGAGAAGGAGTAGTTCGTGTACGTGCCGGGGGTGTCCCCGGCATAGGAGGGGGTCTGCAGTGCCGCGACGGTGCCCAGTACCAGGGTCGTGGCTGCTGCGATACGTACGGCCAGGCGCATCGGAAGGTCCTTCCGCGGGGGTTTGCGCAGAGCTGTGTGAAAAGTATCCGTACTGATCGAAAGTGGACCCTTAAATGCACGATAAGGAAATTTAAGGTTGGACGCCACCCTCGACGCCGCCAACCGTCACATGTCACGCTGGTTCGGCATGAAGCCCCCCAACCAGCTGAAGGCCCTCATCGCGGCCCTCGCGTTGTCACTGATCGCCGCCTGCGGCCAGGGCGTGCAGGCCGCCGACCCGGTCAACGCCGAGGACGTGATGTTCGTCCAGATGATGGTGCAACATCACCGTCAGGGCATCGAGATCGCCAAGGTCGGTGAGACCAAGGCCACCACGCCCGAGCTCAAGATCATGGCCGGGGCCATCGCCGTCACGCAGCAGAGCGAGGTGGAGATGATGTTGCGCTGGCTGCACTCCTGGGGTCAGCCGATGAGCGCCCCGACCGGCGCGCACGACCACCACGGCGGCATGCCGGAGACCGACCGCAAGCAGATCCAGTCGCTGAAGAAGTCGAAGTCCTTCGAGCGCGACTTCATGAACCTGCTGATCGCACACCAGGACGACGCGCGCCAGATGGCGGCGAGCGAGGTGTACAGCGGCGCGAACCCGTCGGTCAAGCAGTGGGCCGCCCAGGTCCAGTCCTCACGCAAAGCACAGATCGACCAACTCCTGGACCTGCTCAAACGCTGATCACAACGCCGACCACAACACTGCTCACAACACCGCTCACAAGGTTTCACAAGCGACCACAAGCCGATCCCAAGGCGCACCCGCGAGGCTGCCCGACGCGGAAATTCGAGTCTTGGGCGGAGCGTGCGTGTGAGGAAGACATGGATGGCGGCGGTCGCCCTCCTGGTGTCGCTGGGCGGGCTCGCCGCCCCGGCGCAGGCGGCCGGCGTCACGGTGAAGATCGGCAAGCCACGGGTGACGCCTGCCGCGTACACGGGCGACTGCCCGATCACCACCGACTTCTCGGCCAGGGTGGCGGTGCGCGGCGCCGGCCGGATCACCTATCGCTGGGTGGGCAGCGGCGGCGTCAAGAGCAAGGTCATGACCGCGCGGGTCACGTCGGGCAGCGCGCTGGTGCGCGGCAGCAGGACCTTCCGCGCCGACGCCGCCGGCTGGCAGGCGCTGCAGGTGCTCAGCCCGCGCAAGGCGACCTCGGCCAAGGCCGCCTACAGCGTGAGCTGCGCGCCGATCGGCGACGTGACCGCCACCTACACCCATGATCCGTCCCCGGCCGTGCGGGTGAGCGCCGAGGTGGCCGACGTGGCGCCGTACTCGGGCGCCTGCCCGCTGCCCGGCCGCGCCGTGACCTTCACCGGCACGATCAAGGGCGGCCCCGCCGCCTACCGCTGGGCCGACAGCGACGGCGGCGCGCAGCCCGTCGAGCGCCTGACCTCGGGCACCCGCGTCACCTCCACGCGCACGTTCCTGACGAGCGCCACCGGCACCCGCTGGCTGGAGCTGCTGGACGCCAAGGGCCGGGTCGTCCACCGTTCGAACCGGGCGGCCTACCGCGTCACCTGCACCCCGCCGCCGCAGCAGGACCCGGCGCGGGCCGCGGTGAGCAACGTGCGCGTCACGCCCGCCGCCTACGACGGCGTCTGCGACGCGCCGCTGGACTTCACCTTCACCGCCGACCTGGCGGTCACCAAGCCCGCGAAGGTCACCTACCGCTGGGTCCGCGGCGACGGCGAGGTGGTCCCCGGTGCGTTCACCTTCACCAAGGACCTCTCCACCAGTGTGAAGACCACCTGGAAGGTCGCCGACCCGAGCAAGCTCGCGAACGGCTCGGCCAGGCTCGAGATCCTCACCCCGAACGCCGTCAAGAGCGCGCCGGCCACGTTCACGATCAAGTGCGCGCCGATCACGCTGTCCCAGACCCTGATCTCCTCGCGCAGCACCAAGCCGGGCCCGTGCGACACGACGACCAACCCGCACTGGTTCACCGCGAGCGCGCAGGCGCGCGCGCTCCAGCGGACCGAGATCAGCTTCCGCTGGCGCTGGTCGGACGGCGGCTTCTCGCGGACGGAGACGGCCGTGATCGACGGCACCAGGACGTTCTCCTACACCTGGGCGCCGCGCAGCAGCAAGACCGGCAAGGTCTGGCTGGAGGTGCTGGAGCCGGGCAACCTGACCAGCCCGCCGGCCGACTTCTCGGTCGTCTGCAACGGTCAGCCGCCGACCGACCCGGGCGGCAGCGTGGTGGCGGTGCGGAACACCAAGGTCACCCCGGACGCCCACCAGGGCGCGTGCCCGGTGACCCTCACGTTCAGCATGGACATCACGGTGTCCGGGCCGCTGACCGAGCCGGTGACGTTCACCTGGTACTACGACGACGCCAACAGGTCGATGGGGCACCAGCAGGTCTCGTTCGCCAAGGGTGAGCCGCTGACCAAGACCGTGACGCTCAAGGCGCTGGCCGAGACCACGACGAACCAGCCCAGGCGGGCGTACGTGGAGATCTTCACGCCGAACATGGCGTGGGCCGAGCCGGTCTTCTACAAGGTCACCTGTTCCTGACGCAGCACAGGATCCGGGCCCTCGCCGCGCGATGAGCGCGGCGGGGGCCCGTCCGCGTGTTGACCGGAAAACGAGCCGGTCCATAGACGCACTTGGGATTAAGTGATTAGATCACTTGATATGTCCGAGGTTGCGCGGCCGACGCTTTCCGACGCTCTGACCGAGCGCATGCTGGAGCTCATCCGCCGGGGCGGTCACCGCCCCGGCGACAGGCTGCCCTCGACCAGGGAGCTCTCCCAGCGCTTCGCCGTCACCACCCCGACGCTGCGCGAGGCGCTACGCAGGCTGGAGGCCACCGGCGCGATCGAGATGCGCCACGGCTCGGGCATCTACGTGGGCGCCGACATCGAACGGCTCGTCCTGCCCAATCCGAACATGCGCGAGATGCACGCCGCGCAGCTGCTCGAACTGCTCGGCGCGCGGATCGTCATCGAACCCCCGCTGGCCGCGCTGGCCGCCGCGCACGCCACCGGCGAGGAGCTGGCGGCGCTCAGGCAGGTGCTCGACGAGGCGGGCAGGCACCTGCGCGGCGAGGACGCCGAACTGCACGAGGCGAACATGACCTTCCACCGCGCCACCGCCGCGATGGCGGGCAACAGCGTGTTGCACGAGGTCGTCGACTCGCTGCTGATCGTCCACGGCCCGGAGCAGCGGGAGATCCTGCAGATCTTCGACGACCGCCGCCGCGACTACGACGAGCACCTGTCCATCCTGGCGGCCATCGAGGCGCGCGACGCCGCGGCGGCCGAGGAACGCATGCGGGCGCACCTGGTGGACGTGAAGACGGTCATCGAGCAGCGGTTGCGTCCCCCTCAGCTGGAACCCCCCAGATAAGAGCAAGAGCAAGGGAGGCCGGTGCATGATCCGGTCACGTGTGGTCACGCTCGGTGTGGCGGCGATGGTCCTGGCCGCGTGCGGCGGAAACGGGGCCGCCGCGCCGCAGAAGAAGACCGAGCTGACGCTCTACAACGACAAGGGCGCCTGGAGCAAATACTTCGAGGACATGGGCGCGCTGTCCAAGCAGCAGATCGCCCTGGGCATGAAACCGACGGGCTACACCGACTCTGCGCAGTACCAGGCGTTCATCAAGGCCTCGTTCCGCACGAACGTCAAACCCGACCTCTTCACCTGGCAGACCGGGGGGATGCTGGCGGAGATCGTCAAGCAGAAGCAGGTGGCCGACACCACGGCCGTCTGGCAGGAGGCGATCAAGGCCGGCGACCTCTCCCCGGACCTCGCCCCCTACTACACGATCGGCGGCAAGCAGTACTGCGTGCCGCTGAACGTCGCCTACTGGGGCATGTTCTACAACAAGAAGCTCTTCGACGAGAACGGACTGAAGCCGCCCACCACCTGGGACGAGCTGATCACGGTCGCCGAGACGTTCAAGAAGAAGGGCGTCAAGGCCTTCTACCACACCAGCGTGCTGTTCTCCTTCGTCTGGTTCGAGCAGCTCATGGCCGGGATGGACCCCGACCTGTACGACCGGCTGTCCACCGGCAAGGCCAAGTACACCGACCCGGGCGTGGTCGCGGTGATGGAGAAGTGGAAGCAGCTCATCGACGCCGGGTACTTCATCAACCCGGGTGACAAGACCGACCCGGCCGACGTGCTCAAGAACGGCAAGGCGGCCATGGTGTCGTTCGGCACGTTCTTCAGCACCAGCATGACGCAGCGGGAGATGAAGCCGGGCGCCGACTACGGCTTCTTCGTCATACCCAACGTCGACGCGAGCCTGCCCAAGACCTCCATGATCTTCGAGAGCGGCCCGCTCTGCTCCCTGGCCAAGGCCCCCGACCCCGAGGCCAGCATGAAGTACCTCAAGTGGTGGACCACCGCGGGCGCGCAGGAGAAGTGGGCCACCAGCAGGGGCGACGTGAGCGCCAACCCCAAGGTCACCGCCGGCGACACGGACGTGGCGACGATCGCCAAGGACGCCGGCTCCGGCAAGTACCGGCTGGTCAACCGCTACTTCGAGGCGACACCGCCACCCATCCTGACCGCCGCGCTCGACGGTTTCGGCAAGTTCGTCACCGAGCCCGGCACCTACAAGGAGGTGCTGGAGACCATCCAGAAGGCCGCCGACGAATACTGGGCCACCCACCAGTGAGAGCCCCCATGCTCGGCCGGTTCAGGCACGGGTACGTGGCGCCCGCGGCGCTGCTGGTCGCGGGCCTGCTCTACGCGCCCTTCCTGTGGACGGCCTACCTGAGCCTCACCCGCTACGACGGCCTGGAACCGCCGGTCTGGGTCGGCCTGCGCAACTTCACCCGGCTGCTCGACGACCCCGCGCTGCTCACCTCGGTGGGCAACACGCTGATCTGGGTGGCCGGCACCATGATCCTGCCGGTCGGTCTCGGCCTGCTGGTGGCGGTGCTGTCGTACGACCTCAAGGGCGGCGCCTGGTACCGGCTGCCGTTCATGTTGCCGTACGCGCTCAGCGGCGCGGGCCTGGCCATGGTGTGGAGCCCGATCCTGTCGCACGACGGCATCGCGAACCTGCTGCTCGGCGTGGACACCGCGTTCCTCCAGGTGGCCCCGCACAACACGGTGGCGATGCTGCTGGTGTGGACCTGGCAGCAGCTCGGCGTCAACACGCTGCTGTTCGTGGTGGGCCTGCAGTCGATCCCGCGCGAGCCGATCGAGGCGGCCAGGCTCGACGGCGCGTCGGGCTGGCGGCTGTTCCGTCACGTCATCTGGCCGCTGATGCGCCCGCTGACCGCGGTCGTGGTCGGGCTGGCGCTGGTGGCGAGCCTGAAGACGTTCGACATCGTCTGGGTGCTCACGCAGGGCGGCCCGGGCCGCAACTCCGAGACGCTCGCCGTGACCATGTACCGCGACACGTTCGTGGCCAGCGAGTACGGCTACGGCTCGGCCGTCGCGGTGCTGCTGACCGTCGTCACCGGGCTGGCGTCCTACCTCTACCTCAGGAGGCAGACGCGATGATCAGGAGAGCCGTGCTCGTCGTGCTCGGGCTGATCTGGCTCGGGCCGACGTACCTGCTGCTCGTCAACGCCTCAAGACCGGCGGCCTCCTACGACCCGTCGCGGGCCTGGGCGCCCGCGGGCGACTTCGCGCTGCTGGAGAACTTCGGCCGCGCCCTGGCCGCCGCCGACCTCGGCGACAGCCTGGTCAGCACGGCGATCTACAGCGTGGTCTCGCCCGCGCTCGGCGTGCTCATCGGGGCGCTGGCCGGCTACACGATCGTGGTGCTGCGCCTGCGGCACGGGTTCTGGTGGTTCATGCTCATCTTCGGCGGGACGATCTTCCCCTCCCAGATGCTGCTCGTGCCGCTGTTCGTCGGCTACAGCGACGCCGGCCTGTACGACACCAGGTTCGGCCTGCTGCTCGTCTACACCGCGATCAACGTGCCGCTGGCCGCGTTCGTGCTGCGTAACTTCTACACCGGGGTGGCCTTCTCCGTCTTCGAGGCCGCCCGCATGGACGGCGCGTCCACCTGGCGCATCTACCTGCCGATCTCGTACAGCGCGCTGGCCGCGGTGTTCATCCTCGAGTTCACCTTCATCTGGAACGACCTGATCTTCGGCCTGACCCTGACCCAGACGGCCGAGGTGCGCCCGGTGATGACCGCCATCGCCGGCCTGATGACCGACGTCTACGCCGGCACCCCGGTGCCGGTCGGCCTGGCCGCGGGCCTGGTGGTCTCGCTGCCGACCGTGCTGTTGTTCCTGGCCACCCAGCGCCTCTTCGCCCGAGGCCTGTCCCTAGGGAGTGTGTGATGACGAGCCGGTTGCTGCAGCGCAGCCTGGGCAGCCCCGACTACGACGGGATCAGGCAGGCGCTGCGCGACGACACCTCGACCCCGGTGATCAGCGTGCGCGGGCTGGAGGTGCGGGTCGCGGTGCTGCCGCTGTTCACCCACGACGGCCGGCAGGCGGTGCGGGTGTCGAGCACCAGGCCGCTGACGCACGTGCTGGTCGGCGTGGACAGCGCCTCGGGCACGGACGTGACGCTGCTGGCGCCCGAGGTGGACACGCCGCGCGTGCTGACGCTGGAATGTCGCGACGACGCCGGCGTGATCGGCACCGCGCAGTTCACGCTCACCCCGCAACGCAAGTGGAACGTGTTCGTCGTCCATCACTCGCACCTGGACATCGGCTACACCGACCCGCAGGGCACCGTGCTCCGGCACCACCTCGACTACCTGGACGCGGCGCTGCGGCTGGCCGAGGAGACCGCCTCCTGGCCGGACGACGCCAGGTTCCGCTGGACGGTCGAGTCGTCGATGCCCGCGCTCAAGTGGCTGGCCGCCAGGCCGCGCGAGCAGGTCGAGTCGTTCGCCGCCCGGGCCAGGGAAGGCGTGATCGAGGTGACCGCGCTGCCGTTCCAGCTGCACACCGAGGCGTGCTCGACCGAGGAGCTGTATCGGCAGCTGCGCTTCACCACCTGGCTGCGCGACGAGTACGGCATCCCCACCAGGTCGGCGATGCACACCGACGTGCCGGGCGCGGTGGTCGGGCTGGTCGACGCGCTGAACGCGGCCGGGGTGCGGTACGTGGCCGCCGCGCACAACTGGGCCGGGCGCTCGGTGCCGTACCTGCACGGCGGCGACAAGCTGACCAGGCCGTTCCGGTGGCGGGCGCCGAGCGGGAAGGAGGTGCTGGTCTGGTTCACCGACACGCCGCACGGCATGGCATACATGGAGGGCAACACGGTCGGGCTGACCGACTCCTACGAGCTGGCCGACGACCTGCTGCCGAGGTACCTGGCGGCGCTGGCCGGGCGCGGGTACCCGTACGGGCCCGGGACGTTCGGCTGGCAGGGGCCTGACGCGCCGCGGGCGCCGTACGAGCTGGACGTGCTGCACCTGCGGGTGCAGGGCGCGCACGCCGACAACGCCGGGCCGTCGATCGTGCCGGCCACGATCGCCCGCAGGTGGAACGAGCAGTGGGCCTACCCGCGGCTGCGCTCGGCGGTCAACAGCGACTTCTTCGAGTTCGTCGAGGAGCGCTACCACGACAGGCTGGCCGTGCACGAGGGCGACTGGACCGACTGGTGGGCCGACGGGCTCGGCTCCGGCGCGCGCCCGCTCGGGTACGTCCGCCGCGCCCAGGCCGCCCTGCGCACCGCCGAGACGCTGCACACACTGGCCGGAACCGACGCCACCGAGCAGATCGAGGCGGCCTACGACAAGGTGGCCCTGTTCAACGAGCACACCTGGGGCGCGGCCAACCCCTGGGAGGACGCCGAGGAGGCCGGAGACTCCGGCGGCCTGCAGTGGACGCGTAAGTCGTCGGGCGCGTACGCGGCCCAGGACGACGCCTCCGACCTGCTGCACGCGGCCACCCGCCGCTTCTCCGCGGCCCTGTCCGAGTCGGGCACGACCGGCGGCGCGCTCGGCTCGTTCGCCGTGTTCAACCCGGGCACCGGGACCAGGACGGACCTGGTGCGCACGTTCCTGCCCAGGGACGTGGTCGGCGTGGACGTGCCGATCGCGCTGATCGACGCCAGGACGGGCGAGACGGTCCCGCACCACGAGGAGTTCGTGGACCCGGTGGACTGGCCGACCAGGCCGATCGGCAGGCACATCCACGCGGTCGTGCCGGACGTGCCCGGCTTCGGCTACGTCCGCCTGGACCTGGTGCCCGGCGAGAGCCAGGCCCCCGAGCCGGTCGAGCTGGATCTCGGCGGGGTGATCGAGAACGAGTTCTACCGGGTCGCCTACGACGTGCGCGAGGGCTACCTCGGCTCGGTCTTCGACAAGGTGGCCGGGCGCGAGCTGGTCAACGCCGACGCCGCCGCCGGGTTCGGCCAGTACGTCTACGACCAGTACGCCACCGCCCCGCACTTCAACCACCTGTCCGGCCACGTCGGCGCGCACGACAGGACGCTGCTCGGCGACAGGGACATCGGCAGGGGCGCCACGATCGTCAAGGCCCAGCGCACGGCGGTCGGCGAGAGGCTGGTGGTCGAGCTGCGCGGCAAGGGCGTCGACTGGATCCGCACCACGATCGAGCTGCACCACGGCGTGCCCAGGCTCGACCTCACCTACCAGCTCGCCAAGCAGGGCACCCCGGCCAAGGAGGCGGTGTTCCTGGCCTTCCCGTTCGCCGCCGGCCCGCCCACCGCCTGGGAGCTGACCGGCGGCGTGGGCGGCCCGGACGTGCCCAGGGTGCCGGGCTCGGCCGAGTACATGCTGCCGATCAGGCACTGGATCGCCTTCGAAGACCCCGAGCTGACCGTCGCCTGGGCCACCATGGAGGCGCCGCTGGTGCAGCTCGGCACCATCCACATGCCGTACGCGCCGTTCCCGCCGACGCTCGACGAGGAGCCCGGCACGGTCTACTCGTGGGCGCTCAACAACATCTGGGACACCAACTTCCCCGCCCAGCAGCAGGGCGAGACGACGTTCAGGTACGCCGTCATGTCCGAGCCGGGGGCTCCCGGCCGGCGGCTGGGCGCGCGGGCGGCGGCCGGGCTGACCGAGCCGTTCGTCGGCGCGCTGATCACCGACGCGCCCGGCGAGAGCCGGGCCTACGCCGCGGTCGACCACCCGGACGTGCTGATCACCTCGCTCGGGGTAGCGGGTGACGAGCGGGTCGCCCGGCTGCGCTCGCTGGCCGCCGAGCCCGTCGAGGTGACGCTCACGCTGCCGGGGCTGCGGTCCGCGCGGGTCAGCGCCGGGCTGGCCCGCGAGTTCGAGCCGCTGGAGGTCACCGGCGAGTCGGTCACGGTGCGGCTGCCCGCCTGCGGGGTCGCCGCCGTTTGGGGGACGTGCGCGTGAAGATCGTCGACATCCGGGCCACCACGGTCGCCGTCCCGCTGCAGGCGCCGCTGCGGCACAGCAACGGCGCGCACTGGGGACGGTTCGTGCGCACGCTCATCGAGGTCGAGGCCGACAACGGGCTCATTGGGCTGGGCGAGATGGGCGGCGGCGGCGAGAGCGCGGAGGCCGCCTTCCGCGCCCTCGTGCCCAACCTGAAGGACCACGACCCGTTCCAGCTCGAAGCGCTGCGCTTCAAGATCGCCAACCCCACCGCCTCGCTCTACAACAACCGCACCCAGCTGCTGGCCGCGGTGGAGTTCGCATGCATCGACCTCATCGGGCAGCAGCTCGGGGTGCCGGCCCACGACCTGCTCGGCGGACGGGTGCGCGACGCGGTGCCGTTCGCCTCGTACCTGTTCTTCAGGTACGCCGCCGACGGGCACGCCGAGATCCGCACCCCGGACCAGCTCGTCGCGCACACCCGCGAGCTGAAGCAGGCGCACGGGTTCACCGTGCACAAGCTCAAGGGCGGCGTCTTCCCGCCGGACTACGAGCTGGAGTGCTACCGGGCGCTGGCCGCGGCCTTCCCCGGCGACCGGCTGCGCTACGACCCGAACGCGGTGTTGTCGGTGGCCGAGGGGCTGCGCTTCGGCCGGGCCATCGAGCACCTGGACAACGACTACCTGGAGGACCCGGTCTGGGGGCTCGAAGGGCTCAGGGCGGTGCGCGAGCGGGTCAGCGTGCCGCTGGCCACCAACACGGTGGTCGTCAACTTCGAGCAGCTGGCCGCCAACGTGCTGCGCAGGGCCGCCGACGTGGTGCTGCTCGACACCACGTTCTGGGGCGGGATCAGGGCGTGCGTGAAGGCGGCGGCGGTGTGCGAGACGTTCCAGCTCGGGGTGGCCGTGCACTCCTCCGGCGAGCTGGGCGTGCAACTGGCCACCATGCTGCACCTGGGCGCGGTGCTGCCCAACCTCACCTACGCCGCGGACGCCCACTACCACCAGCTCCGCGACGACGTGATCGAGGGCGGCCGGCTGCCGTACCTGGACGGCGCCATCGCGGTGCCGTCCGGGCCCGGGCTCGGGGTGAAGCTGGACCGGGACAAGGTCGCCAGGTACGCCGAGCTCTACCGGGAACTCGGGGGATACCCGTACGACCGGGATCCGGGCCGGCCCGGCTGGTATGCGCAGGTTCCGAACGAGAGGTTCGCGGATCCCTCGATAATTGACCGCTATGTCGGATGAAGTGGTAGAAAAGCCCGCCGCCCCCGCGGACAACCTGGTGACCACGCGGCACACGCTGCCGTCGGGGGAGCCGTACACCGCCGTCACCGGCACCGTCGTGCTGCGTGAGGAGGTGTTCGCCGACGGCAGGTTCGAGGGCCACCGGCCCAAGGCCGAACTGTTCCTCACCGCGTACACGCTCGACGGTGCCGACCCGCTGACCAGGCCGGTCACGTTCGCGTTCAACGGCGGTCCCGGCTCGTCCAGCGTCTGGCTGCACCTGGGCGTGCTCGGCCCGCGCCGGGTGGTGATGGGCGACGCGGGCGCGTTGCTGCCGCCGCCGTACGGACTGGCCGACAACGCCGAGACCCTGCTGGCCGTCAGCGACCTGGTGTTCGTCGACCCGGTCTCCACCGGGTTCTCGCGGGCGGCGGCGGGGGAGAAGGCCGAGCCGTACCACGGCTTCAGCGGGGACCTGGAGTCCGTGGGTGAGATCATCCGGCTCTGGACCACCAGGAACGGACGGTGGATGTCACCGAAGTTCCTGGCCGGCGAGTCGTACGGGACGGTCAGGGCGGCCGGGCTGGCCGATCACCTGCAGTCGCGGTACGGCATGTTCCTCAACGGCGTGATGCTGATCTCCTCGGTGCTGGACTTCGCGACCGTGGACTTCAACCACGGCAATGATCTGCCCTACTCCCTCTATTTGCCGACTTATGCCGCTATAGCGCACTATCACGGGTTGCATGGCGACCGGCCGCTGGCCGACGTGCTCGCCGAGGCCGAGCGGTACGCCGCCCGCGACTACCCCTGGGCCCTGTCCATGGGCAACCGGCTCACCCCGGACGAGCGCGCCGCCGCCGTGGCCACGGTCGCCGCGCTGTCCGGGCTGTCGGAGGACTACGTGGACCGGGTGGACCTGCGGATCGAGCACATCCGCTACTTCACCGAACTGCTGCGCTCGCGCCGGCTGACCGTCGGCCGCCTCGACGGCCGCTTCACCGGCTGGGAGGCCGACTCCGGCGGCGAGCACTTCACCGCCGACCCGAGCCTGTCGGCGATCATGGGGCCGTACAGCGCCGCGCTCAACCACTACCTGCGCACCGAGCTGGAGTTCGCCAGCGACCTGCCGTACGAGGTGCTCACCTCGCGCGTCAGCCCCTGGTCCTACCGGGAGTTCGAGGGTACGCACGTCACCGTGACCGACAAGCTGGGCGCCGCGATGCGGGCCAACCCGCACCTGCGCGTGCACGTGGCCTGCGGCTACCACGACGGCGCGACGCCGTACTACGCGGCCGAGCACGTGCTGGCCCACCTGCCGATCCCGGCCGAGCTGGCGGCCAACGTGGAGGTCAGGTACTACGAGGCCGGCCACATGATGTACGTGCACGAGCCGAGCAGGATCCGGCAGTCAGCGGACCTTGCCGCCTTCGTCCGAGGCGAGCAGGCGTGACGCCGTCCTGACCCGATGCTCCAGGTTCGCCCGGAAGGCGGCGAAGCGCGGGGCGTGACCGCGCACGAGATCGCGCTGCAGCGCCGCGTCGGCCTCGTACCAGGCCGCCACCAGCCCGGACGACCACTTGCACGCGGTGTCGGCGGTGGCCGTCGCCTTCTCCACCACGCTGATCGCCGGCTGCTCCAGTTTCCAGCGGCGGTCGGCGATGGCGGACTCGGGGGCGGCGTAGGCGTGCCCGGCCTGGCCCATGCACGCCTGCCAGCGCTCGACCGCCGCGGCCACCTCGGGGAGCGCGGCGGCCCGTTCCAGGGTGAGCGCGTCCTGCAGTCCCAGCCACGACCAGTCGGCCCGGGGGCCGCCGTCCTCCAGCGTCCGTGCCGCCCGGTCCAGGCAGCCGGGCCGGCGCCGGTCGCCGTACAGGTGGCCGCGTGCGGCGGGCGGCAGCGCGTTCGCCCAGGCCCCCGAGGTGCGCGCGCCCGGCGGACGGGCCAGGTGGTAGCCGTGCCGCCGGGCCACCGCGGTGTCCACGACGCCGTAGCGGCGCGAGTTGCCCGGGTCGAGCGCGGCGATCGAGGCGGCGCTCTCGACCGGCGGGTTCACCGTGACGCCCTGGCGGCGCATGCACCGGACGACCAGCCGGTGCCGCGCGTTGGCCAGCACGGCCCGCTGCTCGGGAGTGGGCTTGTAGGCGTCGAACGGCAGCACCAGATCCGACACCGACCTGACGCCCCTGGCCGGCTCCTGGCCGGCGCAGCCCGTCACCACCACTCCCAGCAGGGCCGCCAGCAGGACGGTCGGCAGGGCGGGGCCCGCGGCGGTCAGACGCACCAGATGTCGAGTGAGCTGGTGCGGTTGTTGCCGACGGCGTTGTTCTCCAGGTAGCCGTCGTTGGAGTCGTGCACGAACGTGCTGTGCGCGCCGGTGTAGTACGCGTGCTGCCACAGCGTCACGCTGCAGCCGACCCGGTTCCTGACCGCGCCGGCGCTGTTGTCCATGATCCGGCCGCTGTTGCTGAAGTCCCAGTTCAGCCAGCTGTTGTCGGCCAGGTTCGAGTCGTCGCCGACGAAGTCGCGCCAGTGGTCGATCTGGCCGCGGTTGTAGTCGAAGCCGGCGTACAGGCAGACGCGGCCGCCGTGGCAGGTGGCCCGCGGGCTGGCGGCGGCGGGCCCCGCGGCGGTGCAGACGGCGACGGCCGCCGCGACCCAGGCGGCCAGGATGGAGATTCTCACAGGTGTCCCCCGATCGGTGTGAGTCGTCACGCCGAGCCCTGCTTACCAGGCACCCCACCTGCGTGTTCGCCCCATGACGCAGTCCTTGCCCGGCCGGGCGGGCGAAACGAACCAGGGGCGGTCCGGCTGACCGCCGCGCTACTCGGGCAAGGCCGCGGGATTGCGTGCCAGCAGCCCGCCGTCGACCCGGTGCTCGGCCCCGGTGATGAACGACGAACGCGGCCCGGCCAGGAACGCCACCAGCTCGGCCACCTCCTCCGGCCTGGCCACCCGGCCCAGCGGGTGCGCCCGTCCCCACCGCTCGACCTGCTCCTCCTGCGACAGCTCGCCCCGCCACAGGTCGGCCGCCCAGCGCAACATCGGGGTGTCGACCGAGCCGGGGCAGACCACGTTCACCCGGATGCCGTCGGCGGCGTGGTCGAGCGCCATCGCCCTGGTCAGGCCGTTGATCGCGGCCTTGCTCGCGGTGTAGGCGGCCACCTGCGCCTGCGAGGAGAACGCCTGCACCGACGACATCAGCACGATCGAGCCGCCACCGCGCGCCCTGAGCTGCGGGATCGCGGCCTTGCAGGTGAGATAGACGCCCTTGAGGTTGATGTCCAGCACCTCGTCCCAGACTTCCTCGGGGGTGTCCTCGACGGTGCCGTAACGCTGCACGCCGCGCACGTCACCACGATGTCGAGCCCGCCGTACCTGGACACCGCCAGGTCCACCAGGTCGCGCAGCTGACCGGCCTGCCGCACGTCCGCGATCCGGCCGGTGACGCGCTCGCCGTCGACCGTCGCGGCCTCGTCCACGCCGCAGAACACCACCGAGGCGCCGCCGTCGGCCAGCCGGTCGACCACCGCCCGGCCGATGCCGGTGGAGCCGCCGGTGACGAGCGCCACCTTGCCGCTGAACTCACTCACGCCAGTACCTCCGCGCGCAACCTCGTCGTCCTCGTCTCGTGCGGGCCCAGGGCGAGCGCCGTGCCGCCGGCCACGGCCGCGGCCAGGCCGTCGGTCGGCATGCCCGCGAACGGTTCCATCCCGACCGTGTAGACCCTTCCCCACCAGGGATAGCCGGTGGACGCGCCGAGCTCGTGCCACAGCCACAGGAAGGGCTGGACGCTGGCGTCCCACTCCACGCGCATCCCGATCTCCGCCGATATCTCGTACCAGCCGGTGCTGAATCCGGTCAGGTAGACGATGTCGCTGGGCGTGCCCGGTTCCGGCACCACGCTCAGGTCCGTCTCGCCGCCGCCGGCCGCGGGGACCACGGGCCACGTCCACGGCCCGCCCGGCGCCACGCGGCGGCCCGCCGGGTTGATCGCGCTCTCGTGCGGGATCACCGTGACGCCCGCGGGAAGCCTGATCGTCGCGCCCGGGCGCAGGAACGGCCGCCCGTACACCAGGTGCTGCCCCCACATCGCGTGCAGCTCCAGGCCGGACTCGTTGGTCGCGCTGCTCTCGATCTCCAGCGCGGGCGCGCCCGCCGCCAGCCTGAACGTCTTGTCCACCCGGTACGGCAGCCGCCGCGTCCGCACCGTGAGCCGGATCGCGACCTCCCGCTCGGAGTCGGCCACCACCTGGCAGTCCCACGGCAGCCCGGCCACCTCGCCGTGCTGACCCAGCCGCGCGCCCCGGTACTCGCTGGGCGCGCCGCCGTTCGGGAAGATCTCCTGCCAGCCGCCCTCGTAGTGGTCGACGAACTGCGCCACGTCGTCGGCCGCGCCCAGCAGGTGGTCACGCGGGTCGCGCAGGCCCTGGGGAGACAGCCAGACGAGGTCGGTGTCGGTCGGCTTGTGCAGGAACTCGACCACGTCACCTCCCTTGTCGGTGACGACCGTCACGCGCAGCCGCTCGTTCTCCAGCGCGACCGCGCGCAGGCCGTCCAGAGTGAGATGGCGCAGCCGGGCTCCCCAGTTCCGTCTCACCCCGGGCTCACCCGAAACGCACGTCGATGAAGCGCGGGCGGTAGATCGTCACGTCGCGGTAGTGGTCGGTGTTGACGAAGCTGTTCACGTTGTACGACACGACCAGCCCGCCGCCGTCGCCGGTGATCTCCGGGTGCGCGTGTGCGTTGTAGGTGAAGATGTTCCCGCCGGTCTCGGGGGTGGTGTAGACGTGCTGCTTGCCGGTGAACGGGCCGGCCGGCGAGCACGAGGAGTAGGCCACGATGTTCGGGCTCAGCACCGAGGTCGTGTCATGGGTGATCAGGACGTATCCGGACCCGACCCGGCTGACGCTGTACTCGTTGGCGACCCCGCTCATGATCCGGGCCGAGTCGAGCTCGTCCGGCGACCAGGTGCCGTCGGCCTTCAGGTACTCCCAGGCGCCCAGCAGGCTCTGCCCCCTGACCCTGGCGACGTGCATGTACTTGGTGCCGCCGAGGTCCTCCACGCCGTACACGTAGGTGTGGCCGCCGTCCTTGAGCAGGCCGGAGGCCCAGGCCACGCCGTGGCCCGAGGGCAGGTCGTGCACGCTGATCGGCCGCTGCAGCCGGCCGGGCGCGAACCTGGCCACCACGTTGCGGTGCCAGCGCCAGTCCCACGCGCCGGGGCCGAACCGCTCGTACTCCTGGTAGGTGGCCTCCACGATGCCGCCGGCCAGCGTCGCGTCCCCCGCCCAGAACCAGTGGTTCGCGTCACGTGGCGGCATCACCGCGGTCGGCTCGGCGGCGGTGCCGTCGTGGATGGTCGACAGCCTGCCGTCGCGCTCGACGGCGAAGGAGTTGTTCAGGAAGACCGTGCTGCCGCCCTCCTCGACCACCGGCGGACGCGAGCCGTCGGGGTTGACCCGGCCGAGGAAGGTGTCGGAGAACACCCACAGCTCGCGGCCGCTGGGCAGGCGCAGCGAGTACGCGCCGTCGGCGCCGGTCCAGTCGTCGAGCCGGCCGTTGTCGTTGCCGTGGTCGGTGAACAGGCCGGTCAGCCGGGCGTCGACGCTCGCGCCCCGCACCGCCGGCGCGCACGCGGAGACCTGCTGGGACGGGGTGGGTAAAGCGGTGGCGGAGGCGCTGGGCGCGGCCGGGTTGGGTGGCGCGGCGCAGGCCGGCTGCGGCACGGCCGTCAGGCCGAGCAACGCGAGTGCGAGGGGAGCGAAGGCGGATCGGAATCGCATCACACGTCCTTGGGGCCGGGGGCTCCCTACAGTTCTAGTCATTAGATCACTTACTGTCCAGGGCCCTCCTGGGGTAGCGTGCGCCGCGAGTTCGATCAACGTTCGACTCTGGAGGCCGCGGCGATGCTCCGTTTCCTGGCCGTGTTCGCGGCCTGCCTGCCGCTGCTCTTGTCGGCCGCCCGGCCGGCCCAGATCTGCGGCTGGTTCGCCTACGTCCCGCTCGACGAGTCGGCCCTGGCCGCCTGGGATCTGGCCGGTACGGCGACGCTGTTCCTGCCGGTGGCGCTGGCGCTGCTCGCGCTCTGGCTGCCCGCGCGCTTCCCGCCGGTCGGTGCGGTGGCCACGGCCCTGGTCCTGGTCGTGGCCGTGGCCGTGCCGGTCGCCTTCCCCTTTCCCGGCCCCTGCGGCGGGCCGTCGCCGTGGGAGCTGTGGGCGGGAGCCGGGTGTTTCGCGGCCGCTCTGGTGGCGCTCGTCCTGGCGTGGCGGCGCGAGCGCGGCCAGGTTTCGGAGACGGTCGCGCGAGTCAGGGCCGTGGCGTGGACGGTCGCTCTGGCCGCCGTCGCCTGGCCGCTCGTGAGCCGGCTGGACGTCAGGCCATCGCTGGCGACGGCTGTACCCGGCCTGCGCGACGTGATCGAAGATCAGCCCGCCGTCCTCCAGTGGCTGTGCTCGTCCGAGGCCCTCGGCGTGTGGTTGTGCCTGGCCGCGCTGGCCAGCGCCGCGCGCGGCCGCGTCTCGCTGGTCCTCGGGCTGGCGCTGCTGGTGCCCTGCCTCCTCTTCCCCTTCGTCGGGTACGCGATGGCGGTGGCCGGCGTGCTGGTGGCCGAGCTGCGGGCCGTGCGCCGGTTACCCGGCCTGGTGGCCAGGATCCCTCGCCACTGGGGCGCGCTCGGCCTGGTCGTCCTGGCCGTCTTCCTGGTCATGACCTACTTCCTGCCGTGATCGCGGGCGGAAATTGGGATGCCGGAGGCTGAAGCGGGCGGGTAATCTGCGCGGGTGGGCCACGTCGAAGTAGGACATCTGACATACGTGCTGCCCGACGGGCGGCCATTGCTCAACGACGTGTCCTTCAGAATCGGTGAAGGCGTCAAGGCCGCGCTCGTCGGGCCCAACGGAGCGGGCAAGACCACGCTCATGCGGCTGATCGCCGGCGATCTGCAGCCGGTCGACGGCAGCGTCGCCAGCTCGGGCGGGCTGGGCGTCATGCGGCAGTTCGTGGGCAGCGTGCGCGACGGCAGCAACGTCCGCGACCTGCTGGTGAGCGTCGCGCCGCCGGCCGTGCGCCAGGCCGCCGAGCGGCTCGACGCGGCCGAGCTGGCCATGATGGAGCGCGACGACGAGAAGACGCAGATGCGTTACGCGCAGGCCATCAGCGACTACACCGACGCCGGCGGCTACGACATCGAGGTGCTCTGGGACACCTGCACGGTCGCCGCGCTCGGCGTGCCGTACGAGCGGGTCAAGTGGCGCGACGTCGCGACGCTGTCGGGCGGCGAGCAGAAGCGGCTCGTGCTGGAGGCGCTGCTGCGCGGCCCCGACCAGACCCTGCTGCTCGACGAGCCCGACAACTACCTCGACGTGCCCGGCAAGGAGTGGCTGGAACAGCAGCTCAGGGAGACGCCGAAGACGGTCCTGCTGGTCAGCCACGACCGCCAGCTCCTGGCCAACGCGGCCGACCGCATCGTCACGGTCGAGTCGGGCAACATCTGGATCCACGGCGGCGGCTTCACCACCTACGCCGAGGCGCGCAAGGCACGCAACGAGCGGCTCGACGAGCTGCGCAGGCGCTGGGACGAAGAGCACGCCAAGCTCAAGGCCCTGGTCAACATGTTGAAGAACAAGGCCAGGTACAACGACGGCATGGCGCCCGCCTACCACGCCGCCCAGACCAGGCTGCGCAAGTTCGAGGAGGCCGGGCCGCCCGAGCAGGCGCCAGGCGACCAGAACATCAGCATGCGGCTCAAGGGCGGGCGCACCGGCAAGCGCGCGGTGATCTGCGAGGGGCTGGAGCTGACCGGCCTGATGAAGCCGTTCGACCTGGAGGTCTGGTACGGCGAGCGGGTCGCGGTGCTCGGCTCGAACGGCTCGGGCAAGTCCCACTTCCTGCGGCTGCTGGCCGGCGAGCCGGTCAGGCATTCCGGGGTGTCGCGGCTGGGCGCCAGGGTGGTGCCCGGGCACTTCGCGCAGACGCACGCCCGTCCCGACCTTCAGGGGCGCACGCCGGTCGAGATCGTGATGACCGAGCACGCCAGGCTGAAGAACGAGGCGATGAAGGCGCTGGCCCGCTACGAGCTGGCCGGCCGGGTGGCCGAGCAGCGGTTCGAGACGCTGTCCGGCGGCCAGCAGGCGCGGTTGCAGATCCTGCTGCTGGAGCTGTCGGGGTCCACGTTGCTGCTGCTCGACGAGCCGACCGACAACCTCGACCTGGCCAGCGCCGAGGCGTTGCAGATCGGCCTGAACGCCTTCGACGGCACGGTGCTCGCGGTCACCCACGACCGCTGGTTCGCCGCCGACTTCGACCGCTTCCTGGTCTTCGGCTCCGACGGCCAGGTTTACGAGTCCCCGGCGCCGGTCTGGGACGAGGCCAGGGTCGTCCGGCAGCGGTGAAGAGTTAAAAGAGTTGGTACGGCTGGCGCGTGTCATCTGCCAGCCGTACCCATGGACGGGTTATCACGGCAAAGTGATCCCGCTTAGCCGAACCGTCAGCCTCCTCGCACTCGGGGCTATCTGCCTAGCAGGGTGCTCAAGTGAGGAACAGCCCGATGTACAGCTCAAACCGCTTGCTCTGAAGGAGCAGGTGTCGAATATCGTCAAGTCGCCCGACGGGTACGCGGTGAACTGGGCCGGGGTGCTCAGCAACGCCAACCCGTGGCATTTCGGCGAGCACGTGGTGGCCACGGTCGTCGGACGCAACGCCGCCGGGGCCGAGGTCGTCCGGATGGATCAGCCGCTGGACGCGATCCCGCCCGGCGGGTCGCTGGCGTTCACCGGGCAGGCCAGCACGGCCGAGAAACCGGCCAAGGTGACGATCGACTACCGTCCGGCGCAGTGGCGGCTGGCGGGGCGGATCGCCTCGGCATTCCAGAAATTTCCTATCACCCGGGTTCAGACATTGCGCCAGAAGGACGGGTCATACCTGATAACTGGATATGTCGGAAATCCGTATCAGTTGCCTGCCAGCAGCCTCGTCGTGAACGCGTTGCTCCGCGACGCGTCGGGCAAACTGCTGGGCGGCGGCAGCACGTTCGTGGACGACGTGAAGGCCGGCAGCCCGCCCAGATTCATCCTGACCGTGACCGGCCTGCCCGCGGGCACGAAGGTGGCCAAGACCGAGATCACGGCCAGGACCTGGGGTTCCACCGGGCGTCCCTTCGAGGACCTGGCGATGAAGGGCGCGGTGCCCATCCACACGGTCAAGCCGAGCACCGAGCCGTTCGCGGTGGACCGCGGCGGACAGCCGGTTCCCGACCACAAGCCATAAACAAATAGCGCAACAAATCAGCACATTGCGGAGATCGGCCGCCGAGAACGACGACGTTGTCAGTGCGGAATCGGTAGAACTAGCAGTTACTAATCCATTACCTTCGGTTACATGAATGATCGCGCCATGGTCGAGGCACTTCGCGCCGGCGACCCGGGTGCCCTCGCCACCCTGTACGACGCCTACGCCGAGCGCATCTACCGATACTGCTGGTCTCTCCTGCTGAGCGCCGACAGCGCCCAGGTGGCGCTGCGCGACACCCTGATCGCGGCGGAGGCGCACGCCGCCGCCCTGACCGAGCCGGACAAACTGCGCCCCTGGCTCTACGCCCTGGCCCGCGGCGAATGCCTGCGCCGGCGGATGGCCGCGCCGCCGGGCGCCGACGAGGCGCTGGCCGAGGCCCCGCCGCTCGACGACCCGGCCGACGCCGACCTGCGCGTCATGGCCTGGAACGCCACGCACAGCCTGCCCGCCGCCGACCGCGAGGTGCTCGAACTGTCGTCCGAGCTGGACGACGCCGACCTCGCGCTCGTGCTCCACCTGCCGCCGCGCCAGCTCGAACTCGTCAGGGACGAGGCACGCGAACGGCTCTGCGACGCCGTCACCGCCGAGTTCCTGGCCAGGAAGGGCCCCTACGACTGCGCCCAGCGGGCCCGCATCCTGAGCGGGTTCTCCGGCGAGCTGACCCAGGACATGCGCGAGCGGCTGGTCGAGCACCTGCCGCGCTGCGAGACGTGCGCGCCGCACCGCACCCGGCAGATCTCCGCGGCCAAGGTGCTCGGCCTGCTGCCGCGTCCCGAACTGCCCCGCTCGCTCCGGGTCAGGGTGATGAGCTGCTTCCTCGACCCGGAACTGCAGCCCTACCGCCGTTACGTCGCCAGACGCTCGGGCGCGCTGGACGCGGCCGGATTTCCCGTTCCGCTCACCGGCACGGGGACGACGCACTGGCCTCAGGCGCTCGTGGGCGCGCTGGCGGCGATCGCGGCGGTGGCGGCGATCGCGTTGATCTTCAACCAGATCGGCAAGGACAACGGCGGCCTGGCCGGGGTGGCCACCGCCGCCTTCCCCGCCACCGGCGAGCCGCCGGGGATCAGGCTGCCGTGGCGGCGCGAGCCGCAGGACGTGCCGATGAACGTCCAGCCCATACTCGACACCGCGAGCGGGCATCCGATCGGCGTGCTCGAACCGGCCACGCCGGGGCCGCTGCCGCCGCCCGCCGTGCGGACCGGACGTCCGCCGGCGCCGCCGTCGTACGCTCCGCAGCCCCCGCAGCCGTCCTACATTCCGGAGCCGACGCAGGAGCCCAGGCCGCAGCCGACGCCGACACGCACGTGGCGGCCGCAACCGCCGACCGGCCACCCCCACCCGCCGGACCGCCCGACGCATCACCCGACTGGTCGCCCCACCGGTGGGCCGACGACTCCCAGCCCGTCGCAGAGCGGCGGCGACAGCCCGACGCCGTCGCCCACGCGGACCAGCCCCGACCAGCACCCGTCCCCCGGCGAGAGCTCGCCCACGGTTTCCCCGACCCAGCCGAAGCCGTCGCCGAGTCCGGAGCCGACCGGGAGCGGCTGAGGTGTCAGGTACGCCTGATTCGCTGCGATAACTACGTTACGTGAGTGAATGGCCCGGGAACGTGTGCGTAGAGTGACCATGAGTTTCGGGGGGAACCTATGCGCACCGCTGCCGCCGGGCTTCTCGCGAGCTGCCTGATCATCGCCCTGTGCCCGCCGGTGCACGCCGACCCCCCGCCGTCGTCCAGGGACGTGCGCCGGGCCCGCGAGATCGCCAAGGACCGGGCCAGGGAACTCGGCACGGCCAGCGCCAGGTTGGTCGCCGCCCAGAGCCGGCTGGCCAGGCTCGACGCCGAGGTCGAGCGGCTGGTGGAGGCGTACAACGGGGAACGGGTCGAGGTGGCGCGGGCCGGGCAGGCGTACGAGCAGGCCAAGACCAGGCTCACGGCCGCCGACGCGGCGGTGGCGCAAGCCCGCGAGGCGGTCGCGGCGCTCGCCGCGCAGGCCTACGGCGGGATGACGCCGCTCGAACCGGTCATCGGCATGATGATCGACACCGGCGGCGTGGACGGCTACCTGCACCGCGCCGGCATCCTGGATCAGCTCGGCGACCAGCGGGCCGCGGTGCTCACCCGGATGCGCGACGCCCAGGAGGTCTCGGCCATCCTGCGTACTCAGGCGGCCACCGCGTACGCCGCCCAGCAGGCCGCACTCGAACGCGCCGGCCAGGCCAAACACGCCGCGCAGGCGGCGGTGGCCAGGCAGCGGCGCGAGACCAGGACGTTGCGCGCCCGCAAGAGCGAACTGCAGCGCCGGGTGGACGCCGCCCGCGGCAGAGCCGAACTGCTCGCCAGGCAGCGGGCGGCCGCGATCTCGCTCAAGGGGCTCGTCGGCGGCTCGGCCATGGGCGACCTGGCGGCCAACTGGGCGCTGTCGCAGCTCGGCAAGCCGTACGTGTGGGCCGCCGACGGCCCGGCCAGCTACGACTGCTCCGGGCTGACGATGCGGGCCTGGGAACGGGTGGGCGTGCGGCTCGACCACTGGACGGGCACCCAGTGGACGTCCGGGCCGCACGTGCCGCTCGACCAGCTACAGCGCGGTGACCTGGTGTTCTTCGGCCGCATCAGCAGCGACCCCGGTACCATTCACCACGTCGGGATGTACGTAGGACGCGGGCTGATGGTGCACGCGCCGCAGACCGGGGACGTGGTGCGCGTCGCCTCGATCTGGCGCGGGGACCTGGTGGGCGCCACCAGGCCCCGCTGAGCGTCTTCCTCGTGCCCGCTCTCCTCGGCGGCCTAGTGCCCGCTCTCCTTGGCGCGGCGGAACGAGCGCTCGATCTCGGCCTCGGCCTCGATACGCCCGACCCAGTTGGCGCCCTCGACGGACTTGCCGGGCTCCAGGTCCTTGTACACCTCGAAGAAGTGCTGGATCTCCAGCCGGTCGAACTCCGACACGTGGTGGATGTCCTGAATGTGGTGCATCCGCGGGTCGGTGGACGGGACACAGAGGACCTTGTCGTCACCGCCCTTCTCATCGGTCATACGGAACATGCCGACCGCGCGGCAGGTGATGTAGCAGCCGGGGAACGTCGGCTCCTGAAGCAGCACCAGCGCGTCGAGGGGATCGCCGTCCTCACCGAGGGTGTTCTCGATGAAGCCGTAGTCGGCGGGGTACTGCGTGGAGGTGAACAGCAGCCGGTCAAGCCGAATTTTGCCGGTCTCGTGGTCCACTTCGTATTTGTTCCGTTGCCCCTTGGGAATCTCAACGACAACGTCGAACTCCACCGCGGTTCCTCCGCTCAGGCCCCCGGGAACCCCCGGCAGGGCGTTAATGTCTCGTAGGCGAACTTAGAGAGAGGTCAGGCGACGTGGCACGGCACGAGCGGTGGGTGATGGTGGCCACACTCGCCGTGCTCCAGGTGCTGGTCGTCGTCACCGGCGTCTACGCGGTGGGCAACGACCTCAGCCTGGGCGCTCTGACGAGGCAACCTGCACCTCACGGGCCGGCAGCGTCTCCTCAAGGGTCTTCTCCCCCCGTCCCCGTGGTCACCTCCGGGCCTGTGCTGGCCCAGCTGTCGGCGAAGTCAGGAGACGGACCTCTCCCGACTAAGGGTACTTTGACGCGCCAGCTCACCGACGCGCTGGGTGACGAAGCGCTCGGCTCCCGGGTGGGCGCGGTCGTCCTCGACGCGGCCACCGGCCAGCGGATCTTCGCCGCCAACCCCGACGCCGGGATCGTGCCGGCGTCCACCACGAAAATCGTGACCAGCGTCGCCGCGCTCGCCTCACTGGGCCCCGACGCCCGGTTGTCCACCCGGGTCGTGAGCGGCCGGACGGCGAACTCGATCGTCCTGGTCGGGGGTGGTGACCCGCTGCTCGCCGGGCCGTCCGCCAAGCCCGCCGCCTTCCCCAAGCAGGCCACGCTCGCCACCCTCGCCCTGCGCACGGCGGCCTCGCTCAAGGCTCAAGGGATCAAGAAGGTCACGCTCGCCTACGACGCCGGCCTGTTCAGCGGGCCCGCGGTCGGCCCCGGCTGGAAGCCCGGCTACATCCCCGACGGCAACGTGGCGCCCGTCCACGCGCTGGCCATCGACGAGGGCCGTCAGCATCCGGGTCACTCGCAGCCCCGCGTGTCCAACCCGTCCCAGTACGCCGCCGCCGCGTTCGCCAAACTGCTCGGCAAGCAGGGCATCTCGGTGTCCAAGAGCATCCGGCCGGGGAAGGCCGCCGCAGGCGCGGCCGAGTTGGGCAAGGTCACCTCGGCCCCCGTCTACGCACTCGTCGAGCACGCGCTCACCCACAGCGACAACGACCTGTCGGAGGCCCTGGCCAGGCACGTGGCCATCAAGGAAGGCCAGCCCGCCTCCTTCGACGGCGGCGCCAAGGCGGTGACCGCGGTGCTCAAGCGGCTCGGCGCCGACAAGGGCATCCAGGTCCGCGACGGCAGCGGCCTGTCCACGCTCAACCGCATCAGCGCCGACGGCCTGGCCAGGCTCATCGCCGTCGCCCTGTCCGACACCCACCCCGGCCTGCACGCCGTCGCCTCCGGCATGCCGATCGCCGGGTTCTCGGGAACGCTCGGCAACGGCCGGCGCTTCGTCGGCGGCGACAGCAAGGGGCAGGTCGGCCTCGTCCGCGCCAAGACCGGCACGCTCAACCACGTGAACACGCTCGCCGGACTGGCCACCACCAAGGACGGGCGGCTGGTCACCTTCGCCTTCCTGGCCGACCAGGTGCCGGGGACGGCCGAGCACGTGCTCGACCGGCTCGCCGCGATCGTCGCCCGCTCCTGACCGCCGGGTTCACTGAGACGTTCCTTGGGCGGGACGTTCAGGGGGAGGCTTCTCCGCAGGGACGTTCCTTCAGCGGGACGCTTCTTCGCAGGGAGGAGGAGAACCACGTACGGTGGACGTTATGCAGGTGATCGACTGGGATCTGGCCGTCACGACCGGCACGCGCCTGGTGCGCCCCGGTCCTCAGGTGAGCAAAGAGGAGGCCAGGCAGGCCGTCACCGAACTGCGCACCCTTTCGCGTGAAGCCGAAGGCCACGTACGCGAATTCACCAAAATCCACACGGAGACCGCCCCGCAGCCCGCGACCATCGTCGACCGTCCGGGCTGGATCAAGGCGAACGTCGAGGGCTTCCGCGTGGTTCTCGAACCCCTCACGCAGCGCGTCGGCAACAGCGGCAACCCGCCGCCCGCCATCGTCACCGCCGTCGGCTCGCGCATCACGGGCGTCGAAGTGGGCGCGGTGCTGGCCTTCCTGGCCTCCCGCGTCCTCGGCCAGTACGAGCTGTTCCTGCCGCCCGACCCCACCGGCCGCGAACCCACCGGCCGGCTGACGCTCGTGGCGCCCAACATCGTCCACGCCGAACGCGAGATGAACGTCGACCCGCACGACTTCCGCCTGTGGGTCTGCCTGCACGAGGAGACCCACCGGGTGCAGTTCACCGGGGTCACCTGGCTCAGGGAATACGTCCGCTCCCAGATGACCGAGTTCCTGCTCGCCTCCGACCTCGACCTGCCCACCCTGCTCGACCGGCTGCGCAACGCCGCCGACACCGTCGCCGACGTGGTACGCGGCGGCGAGGGCAACCTGATCGACGCCATCCAGTCGCCCGAGCAGAAGGCCATACTCGACCGGCTCACCGCCGTCATGACCCTGGTGGAAGGGCACGGCGACTACGTCATGGACGCCGTCGGCCCCGCCGTGGTGCCCTCGGTCGCCGACATCCGCGCCAAGTTCGCCCAGCGCCGCGAGGGCGGCTCCCGGCTGGACCGCACGGTCCGGCGACTGCTGGGGATCGAACTGAAGATGAAGCAGTACGCGGAGGGGTCGGCGTTCGTCAGGAAGGTCGTCGGGCAGGTGGGAATGGACGGGTTCAACCGCGTCTGGACCTCACCCGAGACGCTGCCGACGACGACGGAGATCTCCAACCCGGACGCCTGGATCAGCCGAGTGATCGGGACACCGGCGCTTCCCGCTTGACCGGTTGGGGGGAGTGGGGTGTGTGTTGGCCGGTGCGACCCGCCCACCC
>NZ_JABCPZ010000011.1 GCF_013283785.1 Nonomuraea antri
CCCGTGGAGGGGGACGGGGCGGGGTCGGGTGAGGTTGTGGGTTCTTCTGGCGCGCTGGCCCCGTCTGGCGTGCTGGTTCCGTCTGGGGAGGTCTGGTTCTTTGCGGGGGACGAGGGTTCGTCGGAGGAAGGCAGGTCGGGCGAAAGGGGCGAGTCGGGGAGCGGGGGCTGGAAAGGGATGTTCGACAGGGGAGTGGAGAAGGCGAGGTCGGCCAGTTTGGCGCGGGCCGTGAGCGCGACCGTCTCCGCGCCGCGCCGGCTGCGTACGAAGGCCAGCGTGCGGACGTCGGCGAGCACCAGATCCGCCAGCAGGTCGGCGGCTTCCGCGGTCGCGGTGCGGCGGACGGGAGCCCCGCCCTCGCCCCGGAGATCCGTCAGGGGCGGCTCCCAGAGCGCGATGGTGGTCGAACCCTTGGGCGAGGCATCTGTGGTCACCTCGTGCATCTCAAGCCCCGTCAGACGCATGGCGAACGCGCCGGGCTCGCTCGCGGTGGCGGAGGCGAGCAGGAAAGTGGGGTTCGAGCCGTGTCTGGCGCAGACGCGGCGCAGTCGGCGCAGGATCTGGGCGACGTGCGAGCCGAAGACGCCCCGGTAGCCGTGACACTCGTCCACGACGACCAGGCGCAGCCGGCGGAAGAACGACGACCACTGCGCGTGCCTGGGCAGGAGGCTGCGGTGCAGCATGTCGGGATTGGTCAGGACGTAGTTCGCGTGCTGCCTGACCCACGTGCGTTCCTCGAACGGCGTGTCGCCGTCGAAGCACGCCGCGCGCAGCTGGGTGATGCGCAGCTCGCGCAGGCCGCGCAGCTGGTCGGCGGCCAGTGCCTTGGTGGGCGTCAGGTACAGGACGGTGCCGCCGCCGAGGCAGTGCGTGACGGCGGGAGTGAGGTACGCCAGCGACTTCCCCGAGGCGGTGCCAGTGGAAATGATCACGTTTCGGCCACGGAAAGCCAGGTCGGCGGCTTCGTACTGGTGAGGCCAGAGTCCTGTCACCCCACGGTTCGCCAAGCGCGTAACGAGGAGTTCGGGTGCCCAATCCGGCCAGCTGACTTGACCCGCCTGACGTGCTGGAACATGCTCCACATGAGTGACGCGCTCATGACGTGCGGGAACACCAAGCAGGTGGCTGAGGAGTGAGCCTGCCTGGCGTGGGGAGGAAGCGGAGGAAGTCACTGTTTCCAGTCTTGCATCCATGGGCAAAGTCGTCGGGAATCGTGATTTCGTATAGACGTAAGCCAGGCGCGTGGTTGAATGCCGCGCGTCAGGGTCAGACGGTCTGGGGCCAAGCTCCAGACTGCCAGGCCCGAAAGAGTACTTTCGCAGGCGAGGCGCTGGAGGATCTGTGGATCTGAAGTTGGATCACCGCACCGAGGACGGGCTCACCATCGTGGAGGTAGAGGGTGAGATCGACGTCTACACGGCGCCGAGATTGCGTGAGCTCCTCATCGACCTGGTGAACAAGGGCAACTTCCATCTGCTGGTGAACATGGAGAAGGTCGACTTCCTCGACTCCACCGGCCTGGGTGTCCTGGTCGGTGGGCTCAAGCGGGTTCGCGCGCACGACGGCTCCCTCGAGCTCGTGTGCACCCAGGAGCGCATCCTCAAGATCTTCCGGATCACCGGTCTGACCAAGGTCTTCGGGATCTACGCTTCGGTCGACGAAGCCAAGGAAGCTCACGGCAAAGACAAGTAGCATGGCTACCGTCGAGCTGACGTTCAGCGCTCTCCCCGCGCATGTGCGGACCGCCCGGCTGGTGGCCACGGCGATCGCTCGCCGCACCGGCGTGGAGGAGTCGCTGCTGGACGAGGTCCGGCTCGCCGTGGGTGAGGCCTGCTCCCGGGCAGTGGAGGCGCACCGCGCCCATTGTCCGGGCGAGCCCATCCGCATCGAGCTTCGTGACGATTCGGGGCGGTTCGAGGTCACGGTCAGCGATCAGGCCCCCAGTGATGAGATCAAGCAGGAGCAGCCCCTCGATCTGGGGATGCTCTCTGACTCGTTCATGTCAGGCTTCGGCATCGCCGTCATCTCCGGGCTGGCCGATGATGTCGAGGTCTTCCCCAGCCCCAAGGGCACCAACATCCGGATGAGCTGGCCCGCCAACGGGCTCCCCTAGCTCATCGTTCACCGGCGGCCGGGCTGGCCTTCCCTAGGGCCGGCCCGGGACCGTTCCAGCATGTTGGTTGGCGGGACGGCGTGTCGGGCTGCCGCGTGCCTGGGGTCTTGGGGGTTCCCGACCCTTCCCTTCGGCGTGTTCGCTGCTTGGTGGGGTCTCTTGCTTGGTGCCGTCGTTCAGGGGCGGTCCTGCGAGGGTCCTGCTCCTGCTCTTGGGCGTTAGTGATGCTCGGGGGCGGTGCTGCGGCGAGGCGAGGGTGCGGTCGGTGCGCGGCGTGGAGCGACGCTGCGCTGGGGCCTGTGGCGGTACTGCGCGGCGGCACTGATCGGGAGTCGGAGCGGGCGTGGGAGTGGGTGATGCCGCTCGGCTCGCAGAGGGTGATCTGATCTGTGGCCGTGCGGGTGGTGCCGTTCTGGGGTTGGTGCGGGCGTGGGTGATGGTCGCTTGCCTCGGAGGTGGCGAGCTGGGCTGTCGTCGTGCGAGCCGCGCCGGTTCTGTGGCTGGCTTGGTCGCGAGTACTGCGGCGGGTCTGCGGGCGCGCGGTCGTGAACGGCATGTGGTCGGAGGGCGAACGAGTCCGGGCATTGAGGGACGGACGGTAGCTTCGCGCAGGCGGACGGATGAGGCTTGCCACGAGGGGCTGACAGGCGTTGCAGTGCAGGGCGGCGGACCAGGTGTTCCCCGAGTACGGCGGCGAGATGGGCGAGGGTTTCGTCACGACGGCCTGCCAGAAACGCGCGACCAGGCGATCCGCATGGAGTGGACGCGTGATTCGCCGCGAGCGGGCTGCCCATCTGTTGGGAGCGGACGGTGGTTCTCCGGGAACGGGCCGGCCTTCCGCCTGGTGTGGACGGGGGTGTTTTCGCCGGGAACGGGCCGGCCCCGGCCGGGAACGGACGGGCGGTTCTCTGAGAACGGTTTGGCCATCGGTCGAGGACGGACGGGTGATCCGGCGAGATGGGTAAGCGCGGCGCCAAGTTGGGCAGCGTGGGTGTCTGAGGCGGTAGGGCTTGGGTGGCCTGAGGTGGTGGAGCGTAGATGGCCTTGAAACGGTGGGTGGTTTGAGGCGGTAGGGGCGGCGTGCGTGGTTTGAGGGTGTGGGTGCCGCGGGCTGGTCTCGGGTCTGGAGGGTGCTTAGCGCGGTTGGCGTCTGTCGCGCGTTCCGGGGCTCCGCGACGGTAGCCCATCGCGACCGAGGAGGTCCCAGCCGTGCCGGTGGTTGCTCGTGGCAGGAGGGGCCGCGGCTGCGCGGCGGATGCGCGTGACGGGGGAGTAGGTTGCGGCTGCGCAGGCCTGGGATGCGGGTGGCGGGAGTGAAGGCCGCCGCTGTGCAGGCCGGGAGGCGCGCGGTGGTTGCGGGTGGTGCGAAGGGTTCGAAGGGCTCACGGGTGCGCGGCGACGAACGCCGGCTTCGGCTCCGGTCGTCCAGTTGAAAATCCTATGTTTCGGTCAGCCCATTTTCCTAGCCAGTCATGACCGTAAACGCAGGGAAATTCTGCTTGTCAGAACACAAATGGGGCCGCTGTCAGCGGTTTACTAGACGCGCGCACAATTGCCCGCTCGAGAGCCTTCATATCCGACCACTGCCTGCGTAGACTCCCGGCACCGGCCAAGGTGATCCGGCGGAATGCGGATTCAACCGGAAGCGGCACCCACAACCCGGATGGTGCCGCACCGCCCGCCGTTAGAAGTTCCAGGCGCTAGAAGTTCCAGGCACCGCCCGGGCAGGACGACCGGTCTTGCCGAGGAGAACGATGATCAGGCACATGCTGGCACTGGAGCCAGCGTCCAATCTGGCCCTGAGCGGAAACAATCTCACCATCGTGATCGTGGTCGCCGCGGTCGCACTCATCGCGCTAGCCGTCGCCGGCGGGCTTGTGCGCGAAGTGCTGTCCGCCGGCCAAGGCACGGAGCGAATGCAGAACATCGCGCGTGCCGTACAAGAGGGCGCAGCCGCCTATCTGACGCGCCAGTTCCGCACGGTGGCGATCTTCGTCGTCGCGATTCCGCTCCTGCTGCTCCTGCTACCGGGCGAAACCGACGTACGCGTCGGACGCTCGATCTTCTTCGTGGTCGGAGCGGTGTTCTCCGCGCTGACCGGATTCGTGGGCATGTGGCTGGCGGTGCGCGGGAACGTGCGCGTCGCCGCGGCGGCCAGCGAATCGGGCGAGAAGCGCGCCATGCGCATCGCCTTCCGCACCGGTGGCGTGGCCGGCATGTTCACCGTCGGCCTCGGCCTGCTGGGCGCGGCCGTGGTCGTCCTGACCTACCAGGGCGACGCGCCCTACGTACTCGAAGGATTCGGGTTCGGCGCGGCGCTGCTCGCCATGTTCATGCGCGTCGGCGGCGGCATCTTCACCAAGGCCGCGGACGTCGGCGCCGACCTGGTCGGCAAGGTCGAGCAGGGCATCCCCGAGGACGACCCGCGCAACCCGGCCACCATCGCCGACAACGTGGGCGACAACGTCGGCGACTGCGCCGGCATGGCGGCCGACCTGTTCGAGTCGTACGCGGTCATGCTGGTCGCCAGCCTCATCCTGGGCCGGGCGGCCTTCGGCGAGGAAGGTCTGATCTTCCCGCTGATCGTCCCGATGATCGGTGTGATCACCGCGATCATCGGCATCTTCGTCACCGGCATGCGCGACCGCGACCGCAACGGCATGGCCGCGATCAACCGCAGCTTCTTCATCTCCGCCGGGATCTCCGCGGTGCTGGTCGCCGCCGCCGCGTTCTGGTACCTGCCGAGCAGCTTCAGCGGGCTCACCGGCACGACCGTGCAGTCCGACTCCGACCCGCGGCTCATCGCCATCGGCGCGGTGCTCATCGGCCTGGTGCTGGCCAGCGCGATCCAGCTGCTGACCGGCTACTTCACCGAGACGAACCGCCGTCCGGTGCGCGAGATCGGCGAGAGTTCCGCCACCGGCCCGGCGACCGTCATCCTGGCGGGCATCAGCGTCGGCCTGGAGTCGGCCGTCTACTCCGCGCTGATCATCGGCGGCGCGGTTTACGGCGCGTTCCTGCTCGGGTTCGGCAACGTCACGATCGCCCTGTTCGCGGTGGCGCTGGCCGGCACCGGCCTGCTCACCACGGTCGGCGTCATCGTCTCGATGGACACCTTCGGCCCCGTCTCCGACAACGCACAGGGCATCGCCGAGATGTCCGGCGATGTCGAGGGCGAGGGCGCGCGCGTCCTCACCAGTCTCGACGCGGTCGGCAACACCACCAAGGCGATCACCAAGGGCATCGCGATCGCCACGGCCGTGCTCGCCGCGACCGCGCTGTTCGGCGCGTTCCGCAACTCGGTGGAGGAGCAGCTCAACCTCGCGAGCCAGGCCGTCAAGGACACTCTGGGCACGTTCGCATCCTTCAGTCTCGGCATCGACCAGCCGAACGTGCTGGTCGGCCTCATGGTCGGCGCGGCGGTCGTGTTCCTGTTCTCCGGCCTGGCGATCAGCGCGGTCGGCCGCGCCGCCATGCGGGTGGTCTTCGAGGTACGCGACCAGTTCCGCAACAGGCCCGGCATCATGGACGGCACCGAGAAGCCCGAGTACGGCCGCGTCGTGGACATCTGCACCCGCGACTCGCTCCGCGAACTCGCCACGCCGGGCCTGCTGGCGGTCATGACCCCGATCGCGGTCGGCTTCGCGCTCGGTTACGCGCCGCTGGGCGCGTTCCTGGCGGGTGCGATCGCGGCCGGCACGCTGATGGCGGTGTTCCTGGCCAACTCCGGCGGCGCCTGGGACAACGCCAAGAAGCTGGTCGAGGACGGTCACCACGGCGGCAAGGGCTCCGAGGCGCACGCCGCCACCGTCATCGGCGACACGGTCGGCGACCCGTTCAAGGACACCGCGGGCCCGGCCATCAACCCGCTGATCAAGGTGATGAACCTGGTCGCGCTGCTGGTGGCGCCGGCCGTGGTGCTGTACGCGGACAACGCGGCGCTGCGGGTCGGCATCACGCTGGTCGCGGTGGCCGTGGTGGTCGGCGCCATCGTCGTCTCCAAGCGTCGTTCGGTGACCAGCGAGCCCACCGGCACCCCGGCCGAGATCGACGGCGGCTCGGGCGGCGACAGGGGCAGCGACACCAGCGCGGACAGCGACGACGACAACGACAACGACAGCGACCGAGACAAGGAGCCCGTCGGCTCCTGACGTCCCGGTCGCGCACGTCAGGCGTGACCGAGAGCCTCGACCGTGAAGTGAAGGGGCTCGACGGTAAGAGGGCTCGTTCGTGAAGGAGCACGGCCCGCGTGGGGCGCGGGCCGTGCTCCTTTCGCGTCTTCGGTCGTCCTGCGCTCCCCGGCTCCCGGTCGGGCGGTCGACGCCGCTGGATGGGAAACTGGGCGGATGGAAGACAAGCGGCCCACTGGCGGCAAGACGCTGGGCTTGATTCTGCTGGCGATGCTCGCCATCCTGGCTATGATCGTCGGCTTGGCCATCTGGGCCACGAACTCGGGATGACACCAGTGCGGACGTTGATCGTGCTCAGACACGCCAAAGCCGACCAGGTGCCCGGGCTGGCCGACCCGGAGCGGCCGCTGACCGGGCGCGGCGAGAACGACGCCAAGCGGGTCGGCGAGGAAATCAGGGCCGCCGGGCTCAGTCCGGAGCTGGTGCTGTGCTCGCCTGCCGTACGCACCAGGCGGACGGCCGAGCTGGCCTTCCCCGACGTCGAGGTCAGCTATGAGCGTGACATCTACGAGGCGTATCCCGACGAACTGCTCGAAGTCGTCCGCCGGGTCGATCCCGAGCTGAACACCGTGGTCCTGTGCGGGCACAACCCGGGTGCGCACGAGCTGGCGCTCGGCCTGGCCGGGGGCGACTACGTGTTCCGCCCGGGCGCGTTCGCGGTGATCCAGGTGGAGTCGGCCTGGGCGGACCTGTGGCCGGGCGAAGGACGCCTGGTGACCCACTGGGATCCCAAGGAGCACTGACCCGGCGCGCGGGCCGTGGTCAGATGGTGAGCACGCCGTCCTCGGCGTCCGCCGCCTCCACCTCGTCGCGTGAGATCCCCAGCAGGTACAGGATCGAGTCCAGGTAGGGCGTGTTCACCGCGGTGTCGGCCGCCTGGCGCACGACCGGCTTGGCGTTGAAGGCGATGCCCAGCCCGGCCGCCGCGATCATGTCGAGGTCGTTGGCGCCGTCGCCGATGGCCACGGTCTGGCTGATCGGCAGGCCGGCCTCGCGGGCGAAGCGCTCCAGCGCCCTGGCCTTGCCCGGCCGGTCGACGATCTCGCCGACGACCTTGCCGGTCAGCTTGCCGTCGATGACCTCCAGGACGTTCGCCGCCGAGTAGTCGATGCCCAGTTCGTCCACCAGACCGTCGGTGATCTGGGTGAAGCCGCCGCTGACGATGGCGAAGCGGTAGTCGAGGCGCTTGAGCGTGCGGACCAGCGTGCGCGCGCCCGGCGTGAGCACGACCTCCTGACGCACCTGCTCGAACACCTCGGCGGGCAGCCCTTCGAGCAGCGCCACCCGGCGGCGCAGGGACTCGGCGAAGTCCAGCTCGCCGCGCATGGCCTGCTCGGTCACCCTGGCCACTTCGTCGAGGCAGCCCGCGTGCGCGGCCAGCAGTTCGATGACCTCGCCCTGGATCAGGGTCGAGTCGACGTCCATGACGATGAGGCGCTTGGCCCGGCGGGACAGGCCGGTGCGCTGCACGGCGACGTCCACTTCCTGGGCGGCGGCCTCGGCGGCCAGTTCGACGCGCAGCGCGTCGGGGTCGGCGCCGGAGACCGACATCTCGATGCAGGTGACGGGCCACTGGGCGAGGCGCTCGATGCGGTCGATGTTGGCGCCGGCGGCGGCGATGCGGCCGGCGATCCCCGCGATGGCGGCCGGCTGCAGGGTGGCGCCGAGCACGCTGACCGACAGACGGCCGCGGCGGCGCTGTTCCTTGGTCTGGGATCCGGTGGAGAGCTCGACCTCCATGCCGAGGTCTTCGGCGACCCGCTCGACGGCGGTCCACATGGCGCCGAGCGTGGTGCCCGTGCCCGTGGACGGTCCGCCGGCGTAGGTCACGAGCACGCCGAGGGTGAGTCGGCCGCGGATGACGACCTGTTCGATGTCCGAGACGGTCACCGGGAATCCCGACAACACGGAGAAAAGGCGCGAGGTGACGCCGGGCCGGTCGGGGCCGGTCAGGGTGATCAGGAGGGTGCGCTGGTCCACATCGAGCCACGGTACTGCGCCGGGTCCGATGCCCGCGCAGCAGGCTCAGCATTCGGACGTGAACGCCTGCTCCGCAACCGCCCTCCGGCCGGCCACTCGCAGTGCACACATACGGCCGTACCGGCCGCCTCGGAGTGCGTCTGGGCGCACTCCGAAAGGCGGCTCGGCCGTCTGTGAGGGCTGTCGGTCCCGGCTGTCGGCCGGATGGTGTCCGTAAGCCCGACCGGGCCGGCAACCCTCACCCGGAGTCCGAAAGCCCGGAGTCAGCGGACGATCTTGGTCTTGACCTTCTTGGCGAAGAACCACGTCTGGAAGCCGCCGAGGCGGTCGATCTCTTCCTTGTCCAGGTTCTCCATGCCGGTAGGCACGTCATAGACGTCGGCACCGAGCGTCGCGGTGACCGTGCCCTTGGTGCCCGGCTTCAGGGTGACCGTGATGTCCAGCCAGTCGGTGTCACCCTTCTCCAGAACCCACGGCCCCCAGCACCAGAAGCCCTCGCGGTCGAAGAAGCACTCGGTGTCCTCTTCGGCCCGCCACGTGACGGTGGACTTGATGCCCTTCGGCAGTCGTCCGCCCAGCCAGTAGCGGTCGGCCTGGTGCGGGCCGAGGTTCTCGACGTCGATCTTGTAAGTGATCTTGCGGCCGGCCTTGACGGCCTTGGGCGCCTTCACGCTCACGGCGAATTCGGAGTAGGGGTCCTCCGCCTGAACCGCGGCGGCGGTGACGGCGGAGGCAGCGATCGGGGTCGTGGTCGTGGCGGCGGCGGCCGGGATCACCGGGACGATCAGCGCGGCGGCGGCGAGCAGAGCGCCGACGGCGGTCTTGGAGAGAGGGGTGCGCATCGAAGTTCTCCTGCGACGGTCGTCCGGCTAGCGGACGATCTTGGTCTTGATCTTCTTGCTGAAGAACCACTTCTTGAAGCCGAGGCGGTCGATCTCTTCCCTGTCCAGGTTCTCCATGCCGGTCGGCACGTCCCAGACGATGGCGCCGAGCTCGGCCGTCGCGGTGCCCCTGGTGCTCTTGTTGAGCGCCAGGTGGATCGTCAGCCAGTCGCTGTCGCCCTTCTCCAGAACCCAGGGGCCCCAGCACCAGAACTGGCGGGAGGAGTACTCACACTGGGTGCCCTTGGGCGCGTTGTAGTAGACCTTGCTCTTGATGCCCTTGGGCAGGATGCCGCCGACCCAGTAGTAGTCGGCGGTGTGCGGGCCGGTGTTCGTGATCTTCAGGTTGTACCGGATCTTGTCACCGGCCATCACCTTCTTGGGGCCCTTGACGCTGACCGCCATCACGGAGAAGGGGTCGTCGAGCTTGGCGGCCGGGGCCGCGGCGGCGGCGGGGGCGGCCGGGATGGCCAGCGCGCCGGCGAACAGCGCGAGGGCCGCGGCCTTCGCGAAGGAGTTGCGCATTCAAACGTCTCCGGGGAGGAAGTGGACGGGGACGTAAGCGAACCAGCCCCCGCAAATGTCGGCTTTTCCTATCACGAAGGCAAAATGATTGCAAAGAACTTTAATCCAGGACCAAATGCGTGTCGCCGAACTCGTGCCACAGATATCCCGCCCGCAACGCCTCCTCGTAGGCCAGGGCCAGGGCGTGCTCGCCCGCGATCGCGGTCAGCATCAGCAGGTGGCTGGACCTGGGCTCGTGCAGTCCGGTGATCAACCCGGTCACCGCGCGGACGCCGGACTCGGGCGTCACGATGTGCCTGGTCCAGCCGGTGGCGGCGGCCACGCGCCCGTCCCGGCCGACCGCCGATTCCAGCGCACGGACGACCGTCGTGCCCGCCGCGATCACCCGGTTGCCGCTCCGCCTGGCCAGGTTCACCAGCCGGGCGGTCGAGTGCGGGACGTCGTAGCGTTCGGCGTACGGGGGCTCGTCCTTTTCCGGTGAGGCCACGCCGGTGTGCAACGTGATCGGCGCGATCGTCACGCCGCGGGCGACCAGTGCCGTCACAAGATCGGCGCTGAACGGCCGGCCCGCGCTGGGCATCTCCGCACTGCCCGGCACGGTGCCGAAAATCGTCTGATACGCCGAGATCGGCCAATCTTGATCGACATAGGAGTAGCGAATCGGCACGCCGTACTCGTTCAGGTACGCCTCCACGTCCCGGTCGAGCGCCGCCCGCCACAACCGGGGCGTCTCGCGGTCGATGAGCCGCAGCGTCGCCCGTCCCGGCAGCGGCAGCCACTCGCCGGGCTCGCCACCCCGGTAGGGCTCCGACGACTTCGCGGTACGGCGGCGCAGCTCCACCAGCCACGTGCCGTCCTCGCGGGCGGTCGAGAAGTGCACCGCGAGCCGATCCAGCCGGACGGCGGCGGGCAGCGTCGCCGAGTTGTTGACCACGACCAGGTCCCCGGGGTTCAGCAGCCCGGGCAGGTCGGCGAAGCGGTGATGCTCGGGCGGCAGGTCGCCGCTGGAGACGAGCATCCTGACGCCGTCCCTGGCCAGGCCCCTGGCCTCGGGCGGCTCGTGCGCCGACAGCGCGGCCGGCAACACGAACTCGAGTCCACCCGCCAGCCTCTCGGACAGTCCCCCCGACAGGCCGCCCGACAGGCCGCCCGACACCGCCGCGGTCATTGGAGGCTCACTCTGCCGCTGGCCGGCCTGGCCTGGACCAGGTCGTGCAGGGCCGCGGCCACCTTGGCCGGGTCGGTCGCGCCGGCCGCCTCCGCCGCCCCGACCGCGTCGGCCAGCATGCGGGTGTTCATCTCGCCCGGATCGGCCCACCAGACGCGCAGCCCGGGCTCCTCCACGGACAACACGTTCGACAACTGCTCCAGCGCCGCCTTGGTCGCGCCGTAGCCGCCCCAGCCCTCGTACGCGCCGGTGGCGGCGTCCGACGTGATGTTGATCACGGCCCCGGAACGGGCGCGCAGGGCGGGCAGCGTGGCCTGGATGAGCGCCAGCGGCGCGGTCACGTTCGTCTCCAGCAGGACCCTGAACGCCTCCAGCGGGTAGCCGGCCAGCGGCGGCAGCGGCGTCACGCCGAGCCCGCTCGCGTTGTTGACCAGCAGGTCCAGCTCGGGCGCCGCCTGGGCGAGCCGTGCCACGTGCGCCGGATCGGCCACGTCACCAGGGACGGCGACGGCGTCCAGCTCGGCGGCCACGCGCTCCAGGTCGGCCGCGCCGCGGGCGGTCAGGACGAGATTCCAGCCCGCACCTGCCAGCGACCTGGCCAGAGCCAGGCCGAGACCGCGGGAAGCGCCGGTGATGAGTGCGGTGTTCGTCATGTCTCGACGGTAGGAACGCCACGCGCGCCGCACATCGGACCGAAGGTCCGGCCGGCCTGGGCACATCGACCTAGGACCCCGGCCAACGAATCGCCGGCCCATAGAGTGGACCCGTGACTGCCCCCGACCGAGACGAGATCCTGCAGGCGGTGAGCTCCGCCGTGCTCGCGGTCACCCGCCACCTGTCGGTGCGCGAGGTGCTCCAGGTCATCGTCCGCTCGGCGCAGCGCCTGCTCGACGCCAGATACGCCGCGCTCGGCGTGCCCGACGACGACGGCTCGTTCGCCGAGTTCGTCGCGGAAGGGCTGACCGACAAGCAGTGGGACGCCATCGGCCCGCTGCCGAGACAGCATGGCATGCTCGGCGCGATGCTCCGCGACGGGGCCCCGGCCAGGCTGCCCGACCTGCGCGAAGACCCCAGGTTCGAGTGGTGGCCCAAGGCGCACCCGGTGATGAAGGACTTCCTCGGCGTCCCCATCCGCGACGGCGACCAGGTGCTCGGCATCATCTTCCTGGCCAACAAGCGCACCCCGGGCGGGTTCACCCAGGAGGACCAGGACCTGCTCACGCTGTTCGCCGCGCACGCCGCCATCGCGCTGGCCAACGCCAGGCTCTACGAGCGCGGCCGCGAGCTGGCCATGCTGGAGGAACGCAACAGGATGGCCCGCGAGCTGCACGACGCGGTCACCCAGAAGCTGTTCTCGCTCCGGCTCACCGCGCAGGCCGCCGCGACCATGCTGGAGAGCGCGCCGGAGCGGGCCGCCGTCGAGCTCGAACGCGTCCAGCGCCTGGCCGGCGAGGCCCTGGCCGAGCTGCGCGCGGTGATCGTGGAGCTGCGCCCGGCCGAGCTCGACCGCCACGGGCTGGCCGAGACGCTGCGCAAGCACGTGCGCCTGCTCGACCGGCTGCATCAGGCGCGGGTCACGTTCGAGGGCGAGGAGCTGCCGCCGGTCGAGTCCGCGGTGGAGGTGGCCGTGCTGAGAGTGGCCCAGGAGGCGCTGCACAACGCGCTGAGGCACTCGGGCGCCGCGAACGTGTCGGTGCGCCTGGCCTACGCGGGCGGCAAGCTGGTGCTGACCGTCCACGACGACGGCGGCGGCTTCGAGCAGACGGAGTCACGCGGGCTCGGCCTGGTGTCGATGAGTGACAGGGCCGAATCGGTGGGCGGCGTCATGACCGTCGCCTCGGCCCCCGGCGAAGGGACCACGGTGAGCGTGGAGGTGGGCGTGTGATCCGGGTGCTGATCGCCGACGATCATCCGATCGTCCGGCAGGGCCTGCGGACGTTCCTCGACCTGCAGGACGACATCACGGTCGTCGGCGAGGCCGCCGACGGCGCGCAGGCGGTGGAGCTGGTCGGCGAGCTGGCCCCCGACGTGCTGCTGCTGGATCTGAAGATGCCGGTGCTCGACGGGCTGGGCGCGCTCGGCCGCCTGACCGGGACGCCCACCCGCGTGGTCGTGCTGACCTCGGTGAGCGACCCGTCGGACGTGGGCCCGGCGATGCGGGCCGGCGCCGCCGGATTCCTGTACAAGGACGTCGATCCGCCGGCGTTGGTGCAGGCTGTCCGTGCCGTGCACGGGGGGCAGGTGCTACTGGCGCCCGAAGCCGCGGAGGCCATGATGACCTCTGGGCCGGCCTCGGGAAACGGCTCGTCGCCCGCACCGGCGCCGGTCCCGCTGACCGAGCGCGAACGCGAAGTGCTCGCGCTGATCGCGGCCGGCCGGTCCAACAGGGAGATCGCCAGGAGCCTGGCCGTCGCGGAGAAGACGGTCAAGACCCACGTGTCGAACGTGCTGATGAAACTCGGCGTGCAGGACCGGACCCAGGCCGCGCTCTACGCTGTGAAACACGGCCTGGGCTGAAGGATCAGGTGTCCTTCTTCTTGTTCGATTCCTCGTGGCTGGACGGCGGGTTGAAGTTCTGGACCGGCGGCGGCGGGGTCCAGGTGCTGGTGGGCTTGCGCGGCGGCGTGACGATCTTCGTCTTCACCGTCTTGAGCCAGGAGTAGCCCTTGATGCCCAGGCGCTCCAGCTCCTCCTTGTCGATGTTCTCCATGCCCTGGTCGACGTCGTAGGAGATGATGCCGAGCTTGGCCGTGGCCACGCCCTTGGTGCCGGGCTTGAGCGTCACCTGGAAGTTGAGCCAGTCGGTGTCGCCCTTCTCCAGGGCGTACTGTCCCCAGCACCAGAACATCCGGCCTTCCCAGGTGCACTTGGTGCCCTTGGGGCCGCCCCAGCGCAGCTTGGACACCACGCCGGTGGGCACCTGGCCGCCGATCCAGTAGTAGTCGGCGTAGTGCGGGCCGAGGTTTTTGGCCTTGAGGTAATACGTGATCTTTCCGCCGCGCTTGGTGGCCTTGGTGTGCTTCACGCTGATCTTGAAGCGCGAGTACGGATCCTTGGCGGCCACGGCCTTGGCCTGCGCAACCGGCGCCGCGGCGAGCGGCGCGGCGGCGGCCGCACCACTCTGTGTGGCGGCCACCAGCGGCGTGGCGATGAGAGCGCTCGTTAAGAGCGAGGTGAAGCTTCTACGCATGTGACGGCTCCCCGTGCTGGAAATCCCCGATCATCTCCACGATTATTGCGTAGGGCAAATATTTCGCAAAAGAGCGTTGATCTTTCGTGACCTGGGGTGGCTTGCGCCGGTCGGCGCGAGCCGACCACGCTTGCTACGGGGGTCTAGCGTTGAGGGGGAGGACGAGGTGCCGGACACGCACCCCTTACAGCAGGGTGATCCGCGGTCACTCGGCAACTATCGGTTGCTCGGCCGCCTGGGCAAGGGGGCGCAGGGGATCGTCTTCAAGGGCGAGGCGCCCGACGGGCGGCTCGTCGCGATCAAGCTGCTGAGCACCAGGATCGACGGCGCGGGCGTCGACGGCGAGCGGTTCCTGCGCGAGGTCGCCGCCGCGCGGGCGGTGGCCCAGTTCTGCACGGCCCAGGTGCTCGACGCGAACATGGACGGCGAGACCCCGTACATCGTCAGCGAGCTGGTCGACGGCGTCTCGTTGCAGCACGTGGTGCAGACCGAGGGCCCGCGGGTGGGCGGGGGCCTCTACCGGCTCGCGGTCGGCACGGTCACCGCGCTGGCCGCCATCCATCGGGCCGGGATCGTGCACAGGGACTTTAAGCCGAGCAACGTCATGCTCGGCCACGACGGCCCGCGAGTGATCGACTTCGGCATCGCCAGGGCACTGGACTCGGCGATGACGATCAGCAGCGGGGTGGTGGGCACGCCCGCGTACATGTCGCCCGAGCAGATCGCCGGAGAGCGGGTCGGGCCCGCGAGCGACATGTTCAGCTGGGCGCTGACCATGGTGTACGCGGCGACCGGGCGTCCCGCGTTCGGCCAGGACAGCCTGCCCGCCGTCATCTACCGGGTGATGCACGACGAGGCCGACCTGTCGGCGCTGCCCGACAACCTGCGGCCGATCGTGCACGCCTGCCTGAGCAAGCGGGCCGACGAGCGGCCGTCGGCGGCCGAGACGCTGTTCGCGCTGCTGGAGAACCAGGGCGAGGCGCCGGAGATCGCCGACGAGCTGGCGCTGACCACCGGCTCGCAGGTGGCGGCCGAGCTCGCCCAGGGAACGCCGTACGGGCCGCCGCATCCCGGGGCGGGTCAGGCAGGACCGGGTGCGTCGGGGCCCAACGCGTCGGGGTCCGGTATGCCGGGGTCCAGCACTGCGGGGTCCGGTACGCCGGGGTCCGGTACGTCGGGGACGGGCGCGTCGGGTGCGTGGGCGAATCCGTCGGGCCTGATCCCCAGGCCGCCCGGGTTCACGCCCCCACCGGCCGCCGCGCCTCCGTCTGCGCCCGTGCCGCCGTCCGGATTCGTGTCGCCGTCCGGGCCGGTGCCGCCGCGGAGCGGGCCGCCCATGCCGCCGCCGTACCCCATGGGACCCCAGGGGCAGGCCGCGCCTCCCGCCGCGCCGTGGGCGCCCGGCCAGGGACCCGTTCCTGGTCAGGGGCCGGTTTCCGGCGGCTGGCCGGGCGGGCAGCAACCGCCGCAGGGGCTGCCGCCACAGGGACAGTTGCCGCCGCAGGGGCAGCAGCCGGTGACGCCGCACGCTCAGGGGCCGGCCTCGGTCGGCAGGTTCGTCCCCAAGCCGCCCAAGCCGCCCAAGTCGGGCAAGCCCGGCCAGGACGACCCGCGCGGCCCGGACGACAACGACGCCTTCTTCCGCCACGTCCCGCCGGAGGAGCGGACCACGGAGGACAAGGGCAGGCGCCGGCGTGCCGCCCTGGTGGCCAGCGCGCTGGCGGTGGCGCTGGCGCTGGCCGGCGGCGTGCTGGTGCTCGGGCCCAAGCTGTTCGCCGGCGACCCGGTCCCCACCGCCCAGGCGGGCCCGACGAACTCGGCCGGCACGACCGCCGGCCCGTCGGGCAGCGCCACCACGGGGCCGTCGGGCAGCGCGAGCCCGACCGCGGGCACGCCCACGCCCACCACCACCGCGACGACCCCGCCCACGACGCCCCCGCAGACGACGATCCCGGTCCTGGGCAAACAGGACGGCAAGTCGCTCAAGGGCCACAGCAGCGGCGTGCAGACGTTCTCGGCGTTGTCCGTGGGCGACGACAAGACCTGGCTGGTCTCGGGCGGCCAGGACGGCCGGCTGCGGGTCTGGGACCTGGACCGGCACAAGTCGCTGCGCACGCTGAAGGGCCACAGCGAGGAGGTCTACGCCGTCGCCGGCGCGATGGTCGGCAAGACCCCGATGGCCGTGTCAGGCGGCTACGACGGCAGCGTCCGCCTGTGGAACCTCAAGACGGGCAAGCACAAGGTGCTCGGCAGGCACGGCGACGCCGTGTACTCGGCCGCGGTGACCAAGGCCGGCGGCAAGTGGATCGCGATCACCGGTGACGCCGACGGCTGGCTGAAGTTCTGGGACCTGGACAAGCGCAAGGCCACCGGCAAGAGCATCAGGGCGCACCGCAAGTCGGTGAACTGGCTCAGCGTCGCCAAGGTGGGCGACCGCACGACGGTCATCTCGGCCAGCGAGGACGAGACGCTGCGGCTGTGGGACCTGGCCAAGCGCAAGCAGTACGGCAAGACGTACAAGGGGCATTCGCTGGGCGTCTACGCGGTCGCGATCGGCAAGTTCGGCGACCGGACGGTCGTCGCGTCCGGCGGCAAGGACCGGAAGATCCGGATCTGGGACCCGAAGACCGGCAAGACGATCGAGTCCTACGAATCCGGCCACAAGAAGATCATCTACTCGCTGGCCTTCTGGACGGTGGGCGACAAGTCCGTCCTGCTGTCCGGCAGCACCGACGGGACGATCAAGCTCTGGGACCCGGAGACCCACAAGGCGCTCGGCAAGCCGGTCAAGGCGCACAAGGGCGGCGTCTACGCGGTGGCCGCCGTCACGGTGGACGGCAAGCCCTCGGTCGTCTCCGCGGGCAAGGACAAGGTGATCAAGATGTGGAAGGTGGAGGACCCGGCCACGACCGGCTCGTGAGCGGTCACTGGTTCCTGAGCGGCTCGAAGATCGCGTGGTGTGCGGCCACGAGCGCCCGGCGCACCGCGCGGTCCAGCTCGCGCAGCGCCGAGCCGCGCACCGCGATCTGCCCGGTGGTCAGCCCGCGCTCGTCGGCCAGCTCCAGCACCGCCGACAGCCGGGTGGCCAGGGTCGACACCCGGTGCGCGCGGGCCGGGTAGCCGGGCGCGAGCTCGCCGCCGAGCCGTCCGAGCCGCTCCGGACGCTCTTGCGACGGCCCGTCGACCGAGGTCAGCGCCTCGGTCGCGGCCCGCATCGCCATCGTCAGCTCCCGTTCGGCCTCGGCCAGCGAGGGCAGGTCGTGGCGTACCGGGCCGCATTCCTGCACGGACAGGCGTATTCCGACGTAGGAGGAGCCGCGCAGGTCGAGCCCGGGCACCAGCCCGAGACAACGGTCGGGCAGGACGGCGATCACGGCCTGACCGGCGTCGACCGCGGCCGAGTTGAACGGCGGCGGCCCGGACAGCCCGAGCGGGTCGCCGGGCGCGGGCAGGGCAAGTCTCAGCTCACGCAGGCCGTCGGCGCGCAGCTCGGCCAGATATCTCCGCAAGGGCAGCTCGCCGGCCACGACGGGCCCGCCGACGGCCTCGACGCGGTCGGCGGCCTCGTCGAGACCGACATGACCGGCCAGCCAGGCGTTGCCCCAGGCGACCAGCGGGGGACAGACAGGCGATTCAGGGCGCACCGATCCACGATAAGCGCTCGCGCTGCAATAGGTTTGTTCCCAGCGATGCTCTCGGAAGGGGAACGGGGATGGGTGGTCAGGTGCTGCGGCTCCAGGACGTCGCCGTCAGGCGCGACGGGGCGGCTCTGCTACGCGGCATCGACTGGACGGTGAACGAGGACGAGCGGTGGGTCGTCATCGGTCCCAACGGCGCGGGCAAGACCACGTTGTTGCAGGTCGCGGCCACTTTGTTGTACCCGAGCGAGGGCCTGGTGGAAGTGCTGGGCGAACGGCTGGGGCAGGCCGACGTGTTCGACCTGCGCCCGCGCATCGGGCTGGCGAGCGCCGCGCTGGCCGAGCGCATCCCGCCGGAGGAGAAGGTCATCGACCTGGTGCTGACCGCCTCGTACGCCATCATGGGCCGCTGGACGGAGGAGTACGACTCCAACGACGTCACCAGGGCGGTCGAGCTGATCGACATGATGGGCGCGGCGCACCTGATCAGGCGCAGGTTCGGCACGCTGTCGGAAGGCGAGCGCAAGCGCGTGCAGATCGCCCGCGCGCTCATGCCCGACCCGGAGATGCTCCTGCTCGACGAGCCGGCCGCCGGCCTCGACCTGGGCGGCAGGGAGGACCTGGTGCGGCGCATGTCGATCCTGGCCGGTGACTATCGCGCGCCGACGATGGTGCTGGTGACGCACCACGTCGAGGAGGTGCCGACCGGTTTCACCCACGGCCTGCTGCTGCGGCACGGTTCGGTGGTGGCGCAGGGGCCGCTGGAACACGTCATGACGGCCGACAACCTGTCGCGGACGTTCGGCGTGCCGCTGACGCTGGAGCGCAGCGCCGAGGGCCGCTGGTACGCCCGCGCCCACTGAATCACGCTAGATCGCGATTTGGTCGATATCGGCCGCTAAAAGCAGAAACGAAATATCATCGGCGAAGTCGGTCCCCTCGGCTTCGGAGCGTCGGCATGTCCACGGAACAGCTCATCCTCGTCCTCGTCGTGGTCGCGGTGGTGGGCTTCGGACTGGCACGCACGATCCGCATCATCCCCCAGGCCACGGCTGCGATCATCGAACGTCTCGGCCGTTACCACCGCACGCTGACGCCGGGGCTGAACCTGGTGGTGCCGTTCATCGACCGCATCAAGGACATGATCGACCTGCGTGAGCAGGTGGTCTCGTTCCCGCCGCAGCCGGTGATCACCTCCGACAACCTGGTCGTGTCCATCGACACGGTCATCTACTTCCAGGTCACCAACCCCAAGGCGGCCACGTACGAGATCGCGAACTTCCTGGTCGGCGTCGAGCAGTTGACCGTCACCACGCTGCGCAACGTGGTGGGCGGCATGGACCTGGAACGCACGCTCACCTCGCGCGAGGACATCAACACCGCGCTGCGCGGCGTGCTGGACGAGGCCACCGGCAAGTGGGGCATCCGGGTCAACCGGGTCGAGCTCAAGGCCATCGACCCGCCGGCCTCCATCCAGGACTCGATGGAGAAGCAGATGCGCGCCGACCGCGACAAGCGGGCCGCGGTGCTCACCGCCGAGGGCCAGCGGCAGGCGGCCATCCTGGCGGCGGAGGGCGAGAAGCAGGCGTCGGTGCTGCGGGCCAGGGGCGAGGCGGAGGCCGCCGTGCTGCGGGCCCAGGCCGAGGCCGAGGCGCAGGCCATGCGCGCCAAGGGCCAGGCGGACGCCATCGGCATGGTGTTCAAGGCCATCCACGAGGGCAAGCCGGACCAGCACCTGCTGGCCTACCAGTACCTGCAGACCCTGCCCGAGATCGCCAAGGGCGACGCGAACAAGGTGTGGATCGTGCCCTCGGAACTGAGCAAGATCATCGAAAGTCTGGGCGGTCTGTTCCCGCCACCCAAGCCCCCGGCTGGCTGACCATTGAGTACACCCGTCTAGGCTGCCCGGGAAATGGGTTCCGCGGGAGGAGTGCTCGGTGACCGGGTGGGAGTTGGTCGGTGTCTGCGCGGCCGGAGTGGCGGCTGGAGGTATCAACGCGGTCGTCGGGTCCGGCTCGCTGATCACCTTTCCCTCGCTGGTGGCCGTGGGGATCGACCCGGTGGTGGCCAACGTCTCGAACAGCATCGGCCTGGTGCCGGGCTCGTTCACCGGCGCGTACGGCTACCGCGCCGAGCTCAAGGGCCAGCGTGACCGCCTGATCCGCCTGGGCATGGCCTCGGCGCTCGGCTCGCTCGTCGGCGGCGTGCTGCTGCTGTACCTGGACCCGGACGTCTTCCAGGTGGTCGTGCCGATCCTCATCGGGCTGGCCTGCGTGCTGGTGGTCGTCCAGCCCAAGCTGAACGGCTGGCTGGCGGCCAGGCGCGAGCACGCGCACCCGCACGGCGGCCTGGGACTGTGGCTGGGCGTGCTGGCGGCGGGCATCTACGGCGGCTACTTCGGCGCCGCCCAGGGCGTGCTGCTGATCGGCCTGCTCGGCAGCTTCCTGGACGACGGCCTGCAACGCGTGAACGCGGCCAAGAACGTGTTGTCCCTGATCGTCAACGGCGTGGCGGCCGTGCTGTTCATCGCGATCGCCGAGGTCGACTGGTGGGCGGTGCTGGCGGTGGCGCTGGGCGCGATGGCGGGCGGGTTCATCGGCGCGAAGGTGGGCCGCCGCATCCCGGCGCCGGTGCTGCGTGGCGTCATCGTGGTGGTGGGAATCGCGGCGATAATCAAACTGGTGTACGGATAAATATCGCCCCAAGAGGGTATGAATCTGTACATGAAGGGTGACCGGGTGGAGATCGTCATCGATGCGGGCAACGGCTCCCCGCGCACCTACGAGATCAGCGCGACGCGGGCGGGCCGCCGCGTCGAGGTGGCCAACCGGCGCGGGCTGGTCGAGGTCAGCGAGGTGACCCGGAGCGGCACGGCGGTCCGCACCGCCCGGTTCATGTCCAGCCGGATCCTCGCCCTCGTGGAGCACCCGGCTGACGAACCGGACGACACGGACGCCACCGGCTGACGCACCGAGCGACGCGGACGACACCAGTTGACCTCCGCGCCGCGCGACGAAGGGTCAGCGGAAGTCCGCCGCGTGGTCGAGCGCCCACTGGCGGAACGTCAGCGCGGGCCGGCCGAGCAGCCGCGCCACCGTGTCCGTGCCCTTCTCCGGGCTGGCCACGAACTCGCCCCAGGCCCGCAGCGCCCCGTCGACGAACTTCTCGTCACCCCAGGCGGCCAGCAGCAGGGGCCGCGCCTCCTCGACGGGCAGTTCCTCCCAGCGCACCTCGCGGCCGACCGCCTCGCCGATCACTCGTACCTGCTCGGCCTGCGTGAGCTGCTCGGGCCCGCTGAGCACGTGGACGGCCCCGGCCTGTCCCGCGCTGGTGAGCGCGTGGACGGCCACCGCCGCGATGTCCTTCTCGTGGATCAGCGGCCGCGACGCCGCGCCGAACGGCCAGCGCACCACGCCCTGCTTGATCTGATCCGCCCACATGAGGGTGTTGGCCGCGAAGCCGCCGGGCCGCAACATCGTCCAGCTGATGCCGCTCTGCCTGATCAGCCGCTCCACCGCCTGATGGAAGATGGTCGGCTCCTCGCCGTCGGCCAGGTCGGCGCCGTTGGCCGACAGGTACACCAGCCGCCGCGCGTGCTGGGCGATCGCCTTGATCACGGGTTCGGCCGTCTCGGCGGCGAAACCCGGCCAGACGAGGAACACGCTCTCGACGTCGTCGAGCGCGGCCTCCAGCGTCTCGGGACGGGTCAGATCCCCCCGCACCACCTCGACCCCCTCGGGCAGCCGCGCCTTCGACGGGTCGCGCACCAGCGCGCGCACCTCGATGCCGGCCTCGGCCAGCTCGGTCACGACATGCCTGCCCACATTGCCGGTAGCCCCGGTCACCAGAATCTTGCTCATGGGTTCGACGGTAGAACCTCAAGCAAGGTTCAGGTCAACCCCGGCCGCACCTGGATCGTCCCGTCACGCCTGATGCGCGTCTCGAACCTGGGCGCGGGCGCGGTGGCCGGCCCGTGCTTGACCGAGCCGTCGTCGAGCCTGAACGTGCTGCCGTGCCAGGGGCACACCACGCACGCCTCGCCGTTCTCCATCACCAGCCTGCCCTGGTGCAGCGGGCCCGCCAGATGCGGGCAGCGGTCGGCCAGCACGGTCACCGCGTCGCCCCTGCGCAGCACGAACAGCTGGATGTAGCCGAGCCTGCGGGCCACCGGACGGCCGTCGGGCAGGTCCTTCAGCGGGCACAGATCGTGCCAGCCCAGCGGCACCAGATGCGTCACCTCGGGCGCGTGGTTGGCCCCGGCCGCCTGCCGGTAGGCCATGTGACCGCCCAGGTAGCCGCCCAGCCCGCCGAGGCCGACCCCGGCGTAGCACAGCGCGCGCCCGGTGCTCTCGCGGCCGCGCAGCCTGGCCACCAGCGAGGCGGAGAACAGGCCGAGCGCGGCCACGTTCGCGGCCATGTGGACCAGGCCGACCCGCTGCTGCTCGCGGTGCAGAGAGGACCAGTCAGTCAGCCCGGCCGCGGCCGTGGGCAGCGCGTTGACGATGCCGGTGACCAGCAGCAGCCTGGACGCCCGCGGATCGGCGTCGGCCAGGTCGAGCAGGGCGGCCGACAGCCAGCAGCCCAGGCTGACCGTGGCCAGCGGCGGGTGCAGCGGCTTGCCCGTGGGCACGCCGTGCAGCAGGTCGCGGAGCAGGCCCGGCTTGATGCGGTCGCGTACGGCCTTGGCCAGCACCCTGATCGGTTTGTCCATGGCCCTCGACTTCTCGAGCCGCTCGGCCAGGTCCACCGGTCCCACGAAACCCCGCAACTGCCGGCGCCTCGGGCGTACTGTCTCTTTCACGACAAGTCCCCTACCCCGGCGGTTGGGGGATCACTCGGCCAGGTGACCCCGGGCCACGGAGAGTTCGACCAGCTCCAGGGCGTACGCGCCCAGCGAGGGCGAGCCTTCCTGGATGATCCGCACCTTCTCGCGCACCTGGCCGGCCTTCACCTTGAACAGCGGCCAGGTGCCGCCTTCCGTGTGGTGATTGGCCAGGATCGGGGCGAAACGGTCGAGCGCCTTGGCGAATCTGGCCTCGGGCGTCTCCCTGGCCTCGAACTCGTCCCACAACGCCCGTATCCGCGCGCCCTGCTCTCTGGGGAGCAGGGCGAAGATCCGGTCGGCGGCGGTGCGCTCGGCCGCGGCCTGGGCGGCCACGGCGACCTGGTCGTAGACGAAGGTGTCGCCGGCGTCGATCTCGACCAGGTCGTGCACCAGCAGCATGGCCACGACCCGATGCAGGTCCGTGCCGGGTGGCGCGTGCTCGCCGAGGACCATCGCCAGCATGCCCACGTACCAGGAGTGCTCGGCGTCGTTCTCCCGGCGCGAGCCGTCGATGAGGAGGTTGCGGCGGACGATCCGCTTCAACTTGTCGATTTCGACGGCGAAGGCGATCTGGGCGTTCAGGCGGTCCTCTTCTGGCGCGATAGTCACGCGCGACACCCTAATGTGCGGTGATCACCCCGGTTGGCAAAATCGTGACCGGAACGCCGTTGAAGACCGCATTACCTGAGGGAACGTCGATCGAGGTCTCATCGGTCAACGTATTGACACTGACGCCGGGATTCCCGGCCGCCACCGACTGTGTGCTGCCGGCGTGCCCCCAGCCGTGCGGCAGGCTGACGACGCCCGGCATGATCGTGTCGGTGGGTTCGAGCGGCACCGTGAGCCGGCCCGCGGCCGAGCGGATCACCGCCTCGTCGCCGAGCCCGAGCCTGGCCACGTCGGCCGGGTTGATCTGCAGCGTGCAGGTGTTGCTGCCGCCGACCAGCGGGGCCACGTTGTGCAGCCAGCTGTTGTTCGAGCGCAGGTGCCGCCGCCCGATCAGGACGATCTCCGGCGGCTCCTCGTCCAGCCTGCCGCGCAGCCGGTCGACGTCCTCGATGAGCTGGGGCGGGGCGAGCTCGATCACGCCCGACACGGTCTTGAGCACCTCGGGCAGCCGCGGCTCCAGCGGGCCGAGGTCCAGGCCGTGCGGGTGCTCCAGCAGCTTGCGCAGCGACAGGTCGCCCTTGCCCGACCATTCGCCGTAGGGGCCGAGCCGCAGCATCAGGTCGAGCCTGCGCTCGCCGCCGTTGCGGCCGTCCAGGGCGGCGCTCAGCTCGGCCGCGTCGCGGCCCTCGACGCCCGATCCCGGCGTGTCGATCGCCTTGCGCAGCTGCTCGCCGATGACGAACTCGTCCAGGTCGCCGCCGTCCAGCCCGGACGCGATCAACGCCAGCCTGGTCAGGATCTGCGACTCGGACTGCTGCCCGTCGAGCGGTAGCAGCGGCGGCGAGTAACGGGCGTAGTTCCTGACCGCGAACCCGAGCAGCGCGAAGTCGAAGTGCCCCGACTGCAACATGCGCGGCGGCGGCAGGATGACGTGCGCGTGCCTGGTCGTCTCGTTCAGGTACGGGTCGACGCTCACCATGAAGTCCAGCCCGGCGAACGCCTCGTCGAGCCTGGAGCCGTGCGGCGCCGACAGCACCGGGTTGCCGGCGATCGTGAGCAGGAACCTGATCTGGCCCTCGCCCGGCGTCTCGATCTCGTCGGCGAGCGTGGCCACCGGCAGCTCGCCGTTGGCCTCGGGCAGGCCCCTGACCCGGCTCTTCCACCGGCCCATCGTGTACGACCTGCGCCTGGCCGCGAACTCGGTGGCGGGCTTGGGGAACATGGCGCCGCCGGGCCGGTCGAGGTTGCCCGTCAGCACGTTCAGCACGTCCACCAGCCATTGGGCGAGCGTGCCGAACTCGGCGGTGCAGGTGCCGATCCTGGCGTACACGGCCGCGGTGCGCGCCGCCGCCAGCTCCCTGGCCAGCCGGACGATCACCTCGGCGGGCACCCCGGTGCGCCGCGCGACCGCCTCAGGCGGGAAGTGCTTGGCCGCCTCGCGGACCTCGGCCAGCCCGTTGACCTGGTGCGTGACGGCGACCAGATCCTCGGCGAACAACGTGTGCACCAGCCCGAACAGCAGGTACGCGTCGGTGCCCGGCCGGACGAACACGTGCTCGTCGGCCAGGTCCGCGGTCCTGGTGCGGCGCGGGTCGACCACGACCAGCCGGCCGCCGCGGGCACGCAGGGCCTTGAGCCTGCCGGGGAAGTCGGGCGCGGTGCACAGCGAGCCGTTGGACTCCAGCGGGTTCGCGCCCAGCATCAGCAGGTGGTCGGTGCGGTCGAGGTCGGGGACCGGGATGGCCAGCGGGTGGCCGAACATCAGGCCGCTGGCCACGTGCTTGGGCATCTGGTCGGCGGTGCTGGCGGTGAAGACGTTGCGGGTGCCCAGGGCCTTGATCAGCGGCGTGGCGTAGAGCGCGCCGGCCATGCTGTGCGCGCTCGGGTTGCCGAGGTAGACGCCGACGGCCTGGCGGCCGTGCCGCTCGGTGACCTGGCCGAGGCCCCAGGCGACGGCGTCGAACGCCTCCTCCCAGCTCACCTCGCGCCACAGGTCGCCGTCCCTGATCAGCGGCCTGCTCAGCCGGTCAGGGTCCTCGTCGAGCCGGCCGAGGCTGGCGCCCTTGGGGCAGATGAACCCCTTGCTGAACGGATCGTCCTTGTCGCCGCGCACGCTGGTCACGTGCCCGCCCTGGTCGAGCGTGAGTGTCAGGCCGCAGACGGCTTCGCAGAGGGGACAGGTCCTGTGGACGGTCGACGTCATCACGACTCCTGGGTTCGTCAGATGAACTCATCCATCTTGTCCCGCCTTGCCGACATGGGGAAGCCCCGGAGCCCCCGCGGTCTCCGGGGCTTTGCGCCAGGACGTGCCCCGCCCCATGCGTGGGGCACGTCCTGGTGTTCAGCCGGGCTCTTTCAGCTCGCCTGCGGCAGGGCCAGGCCACGCAGATCAGGCGGCTCCTCGAGGTCGGGCCGCAGCGAGATCCACGCGTTGCGGCCGTACAGTCTGGCCAGTCCGGGGGAGATGGCGCCGGGCGTCTCCTCGCGGCGGACGATCTCCACGATCACCAGGTGCGCCCACCTGCGGTGCCGGTACACCTTGGCGCTCCTGGCCCAGCAGGCCGCCGCGATCTCCTCGTTGTACGCCTCGAACTCCTCGGCGCAGATGCCGGCCCTGGTCAGCATCAGCGCCTTCTCGCCGGTACGGGTCGGCGTGATCCACAGCACCAGCGGGATCCGGCCGGCCCTGGTGTGCATGGTGGTCTCCATGCACACCCGCTGCAGCCGGTGCCTGGAGACCACGCACCAGAAGTGCGCGACCAGCCAGTTGCGCCCCATCCTGGTGGCCGCGGGCACCGAGACCGCGGCGGTCAGCACGATGAACGGCACCCACCTGCCCTGCTGGGTGGCGCCCAGCAGGGTCAGGGTGAACAGTGCGAGAGCAGCCATGAACAGCAGTTCGCTGCGCGAGCGCCAGAGCCTGACCAGCAGGCCGCCGCCGCCGGAGGCCGGGAGGTCCTCGTTGGCCGGGAAGATCTGGTTGCGCGGGTTCCTCGACACGTCAGGACACCTCCTCTGGTACGCGCGGACCCACCTTGAGCTGGTCGAAGCGTGGGTCGCGGTAGCACCGGGCGCCGAAGCCAGTCCTGGTGACCGTCCAGCCCCTGTGCAGGGCGAACTCGTCGGGTTCCATGCAGATCTCGCGGTCCGCCCAGGCGACCAGTTCCCGGATCCGGGACTTGATTCGGCTGATTCCCTTGGTACCTTGTGAGTACATAGAAGACCCCTTTCGCGGCATTTCTAGAGGTGGCTTCTTGCGCCGGACCGCAGGCTGACGACCGGTTTCATCGCAGGGTGGCAGCCCGTGTGCGATGGACGGGGGGTCGGCCTCGGTTCGGCATTTCTCGTGCTCGAATGAGCGACAGGCGCGCGTTTCTTCAGCTGATTGCGAAGTCCTTCCGGCAAGCGTCCTCCCTGGGGCAGAGATTCATATCCGGGACGGCGACGTTGCCGGTGAGGCGCCCCTGGGCGGGGCGCGCGAGCGTGAGCGAAAGCCCCGACGTGCTCGGCCGTGTAGTCATCTCGGCCTCCCTCGTCCGGCGGGAAACTTCCTGGCTCGATCGTGCGCCTGAGAAGGCGCTGCTGCAATACCTCGCAGAAGAAAGATTGGCATTTCTTCCGTGGCTTGCTAGTTGGCTTGCCGCGCATGAACGTGTGCAACTTGCACGGGGCTGGTGGGAGGTCTGGTGATGTCGATGACCATCGTCCACCTCCCTCGCCTTGCAAGAACTTTCCTTGCTCTTACGCTCCTCCGATGAAAGCCTGCTGGCAAGTCTGTTCGGCAGTGCACATGCAAGTTGCAGTGTAAGATTGGGTGAACGGCTCGAATGGCAGGGCCCCTAAACGACCCCTTCCGGCTACACCTTCATTCCCGACAAGGAGAGTGGACGGTGCCATCGCAGCAGGGCAGCCCGACAGTTCGCAGACTCCGCCTCGGCCAGGAGCTGCGCCTTCTTCGCGAACGGCGAATGCTCACCGGGGCCAAGGCCGCCCACGAGCTCGGGTGGAGCGCCAGCAAGATCAGCCGTATCGAAGCCGCCAAGACCATGCCCAGCACCGACGACATCAAGGCCATGGCCAAGCTGTACCGGGTCGACGGCGGCAAGCTCGACGAACTGTTCGGCCTGTTACGCGACGCCGAGCAGCGCGGCTGGTGGGAAGACTACGAAGACGCGCTCCCGGAGGAATACACCCGCTTCCTCGGCCTCGAGGCGGAGGCCACCTATCAGCGCAACTGGGAGCCTCAGGTGGTGCCCGGCCTGTTACAGACCGAGGACTACGCCAGGGAGGTCATCCTGGCGACCCGGGGCATCGCCCGCATCACGCACAGCGGCGTGCGCAGCCGGGTGGGCGCCCGTCTCGACCGGCAGCGGCGGGTCATGCATCGCAACGACCCCTGCACCCTCGTCATCGTCCTGGACGAGTCGGCGCTGATGCGCAGGTTCGGCGAGCCGTCGGTGATGCGCGAGCAGATGGAGCACTTGCTCGAGGTCTCCATGCTGCCTCATGTCAGCGTGCACGTGCTGCCGCTCGAGTCCCTGCACCCGGTCAACACCGGGGCTTTTATTCATCTCAACTTCACGGCGTTCGATGACGTGGTGTATCTGGAACAGCTATATTCTGCTCACTTCGTCGAAGACCTCGGACGAGTAGCTGGATATGAGACAGCCTTCGACCACATCCGGTCAGAAGCGCTAGATGAGGACGAATCACGCGTACTCATACAACGCAAGGCCATGCTATGGCGTCGTTAAGGGGCGAAAGCCACATCGAGGGGCAATGGCGCCCCTTTGCCCATTTGGGGAGAAAATGTACATCCAACCTACCAAGGCGGCTTGGCGGAAGAGTTCTTTCTGCAACGGCGCGGCCGCCTGCGTCGAAGTCGCACCCTTGCCTGACGGGAGCGTCGCGCTCCGTGACAGCAAGGACCAGGACGGTCCCGTCCTGGTCTTCACTCCGGCCGAGTGGGCGGCTTTCACCGCAGGTGTACGCGATGGCGAGTTCGATGTGACCTCGCTGGCGGCACCGGCATGAGAAACGGCCCTGGCGAGTTGCTGGCACAACCTTTCAGGGCCGTTCGAGTGAGGCGAAGAACGCCTCGGATGTACTCCGGCAACCTTGCGAGCAGCACAGAAGACTTGGATATCTTGTCACATCCCCCTATGTGTTGATCAAGCTCCCACGCGGCCTTTGTGCGCCTGGTCGACCCGGGTGTCCGCCCGGCTGGCACGCACGCCGCCGTGCGAGATTTTCCAGCCGAGGCTTCATCGGCGGGAGATGGTTCGTTCGTCCGGCCGTCTGTCGGGAAAATAGCCTTACCCGATGCGGAATGGCGACGACGAGGGGGCCTTTCGGCCGCGAAAGGCCCCGCGGAGAATTATTGCGGTGTGACCGCCGCCGCGCGCCGGCCGACCAAGAACAGTGAGCACACTCCCGCGAGCACGGCCAGGCCCGCCATGGCGATCGCGGAGATCAGCGACGCCGAGGCCGCGCCCTCGCCCTGGCTCAGCGAGATGAACACCGTGCCCACCGTCGAGATGCCGATGACCTGGCCGAGCTGCATGACCGTGAGGAGCGCGCCGCTGGCGTCGGCGGCGTAGGCGTCGTCCACGCGGGCCGTGGCGAGGTTGGTGACCGCGATCTGCACGCCGAGTCCGGCGCCGATGAGCGCGCTCATGATCGCGTAGGGGATGCCGCCGCCGGAGGCCAGGCCGAGCCCGATGTAGGCGGGCGCGGCCACCACGTAGCCGAAGGGCACCAGCGTGCGTTGCCTGCGGGCGGGCAGGCGCGGCCAGGCGAGGCCGACCACCGCGAAGGCCAGCGCGCACGGGACCATCATCATGCCCGAGGCCAGCGGCGACAGGTGCAGCTCGCCCTGGAGGTGCAGGGCCGAGGTGAACAGGAACGCGCCCCAGGTGGCCGGGCCGAGCAGCAGGATGCCGAGCCCGGGCCGCATGCCCGGCGCGCGCAGGACCCGGGCGTCGATCAGCGGCCGGCCGCCCCGGCCCGTCACCCAGCGCTCCACCCGGACGAACACCACGAACATCACCACGCTGGCCGCCATCGAGATCCAGCCCCACAGCGGCCAGCCCAGCTCGCGGCCGAGCACCAGCGGCACCACGAACAGCAGCACCGCCGCAGACAGCGTCACCAGCCCGAGCGGGTCGAGGCCGGTGCGCCCGCCGCCCTGGTCGGCGGGCAGCACCCGGATCCCGGCGATCAGCAACAGCGCGCCGATGGGCACCAGCACCAGGAACACGATGCGCCAGCCCACGCCCAGCCCCAGCAGGATCCCGCCGAGCGCCTGGCCGACCACGATGCCGCCGCTCACCACCGCCGACCACAGTCCCAGCGCCCGGCCCCGGGCCGGGCCGTGGTAGTTGCGCTGGATCAAGGTGAGCACCTGCGGCATCATCATCGCGGCCCCGGCGCCCTGGGCGAGCCTGGCGGCCACCAGCCAGCCGGTGGACGGCGCGAGCCCGGCCGCGAGCGTGGTCAACGTGAACACCGCCAGCCCCCACAGGAAGGCCCGGCGGTAGCCGAACAGGTCACCCAGACGGGCACCGGTGATCAACAGGACGGCATAGACAATGGTGTAACCGGCGACGATCATCTGCAGCCCGGCCCCGGACGAGCGCAGGTCGGCCTCGACGGTGGGGGTCGCCACGTTGACGATGTTGACGTTCAAGATGGCCAGGAACTGCCCCACGAGGATGACCGTCAGGAGCAGTCCGTTGCCCTTGGCTCGCTCTGGTTTTGTGGGCAGAGCAGCAGAAATGGACACGGATTGGGTCATGTAATCGAGTGTGTACGGTCAGCAGTACCAGTAACGAGAGCCCATTTATACTGGTATTGGCGGCACCTGGATAAGTTCTCGGACATGTCGTCATAGTGGGGGGATGACGGTGGCCGAGGCGAAGCGTACCGATCTGGCGGCGTTCCTCCGTACCCGCCGGGAGCGGATCACGCCCGAGATGGTGGACCTGCCGCCCGGCCCCCGCCGCCGCACGCCGGGGCTGCGCCGCGAGGAGGTCGCTCAGCTCGCCGGGGTGGGCGTGACCTGGTACACGTGGCTGGAGCAGGGCCGGCCGATCAACGTCAGCAGCCAGGTGCTCGACGCCGTCTCGCGCACGCTCATGCTCGACAGTGCCGAGAGGCAGCACCTCTACCGGCTGGCCGGCCAGCCGGAGAGCCCGCCGGCGGTCGACTCCGGCCAGGTCACGCCGGAGATGCAGGACATTCTCGACCAGCTCGGCGAGCTGCCCGCGGTGATCGCGAACAGCCGCTGCGACGCGCTGGCCTGGAACGCGGCCTATGCCCGGCTGTTCCCCGAGATCGTCGACGCGCCGGAGGGCGAGCGCAACTCGCTCTGGCAGAGCTGTGTCAGGCAGTCGGCCGAGACCATGCTGCTCAACCGGGCCCAGGAGCTGCCGCGCGCGGTGGCCATCTTCAGAGGCGCCTACAGCAGGCACGCCGACGACCCGTGCTGGCAGGACTTCGTGCGCAGGCTCTCCGCGGAGAGCGCCGAGTTCGCCCAGCTGTGGGCCAGCCAGGACGTGGCCGACCCCGGCCCCAGGGTGAAGGCGTTCAAGCATCGGACGCTGGGCGAGCTCCACTTCAGCACGACCAGCTTCAACTCCTCCGTCGCCCCGGAGACCCGGCTCATCGTCTACACGTCGATAGATGACTGGACTCGTACGGCTATGACGTGGTTGATGACACATGGAGAGATAGCGTCCTAATTTGCCGTTACATGGGATGCTCGGTCCCTGAAAGTCAGGATCGAGCGGAAGTGGCGGCAGATGAGACTCCCCCATGCCCTCCCCTTGCTGGCCGTTGCCGTCAGCCTGGTCGCGTGCACGGCGGCGGACGCGGAGCCGGAACGCGAACCGCAGTCCAAGAAGGTCGCCACCTCCCCGGCGCCCAAGCCGAAGCCGGAGCGGCGGCCGTACACGATCTCGTTCGGCGGGGACGTGCACTTCGAGGGCATGCTGCGGGGCAGGCTGGCCAACCCGCGCACGGCGCTCGGCCCGATCGCGCAGGTGCTGAAGAAGTCCGACCTGGCCATGGTGAACCTGGAGACGGCGATCACCACCGGGGGCACGCCCGCGCCGGCCAAGCAGTACACCTTCCGCGCCCCGGCCAGCGCGCTGACCGCGCTCAAGGCGGCCGGGGTGGACGTGGCCTCGCTGGCCAACAACCACGGCATGGACTACATGGAGACCGGCCTGGCCGACTCCCTGACGACGATCAAGAAGAGCAAGTTCCCGGTGGTCGGGGTGGGGAAGAACGCGGCGGAGGCGTACCGGCCTTACCGCACGACCGTGAACGGGAACCGGGTGGCGATCATCGGGGCCACGCAGGTGCTCGACGACCACCTCATCCAGGCGTGGACGGCCACGGCGGACAAGGGCGGGCTCGCCTCGGCCAAGGAGGAGGCCGCCCTGCTGCGGGCCGTGCGGCAGGCGCGTAAGAACTCCGACACGGTGATCGTCCACCTGCACTGGGGCACGGAGATGCAGGCCTGCCCGAACCCGGCGCAGCGCTCGCTGGCGCCCAAGCTGGTGCAGGCCGGGGCCGACGTGGTGGTCGGCGGGCACGCGCACATCCTGCTCGGCTCCGGATACCTGGACAACGCCTACGTCAACTACGGGATGGGCAACTTCGTCTTCTACAGCTTCCGGCCGGGCAGCACCGGGCGTACCGGGGTGCTCACGCTGACCATCAACGGGCGGAAGGTGCTCAAGGACAGCTGGACGCCGGCCGAGATCCAGGGCGGCATCCCGATCCCGCTGACCGGGACGGCCAAGACGCAGGCGGTCAAGAGCTGGCAGGCGCTGCGCGGCTGCACCGGGCTGACGGCGCGGCCCTCCGGGGGCGAGTAGCGAGACGGGTCTGGCCCGGCGGGCCGGGGCGAACTATATTCTGGACAGTTCGTCCAATAGGAGGTCGCCATGCGGTGGGTCGAGTCCGGTGACGTGCGGCTGGCGGTCTTCGCTGAAGGCGATCCGGCTCACCCGACGGTCCTGCTGCTGCACGGCTATCCGGACACGCATCGCGTCTGGGACGAGCTGGCCGCGCTGTTACGCGACCGCTTCCACGTGGTGCGCTACGACGTACGCGGGGCCGGGCGTTCCAGCGCGCCGCGCGACCGGCGCGACTACGGCTTCGACCACCTGGTGTCCGACCTCGTCGCGGTGCTCGACGCGGTGCGCGGCACGGCGGGTGAGCGGCGGGTGCACCTCGTCGGGCACGACTGGGGGTCGCTGCAGGGGTGGGAGGCGCTGGCGCGGCCCGAGGTCGCCGCGCGGGTGGCGTCGTTCACGAGCTTCGGCGGGCCCGGACTGCGGCAGGCGGCGCGGTTCGTCCGCGACGGGCGGCGCGCTGACGTGCTCAAACAGTTGATCAGATCCTGGTACATCGCGGCGTTCCAGGCGCCGGTGTTACCCGAGCTGGCCTGGCGCACGGTGCTGCCGACGGCCGTCGAGCGCACCTTGCGGGTGGGGGAGGGCGTGGCCCCGCGTCCCGGGCATCCGGCCGAGACTCTGGTGCGTGACGGGCGCAACGGCCTGTGGCTCTACCGCGTGAACATGCTCGGCACGCTGCGCCGATCCGGCGGCGATCCGTACGTGCGGGTGCCGGTGCAGCTCATCGAGACCACCGGGGACGTGTTCGTGGCCCCCGGACTCCTCGCCTCGCTCGCCCGGTGGGCGCCCGGCTTCTGGCATCGCCGGATCACCGCCGGGCACTGGGTGCAGCGCAGCCACCCCGAGGTGGTCGCGCGGATGGTCGGCGAGTTCGTCACACACGTGGAAGGCGCACCGCCGGCGAGGACGTTGCGCCGATCCCGGGTATCTCCCGGTCGGGAATCAGATGATCGAGAAGGGAGTGGGATGAACGGTCAGCAGGGCACCGGCCGGGCCTTCGGCGATCGGCTCGTGGTGATCACCGGCGCGGGCAGCGGCATCGGGCGGGCGACGGCGCGGGCGTTCGCGGCGCACGGGGCCGAGGTGGTCTGCGCGGACCTCGATCTCGACGCGGCCACCCGGGTCGCGGACGACATCGCCAAGGACCTCGGCGGCACGGCGCACGCCGTCCAGGTCGATGTCGCCGACGCCACACAAATGGAAGATTTTTCGCGAAATATCAAGGCTCAATATGGCGTGCCGGACATTGTGGTGAACAATGCCGGGATCGCGGTCGCCGGTCCTTTCCTCGATCACACACCGGACGACTGGCGCAGAACCATTGATGTCAACCTGTGGGGCGTGATCCACGGTTGCCGCCTGTTCGCCGCGCAGATGGTCGAACGCGGTGAAGGCGGCCATATCGTGAACATCGCCTCGCTGGCCGCTTTCGCGCCGTCCACGGTGCTGCCCGCGTACTCGGTCTCGAAGGCAGCGGTCAAGTCGCTCAGCGACTGTCTCAGGGCCGAACTGGCTGGTCACGGCATCGGGGTCAGCGTGATCTGCCCGGGATTCGTGTCCACGTCCATCGCGAGCAACGCCACGTACGTGGGGCGGGACCTGCGCCAGGACGCCGAGCGCGGGCTCGCCCGGAGGGGTTATCCGCCCGAGCGCGTGGCCGCCCATATTCTCCGCGCCGTGCACAGAAATCAGGCCGTGGTGCCGGTCAACGCCGAAGCGAGAATCGGGTACGCGCTGCCCAGAATTTCCCCCGCCGCGATGCGCGGACTGGCCAGGCTCAGCGGTGTCACGAGAAATCGCCGAATCGGCAGGTAATGATCGAGCAGTCGGGAGAAGATGATGGCGTGTCTTCGCCCCAGATAGAAGATGACGACTGCAGCCGGCCCCAAGCCCTCAGGCGCCGTCCCGCCCAGCGCCGCAGCGCCCGCCGCGTCGAACGCATGCTCGACGCGTGCGCGGAACTGCTCGACGAGACCGGCTACGAAGCCCTGTCGACCACTCGGATCGCCGAGCGCGCCGACGTCGCGATCGGCTCGGTCTACCAGTTCTTCCCCGACAAGCGCGCCATCACCCAGGAGCTCACCAGGCGCAACGTGGAGCAGTTCGTCTCGCGCGTCGGGCGCAGATTCCTGGAGGAGGACTACCGCGGCTGGTGGGAGGCGGTCGACGCGATCATCGACGAGTACGTCGACATGCACAGGACGGTCCCGGGATTCCGCAGCCTGCACTTCGGCGACGTCGTCGACCTCAACCTGCTCGACTCCGACTCCGACAACAACACGGTCATCGCCGGCCGCCTGCGCGGGCTGCTCCTGGCGGAGTTCGGCCTCGCCGACAGCCACGAGCTCGACGTGGCGGTGCTGGTCGCGGTGGAGGCCGGCGACGCGGTGCTGAAACTGGCCTTCAGACGCGACCAGAACGGCTCGCAGGAGATCATCGAGGCGGCCAAGCACCTGGTCAGGGGTTTCCTGTCCCGCCAGTTGAAATCCTGGTCGCCGCGCGACTGACGGCGCGGGTCCGCCGAAAGATGTAGCCGATCTCGTCAGCGCGCAGGAAGCCCGTTCGTCCTGCTTTCACTAGCGTTGTTCCAGGTAAACGACCCTTCGCGAGTGAAAGAGATCCGATGGCCTCTGCCAGAAAGACGCTGCTGACCGGGCTGGTGACGTTCGTGGCCGGGCTGTTGTTGTGGCGGTACGGACTCGACGAGGAGATCGTCGTGTTCGTGCCGTCGAAGATCGGCCTGATCATGATGGTCGTCGGCGGGCTGGAAACGCTCTACGGCGTGTACAAGGTCGTCCGGGCTAACGGGGAAGACCCTGTTTGATCAGGTCGGGCAGCCAGGCCGGCAGGTGGCGGTGCCAGTGTTTCCGGTGTTGCGCCGTCGCCGGGAAGCGGTTGAACCGGGGGGTGGCGGGAATGCGCGTGCACGGCGCGGGGAACGACACCGGGCGCGCGTCTCTCGCCTCCCTGGCGTGCAGTCTCAGTTCGAGCGCGCGCAGGTTGCGTTCGGCCGATTCGATGGCTTCCATCCGGGCCGAAAGGTAGCCGGCCACCCCAGGCACGAGCGCCGACAGTACGACGGCACAGGCTAGCGTGAAGGTCATCTGCTTGGACCTGCCCATCACAGCCCCCTTGCTCGCGGGATGCAAAGCACCTGCTATATGCCCCATGAGCTGCGAAGACACGCCGAGAGTAATCAGGCTTGGACGGGAAGTTGCCGAATTTGTGCCAGTACCGCCATGTGGATTGACCAGGCAAAGGCGGGGGTGGCTCGGTAGTCTCGCGGTGTGGCGCATGTGACCCGTGAGCACCTTGATCGTCTGCTTGAGCAGGCCCTTCTGGCCGACGACCACAGTTCCTTGGCCAGTCGGCTTTACGATGTCGCGCTCAACTACTCCTCCGGCGATGTTTCCAGGGCATCGATCCTGGTCCTCGCGGCGGAGGAGTGGCGGGCGGCGGGCCAGCCCGCGCGTGCGATGGAGTGTTTCCAGCGCGCGGTCGAGGACGGTGGCGAATCGCTCATCGATCCCCGTGCCGGCATCGCCGACACGCTGTTCGAGCTCGACCGGCCCGACGAGGCCAGGGAGGTCATCGAGACCATACGCGCGGAAGGCGAGGTGACGACCGCGACCGCGCACACGATCGCCGAGACGCTGGTCGCCTATGGCGACCTGCGTGCCGGGCTCGAGTGGGCGACCCAGGCCGTGCTCGCCTGCGACGAGGACGACCCCGAGCACGTGGCGCTGCTGCGTACCCGCTACCGCATCAGGGTGGACCTGGGGCTGCCGGAAGACGACCTGGACGCCCTCGTCTCCTGAGCCGTCCTCCGAGGGCGGTCCCCGGCCCCCCGCTGATGCGGCGGGGGGCGAAGGGGCCGCGGCCGGTGGCGCGGCCCCTTCGCCATGGGAAGCCGGGCGCGGGAGGCACGGACCCGCGTCCGGCACGGGGGTGGCTACCGCGGGTTCAGGCCCTGCAGGAGGCCGGTGACGCCGTCCAGCGCGGGCTGTCCCACGGGCAGCCTGGTGGCCTCGCCGAGGCCGCGGAGGGTCTTCGGCACGTCGGACAGCGTCCTGCCGAAGACCTGGTCGCCGATCTCGGCGAGCGGCTCACGCAGGTTCATCGGCGCGCGCAGCGAGTCGTCCGCGACGCGGCCGGCGTCGGCGGCGTCGCCGAACGACACCCCGACGGGCAGGCTCCCGGTTCCTGGGAACTGCGGCAGCGCGGGCAGGGTGGGCACCCTGGCCATGGTGGTCAGGTCCCGCATGAGCGGCAGGCCGGCCAGCGCGGCCGGGCTGGAGCCGGACAGCGAGGGCATGCCCCAGGTCGCGGTCACGCCGCCGAGGTCGGCCATGCCGGTCCCGGGCATCGCGAGCCCGCTCAGCCCGATGCGCCTGGCCATCTCGCCGGCCGCCATCGCCAGCGCGTTGCCGCCCTCGGCCAGCCGACCGGCGCTGCCGGTGTAGTCGATCACTCCGACGTTGGTGGTCTCGCCGCACTCGCCGGTCAGCGGCGCGGCCGGCAGCAACCCGGGATCCGCGCAGGAATCGGCTGCCGCGGGGCTCGCGGTCGCCGTGCACAGGCCCGTGGTCAGAGCGGCCAGCGCGACGATGCCGCGGATGTTCCGAGATGACACTGCACGTCCCCCTGATCGGTTTCGGTGATCCGACGAACGCTGAAACTAGCCGGGCACGTGCCCGCCGACGGGCGGCTTGCCCCAAGGATGGGCCAGCCCTTACCCAACGCAAAATGCGATGATCTTGCCATGACATGGTGGAGCCCGAAGACCGACCGGTCTTCGGGCTCCACGAAAGGGCAGGTCAGCCGCGTTTGACGGCCAGCTCGTCGTCGCCCAGGTCCACCAGGACCCGGTCGCCGTCGACGACCTCGCCGGACAGCACGGCCTTGGCCAGCTTGTCACCGATGGCCGACTGAACCAGGCGGCGCAGCGGCCGGGCGCCGTACATCGGGTCGTAGCCGGTCAGCGCCAGCCACTCGCGGGCGGCGGGCGTGACCTCCAGCGTGAGCCTGCGGTCGGCCAGCCGCCTGGCCAGGCGGTCGACCTGCAGATCGACGATCTGGGCCAGCTCCTCCGAGCCCAGCGCGTCGAACAGGATCACGTCGTCGAGCCGGTTCAGGAACTCCGGCTTGAACGCGTTGCGCACCGCGCCCATCACCGCTTCGCGTCTGGCCCCGTTCTCCAGCTTCGGGTCGACCAGGAACTGCGAGCCGATGTTGGAGGTGAGGATCAGGATCGTGTTGCGGAAGTCGACGGTGCGGCCCTGGCCGTCGGTCAGCCGGCCGTCGTCGAGCACCTGCAGCAGGACGTCGAAGACCTCCGGATGGGCCTTCTCCACCTCGTCCAGCAGCACCACCGTGTACGGGCGCCGCCGGACGGCCTCGGTGAGCTGGCCGCCCTCCTCGTAGCCGACGTAGCCGGGCGGCGCGCCGACGAGCCTGGCCACGCTGTGCTTCTCGGCGTATTCGCTCATGTCGATGCGGGTCATCGCCCGCTCGTCGTCGAACAGGAACTCCGCCAGCGCCTTGGCCAGCTCGGTCTTGCCGACACCGGTGGGGCCGAGGAACAGGAACGAGCCCGTCGGCCGGTCGGGGTCGGCGATGCCGGCCCGGCTGCGGCGCACCGCGTCGGAGACCGCCTGGACGGCCTTGCGCTGCCCGATGAGGCGCCTGCCCAGCTCCTCCTCCATGCGCAGCAGCTTGGTCGTCTCCGCCTCCAGCAGCCGCCCGGCCGGGATGCCCGTCCAGGACGAGATGACCTCGGCGATGTCGTCGGGGCCGACCTCCTCCTTGACCATGGCGTGGTCGGGCGGCGCGGCCTCGGAGGCGGCCTTGAGCGCCTGCTCCAGGCGCGGCACCTCGGCGTACATGAGCCGGGACGCGGCCTCGAAGTCGCCGTCGCGCTGGGCCCGCTCGGCCGCGCTCCTGGCCTCGTCGAGCTGCTTCTTCAGCTCACCGACCTTGTTCAGGCCCGCCTTCTCGTGCTCCCAGCGGCCGACCAGGGCGTTCAGCTCCTCCTGGCGGTCGGCCAGCTCCTTGCGCAGGCGTTCGAGCCGCTGGACGGAGGCCTCGTCGGTCTCCTTGGACAGCGCCAGCTCCTCCATCTTCATCCGGTCGACGTTGCGCTGGAGCTGGTCGATCTCCACCGGACGGGAGTCGATCTCCATGCGCAGCCGCGACGCGGACTCGTCGACCAGGTCGATGGCCTTGTCGGGGAGGAACCTGTTCGTGATGTAGCGGTCGGACAGCGCGGCGGCGGCCACCAGCGCGCTGTCGGCGATCTGCACCTGGTGGTGCGCCTCGTAGCGGCCCTTGAGCCCGCGCAGGATCGCGATCGTGTCCTCGACGGTCGGCTCGCCCACGTAGACCTGCTGGAAGCGGCGCTCCAGCGCGGGGTCCTTCTCGATGCGCTCGCGGTACTCGTCGAGGGTGGTCGCGCCGATCATGCGCAGCTCGCCGCGGGCCAGCATGGGCTTGAGCATGTTGCCCGCGTCCATGGCCCCCTCGGCGGCCCCGGCGCCCACGACCGTGTGCAGCTCGTCGATGAACGTGACGATCTGCCCGTTGCTCTCCTTGATCTCGGAGAGCACGGCCTTGAGCCGCTCTTCGAACTCGCCGCGGTACTTCGCGCCGGCCACCATCGCGCCCAGGTCGAGCGAGATCAGCCGCTTGTTGCGCAGCGACTCGGGCACGTCGCCGGCCACGATGCGCTGCGCCAGGCCCTCGACCACGGCGGTCTTGCCGACGCCTGGCTCGCCGATCAGCACCGGGTTGTTCTTGGTGCGGCGGCTGAGCACCTGCACCACCCGGCGGATCTCGGAGTCGCGGCCGATGACCGGGTCGAGCCGGCCGCCGCGGGCCCGCTCGGTCAGGTCGACGCCGTACTTCTCCAGCGCCTGGTAGGTGTCTTCAGGGGTCTCGCTGGTGACGCGGGCGTGGCCGCGCACCTTCTCGAAGGCGTCGAGCAGCGCCTGCGGGGTCGCGCCCTGCGCGCGCAGCAGCTCGGCCGCCTGCCCGCCGTCGGCGGCCAGGCCGACCAGCAGGTGCTCGGTGGAGACGTACTGGTCTTCAAGGCGGTTGGCGTGCTGGGCCGCGGTGTTCATCACGGTCAGCAGCTGCCGCGAGCTCGACGGCGCGCCCACCGTGGCGCCCTGCGCCCTGGGCAGCGCCGCCAGCGCCTCCTCCGCCCTGGCCCGCAGCGTGCGCCAGTCGGCGCCGACGGCCTCCAGCAGGGGTACGGCCGTGCCGCCCGTCTGCGACAGCAGCGTGGTGAGCAGATGAACCGGCGCGATCTCCGGGTTGCCCTCCGCGGCGGCCCGCCGCATGGCGCCCGACAGCGCTTCCTGGCTCTTCTGCGTGAGTTTGTAGTCCATGTTCGGTCAGGCCCCCGGTGGCAGTTCGTAGCGGATCAGCGCCTTGACCATCTGCATCTCGGCGCGCAGCCGGTGAACCTCTTCACGCAGCCGCAGAGCCTCGTTCTCCAGTTCGAGTATCCGCTTGATGCCCGCGAGGTTGATGCCCTCCTCCTGGGAGAGGCGCTGAACCTCGCGGAGCATGACGATGTCACGAGTTGAGTAGAGGCGGCCACGTCCCGCCGTACGACCAGGACAGACCAGCCCGAGCCGGTCGTACTGCCGCAGCGTCTGCGGGTGGAGCCCCGACAGTTGCGCGGCCACCGAGATCACATAGACCGGCGTGTCGTCGGACAGGTCGAAATAGTTGGCGTCCATCGGCTTACTCGCTTCTGGCTCGCTGAATCAGCTCAGCCCGCGGGTCTTCACCCGCGATCGCGGTGTTGAACTCGGTGAGAAGCTCACGAGACTTGTCATCGAGTGTCTTGGGGACGACCACCTCGACAGTGGCGAGCAGGTCGCCCTTGGTGCCGTCCTTGCGCGCCACGCCGCGGCCGCGCACGCGGAACGTGCGGCCGTTGGGCGTGCCCGCCGGGATGCGCAGCGTGACCGGCATGCCCTTGAGGATCGGCACCTTGATCTCCGCGCCCAGCGCGGCCTCGGTGAACGTCACCGGCACCGTGATCGTCAGGTTCTCCCCCTGCCGGCCGAACACGACGTGCGGCTTGACGTTCGTCTGGATGTACAGGTCGCCCGCCGGGCCGCCGTTCTCGCCCGGGGCGCCCTTGCCCTTGAGCTTGACCCGCTGGCCGTCGGCCACCCCGGCCGGGATGCGCGCCTGGATGGTGCGGGTGCTCTTGGCCCGGCCGCTGCCCTCGCACACGGGGCAGGGGTCGTCCACGATCAGCCCGCGGCCCTTGCAGTCGCGGCAGGGCTCGGAGAAGGCGAAGTTGCCCAGGTTGCGGCTGGCCGCGCCGGTGCCTTCGCAGGTCGGGCAGACCCTGGGGGTCGTGCCCGCCTTGGCGCCGGTGCCGGTGCAGGCCGTGCACGCGGCCGAACTGGTCAGCCGCAGCGAGACCGTGGTGCCCTCGACCGCCTCGGTGAAGGTGAGCGAGACCTCCGACTCGACGTCCTGGCCCCGTCGTGGCCTGGTCGTCCGGGTGGTGCGGGTGGACGCGCCACCGGCACCGCCCCGGTTGAACAGGCCGCCGAACAGGTCGCCGAGCCGTTCGCCCGCGCCGCCCTGACCCTGCTGCGTGCCGCCGAACAGATCACCGAAGTCGAACGGGAAGCCGCCGCCCCCCGGACGGCCGGCGCCCACCCCGGACCCGAACAGCGCGCGCGCCTCGTCGTACTCCTTGCGGCGCTTGCTGTCGGACAGGACGTCGTAGGCCTCGGAGACCTCCTTGAACTTGGTCTCCTTGGTGGCGTCGCCCTGGTTGGTGTCGGGGTGGTACTGCCTGGCCAGCTTCCGATACGCCTTCTTGATCTCTTCGGCTGTGGCGGTCTTGGGCACACCAAGGACGGCGTAGTAATCCTTCTCCAGGTAGTCCTTGGTGCTCATCTACGGCCCTTCGTCTCAGTCTTCTTCGTCGATGGCGGACGCGGGAGGGGCGTCCTCTGGCTCGGCGACGGCCACCCGCGCCGGGCGCAGCACCCTGTCACCCATCCGGTATCCAGGCTGCAACACTTCGACCGCGGTCGGCTCGGTAACGTCCGGCGAATAGCTGTGCATCAGCGCCTCGTGGACGGTCGGGTCGAACGGGTCGCCCTTCTGCCCGTAGGCGGTGAGGCCGAGCTTGGTGAGCGCCGCTTCCAGTGACTCTGCCACCTTCGCGAAGCCCCCGGTCAGCTCGCCGTGATCGCGGGCCCGGCCGATGTCGTCGAGCACGGGGAGCAGTTCGGTCAGCGCGCCGGCCACGGCCTGCTCGCGGACCGCGACCCGGTCACGCTCGACCCGCCTGCGGTAGTTCGTGTACTCCGCCTGGAGCCGCTGCAGGTCCGAGGTGCGCTCGGCGAGCTGGGCGGCGAGTTCGCCGTCGTGCGCGGCGACCGGCGCCTCGGCGGCGGCCGCCTCCTGCTCGCTGAGCTTGGCCTCGCGGGCCTGCCCCGTCTCCGGGTCGATCTTGCGGTTGTCGCGGATCACCGGCTCCTCATGCCCGTTGTCACGCGCCGGCATCACTGGTCCTTCTTCGGCTGGTCTTCGTCGACGATCTCGGCTTCGACCACGTCATCGTCGGCCTTGTCCTGCTGGCCGGCGTCGGCGTCCTGCGGGGCGCCCTCGCCACCGGCCTGCTGACCCTGGCTCTGGGCGTAGATCGCCGAGCCCATCTTCTGGCTGACCGTGGCGAGCTTCTCCGCCGAGTTGCGGATGACGTCGGTGTCGGTGCCTTCGAGGGCCTTCTTCAGCTCCGACAGGGCGTCGTTGACCTCGGTCTTGATGTCGCCGGGGACCTTGTCGTCGTTCTCGCGGAGGAACTTCTCCGTCTGGTAGGCCAGGCCGTCGGCGTTGTTGCGGACCTCGGCTTCCTCGCGGCGCTTCTTGTCCTCCTCGGCGTACGACTCGGCCTCGCGCATCATGCGCTCGATGTCGTCCTTCGGCAGCGCGGAGCCGCCGGTGATCGTCATCGTCTGCTCCTTGCCCGTGCCCAGGTCCTTGGCGGAGACGTTGACGATGCCGTTGGCGTCGATGTCGAAGGTGACCTCGATCTGCGGGATGCCGCGCGGCGCCGGGGCGATGCCGGTCAGCTCGAAGGTGGCCAGCTTCTTGTTGTACGAGGCGATCTCGCGCTCGCCCTGGTAGACCTGGATCTGCACCGACGGCTGGTTGTCCTCGGCCGTGGTGAAGACCTCCGAGCGCTTGGTCGGGATCGTGGTATTGCGCTCGATGATCTTGGTGAAGATGCCGCCCTTGGTCTCGATGCCCAGCGACAGCGGGGTCACGTCGAGCAGCAGGACGTCCTTGACCTCGCCCTTGAGCACACCGGCCTGCAGCGCGGCGCCGATGGCGACGACCTCGTCGGGGTTGACGCCCTTGTTGGGCTCCTTGCCGCCGGTCAGCTCGCGGACGAGCTCGGTGACGGCGGGCATCCGGGTCGAGCCGCCGACCAGCACCACGTGCGCGATGTCGGAGACCTTGATGCCGGCGTCCTTGATGACCTGGTGGAACGGGCCCTTGGTCCGCTCGAGCAGGTCGGCCGTCAGCCGCTGGAACTCACTGCGGGTGAGCTTCTCGTCGAGGTGCAGCGGGCCCTCGGAGGAGGCGGTGATGTAGGGCAGGTTGATGTTTGTCTCGGACTGGCTGGACAGCTCGATCTTGGCCTTCTCGGCGGCCTCACGCAGACGCTGAAGCGCCATCTTGTCCTTGGCCAGGTCGACGCCGTGGGCGTTCTGGAAGCGCTTGACGAGCTCGTCGACGACGCGCTGGTCCCAGTCGTCGCCACCGAGGTGGTTGTCACCGGAGGTGGCCTTGACCTCGACGAAGCCGTGACCGTCTTCCTGGCCGACGTCGAGCAGGGACACGTCGAAGGTGCCGCCGCCGAGGTCGAAGACCAGGATCGTCTGGTCCTGGTCTTTGTCGAGCCCGTAGGCGAGGGCCGCCGCGGTGGGCTCGTTGATGATGCGCAGCACGTTGAGGCCCGCGATCGTGCCGGCCTCCTTGGTGGCCTGGCGCTGGGCGTCGTTGAAGTAGGCGGGGACCGTGATGACCGCGTCGGTGATCTTCTCGCCCAGGTACGCCTCGGCGTCCTGCTTCAGCTTCTGCAGCACGAAGGCGCTGATCTGCTGCGGGGAGAACTTCTTGCCGTCGATCTCCTGGGACCAGTTGGTGCCCATCTCTCGCTTGACCGAGCGGATCGTCCGGTCCACATTGGTGACGGCCTGCCGCTTGGCGACCTCGCCGACCAGGACTTCGCCGTTCTTCGCGAAGGCGACCACGGACGGCGTGGTCCGCGAGCCCTGAGCGTTGGCGATGACGGTGGGCTCACCGCCCTCGAGGATCGAGACGACGGAGTTGGTCGTCCCAAGGTCGATACCTACCGCACGTGCCATGAGTACGTCCTTGTAGTCAAAGTTGAGTCGGTCAGACTCAACCTACGAATGCTGGTCGTCTTTGTCAAACGAGTTGAGCCTACCCGACTCAACCCTCGTGAGCGTGAAAGCATTCCGGGATACCGGGAAAGAACGGGCGTGATCCTCTACAACACACGTAACGGGGACGAACGGGTGACGGTTCCACCTGATCTTTTCGACGAGTACTTCGCCGAGATCCACCGGTACATCGCCCGCCGCCTGTCCGAGGACGTGGCCGACGACCTGGCCGCGGACGTCTTCGTGGCGGCACTGCGCGGCAGCGGCTACGACCCCGCCATGGGCGCGGTCAGGCCGTGGCTGTACGGCATCGCCACCAACCTCGTCGCCAAGCACCGGCGCGGCGAGATCAGGCGCTGGAAGGCGCTGGCCAGGGCGGCGGAACGCGACGGCGAGAGCCACGAGGACGCCGTGCTCGACCGGGTGGACGCCGCCCGCTTCACCGGCCCGCTGGCGGGGGCGCTGGCCGGGTTGAAGCAGCGCGACCGCGACGTGGTGCTGCTGATCGCGCTGGGCGGCCTGTCGCACGCCGAGGTCGCCGAGGCGCTGGACATCCCGTACGGGACCGTGGCGTCCCGGCTCAACCGCGCGCGCAAGCAGCTGCGCGCCGCGATCGGCCCGCTCAGGAAGGACGTCGATGGACGCCAGGGGGAATCCGATGGATGAGCTCGACCTGCTCGCTCGCGCGCTCCCCGATGCCGCGCCGCCGTCCGCCGAGGTCGTGGCCAGGGCGCGGGCCCGCGTGGCCGAGGCGGGGACGCGAACCCCGCGCCGGCGGCCACGCCGGCTGTGGGCCTGGAGCGTGGGCGCGGCGCTGGCCACCGCGACCGTGGTGCTGCTGATCTTCTCGCTGGTCTCGGTGCTGACCCCGGCCCCGGTCCTGGTCAAGCCGGCCAGGCCCAACCAGGAGCTGCTCGACCTGGCCGACAGGATCGAGAAGCTGCCGCAGGAGAGCGGCGCGTACTGGCATCGGTCGCGGACCGACGGCTTCTGGGGCGCCGTGGAGGGCGGTTACAACGTCTGGATGACCATGCGCTGGGAGTCCTGGGCGGCCAGGGACGGCGCCTCCCCGCGCGTCACGCACGCCTGGAAGCCCGCCGCCCGCCCGGACACACCCGCCGACGAGGCCGCCTGGCGGGCGGCGGGATCGCCGAAGCAGGTGCGGGCCATCTGCCCGAAGGACAATCGCAACGACGACTGCGAACCGGTCCGCGTCGCCGACGCCCCCTACGACTGCGAGCGGACCTCGGCCAAGGAGCGGAACGGAGCCCTGATCGACGCCACGCTCAAGCCGCTCGCCCTGGCCGACCTGCCCGCCATTCCCGCCGACCCGGCCGGGCTGCGCGAGTGGATGCTCGAAGCACACCGGAGCTGGGACGGCAGAGGCTTCGGAGAGCCCTTTGAGGAGTTCCTGCCCATGGCGGCCAACCTGCTGGGGCTGCCGATCAGCCCGGCCCAGCGCGCGGCGGTGCTGCGCCTGCTGGCGGAGCTGCCGGACACCCGGGTGCACAGGACCGTCACCGACCCGCTGGGCCGGTCGGGCCTGGAGGTGACGTTCACCACGAAACTGAGCTACGCCTACCGGGCCGACCTGGGCAAGGAGGCGCCGCTCTACTCCCGTACCGTCCTCGACCCGGGAACGGGCGAGGAACTGGCCGCCATCACCTACGCCGACCAGGCAGGCACGGGGCAGATGTTGCGCTACTTCGCCTACGACCCGGAGTCTGGCTGGACCGACGAGCCGCCGCGGGGCTGCTGAGGAAAAGGCTCGGCCCCCGAGGTGCGGGGGCCGAGCCGGTCTGTCAGCTGATGGGGGTGTTCATGTCGGTCTGGATCTGGGTGGCGGTGAGTGCCTTGTCGTAGACGCGGACTTCGTCGATCTGGCCGGCGAAGTATTCGCCCCACAGGCTGTTGCCGCCGATGCGCAGGACGCCGTTGTCGGTGCGGATCGGGCCTCCCGCGGTGCGCTGGGCGACCTGGGTGCCGTTGACGTAGAGGCGCAGGGTGGTGCCGTCGTAGGTGGTGGCCAGGTGGCTCCAGGTGTTGAGCGGGAGTGAGGCGGTGCCGCCGATGTCGGCGTCGGAAGTGGTGTGGATGGCGGTGTGTGGCCGGTTGCTGTCGCTGCCGGCCAGCAGCACGTAGGCCAGACCGCTCGCGTGTTGTTTCATGACGACCGTGCGCCAGCTGGTGACCGTGCTCGGCCGCACCCACGCCTCGACGGTCATGCCGTTGGTCAGCCGCAGGCTCGCCGCGTCGGGCACGGTGACCCAGCTCGACGAGCCGTCGAACGACAGCGCCGAACCGTACTTGCCGCCGCTGGTCCACGTCGTGGCGGTGGTCGTGCCGGTGTTGCCGAAGCCCGAGGCGTCGGCGACGGTGACGCCGGTGCCCTGGTTCATGCCGTACGCGGCCACCAGGCCCTCCGTGGCCGGCGGCTGGGTGGCCGTGGCCGAGGACTCGGCCGAGGAGGCGCTGACGTTGCCCGCCGCGTCGAAGGCCCGCACCCGGTAGTAGTACGTGCCCGCGACCAGTCCGGAGTCGGCGAACGAGGTGCTCTCGGTCGACCCGACCTGGTTCGCGCCCGAAGGCGTGAAACCGGGCGTGGTGGAGCGGTGGACCATGTAGCCGGACACGCCGACGTTGTCGGTCGAGGCCGTCCACGAGAGCTGGGCCGAGCCGGGGCCGCCGGTGGCCGCCGGCGCTCCCGGCGCGGTCGGCGCCTGGGTGTCGGGCGGCTGCGGCGTGCCGACGGGGGTGTTCATGTCGGTCTGGATCTGGGTGGCGGTGAGTGCCTTGTCGTAGACGCGGACCTCGTCGATCTGGCCGGCGAAGTATTCGCCCCACAGGCTGTTGCCGCCGATGCGCAGGACGCCGTTGTCGGTGCGGATCGGGCCGCCCGCGGTGCGTTGCGCGACCTGGGTGCCGTTGACGTAGAGGCGGAGTGTGGTGCCGTCGTAGGTGGTGGCCAGGTGGCTCCAGGTGTTGAGTGGCAGTGAGGCGGTGCCGCCGATGTCGGCGTCGGAAGTGGTGTGGATGGCGGTGTGCGGGCGGTTGCTGTCGCTGCCGGCCAGCAGCACGTAGGCCAGGCCGCTCGCGTGCTGTTTCATGACGACCGTGCGCCAGCTGGTGACCGTGCTGGGCCGCACCCAGGCTTCGACGGTCATGCCGTTGGTCAGGCGCAGGCTCGCGGCGTCGGGCACGGTGACCCAGCTCGACGAGCCGTTGAACGACAGCGCGGAGCCGTACTTGCCGGTCGCCGTCCAGGTGGTGGCCGTGGTGGTGCCGGTGTTGCCCAGGCCGGACGCGTCGCCGACGGAGGTGCCGGCGCCCTCGTCCATGGCGTAGCCGGCCACCAACCCAGGCACGGACGTGGTCGGCGTGTAGCCCGCCGTGTACGTGGTCGCCGTGGCGGGGGCGGTGATCTGGTGGGTGGCCGCGCCGCCGTCCGACCACGACCCGAACGACACGCTCTGGCCGCCGGAGGTCTGCGGCGACGGCGCGGAGATCGAGTTGCTGGAGCCGACGATCACCGTGCGGGTGAACGGCGTCAGCGTCTGCTCGCCGTTGAAGCCCAGCTGCAGCCCGGACGGCGTGCTGGCGAACGTCAGATTCACCGTCTTGGGCTGCAGCAGGACGCTGTCGGTGTCGGTCAGCCCGTGCGCGTCGGTGACGGTGAGCCGCAGCTCCAGATGCGACGGGTACTCGTGGTCGGGCGCCTGGAACGAGCCCGACGACCCGGTGTAGGTGGTGATCTGGTGCTCGTGGCAGGTGCTCGGGCAGTGATGCATGATCAGCGCCCAGGACATCCTGGAGCCGGGGATCGTCCCGTCCTGGGCGTCGGTTCCGGTGCCGGAGAAGGTGACGTTCTGGCCGACCGCCCAGGTGAGCGCGGTGGTGGGCGAGTCGATGGTGGCCGATGGCGGGGTGTTGTTCACGTTGATCGTGACCGTGGCGTCGCCCTGACCGCCGCGGCCGTCACTGACCCGGAGCCGCACCACGTACGAGCCCGGCTGGGTGTAGGTGCGCGACGGCGTGGCCGCGGTGGAGTCGTCGAGCTCGCCGTCGCCGTCCAGGTCCCAGGCGTAGGTGAGCGGGTCGCCGTCGGCGTCGGACGACGACGTGCCGGAGAAGGAGACGGCCAGCGGCGCGCTGCCCGAGGTGGCCGAGGCGTTGATCACCGCGACCGGCGGCGTGTTGTCGTAGATGTAGCGGATGATCTTGCCGGAGAAGTCCACCGCGAACAGGTCGCCGCCAGGGCCGGTCTCCAGCTCGACCACCGGGATGCCCGAGTCGAACGTGGCCGTGGTCGTCTGGTCGGGCAGCCCGTTGGCGCCCTTGGTCATCACCCAGATGCACGAGCGGCTGTAGTCGGAGAAGAACAGCGCGCCGTCGTAGGCGGCCGGGTACGGCCCGCCCGCGTAGAAGGCCACCCCGCTGGACGACGAGCCGCCGGACGGGCACGGGTCGTTCGGCGCCGGCTTGGTGGCGTGGTTCCAGGCGAAGTACGGCTGCGTGTGCGCGGCGGCCCCGGCGGCGTAGAAGTTCTCGCACAGGGTCAGGTTGAGGTTGTCGTAGCCGCCCTGCCGGTTGCCGCCCTCGTAGCACGGCCAGCCGAAGTTGGTCACGCCGGAGGTGGGCGAGACGACCCGGTTGATCTCCTCCCAGGTGCCCCAGCCGACCTCGCCCGACCAGATCTCGGAGGTGCCCGGCCTGCTGGTGATGCGGAACGGGTTGCGCAGGCCGTTGGCGACGATCCTGGCCACGTTCTGGTCGGCGTTGCCGGCGTTGGGGTTGCCCGCGGCGGCCGCGCCGGTGTCCGGGTCGATGCGGATCAGGGTGCCGTCGAGCCCGGCCGGGTCGCCGGAGGTCCTGACGTCCTGGGCGCGCAGCGCGCCGCCCTCGGCGCTGGGCGGCGACAGCGCGGTGCCCACCGCGTTCGGCGGGTCGCCGCACGGGTTGTCCGGGGTGATGTCCGAGCTGGGCAGGTTGTCCTGGCCGTAGTCGGCGAAGTTGAAGCTGGCGCCGTCGCCGGCCGAGGCGTAGAGCGCGCCGTCGGCGCCGAACTGCAGGTCGCCGGTGGAGTGGCTGGGGTGCTGCTGGCACCAGTCGGTGATCAGCGGCGTCTCGGCGCCGGAGGGCGAGATGACCGACAGGCGGCCGGTGACGAGACAGCCGTCGTTCGTCGCGCCGGGCGGTGACGGGCAGGGATCGGCTGTGGCGCCCGCGGTGCCCCAGCGTGGCGCCGAGCCGCCCGGTACGGCGTCATAGGCGTACAGGACGTACACGCGCGGATCGGCCGGATAGTCGGGATGCAGGGCCAGGCCGAGCAGCCCGCGGTCCCAGAAGTTGTGCACCTGTGTGCGTAAGTCCGCGTACACGGTGGGTGTGGTGTCGGAGAGCGAGTCGAAGACCTTGATCAGTCCGCTCTTCTCGGCCACGAAGACCTGGCCGTTCGGGGCGAACTCGATGTTGGTCGGCTGGGTCAGCCCGCTGAAGACCGTCTGTTTCTGAAAGGAGGCGGGCAGGGCCTGCGCGGCCGGGGCCGACACGGCGACCAGGCCGACGACGATGAGCAGGATGCAGGACAGGGCGCTGGCAAGGCGTTTCACGTGACCCCCACGGAGAGTGCGGCACGAGTCGTGGCGCCCCCGCACGCCGGTGTGCCTTGATCGATGTATCGCAATAAATCAGCCGATTGTCACCGGAAGTGTCCACAAGCGGACAATCCGGCGAGCGGGGTTTCCCGCTCGCCGGTGCTCGGTTATGAGATGGGCGTGTTCATGTCCGTCTGCAGCTCGGTCGCGTTGAGCGCCCGGTTGTAGATCCGGACCTCGTCGATCTGGCCGGCGAAGTATTCACCCCACAGGCTGTTGCCGCCGATGCGCAGCACCCCGCTGTCGGTGCGCATCGAGCCGCCGACCGTACGCTGGGCGGCCTGCGTGCCGTTGACGTACAGGCGCAGCGTGGTGCCGTCGTAGGTGACCGCCAGATGGCTCCAGGTGTTGAGCGGGAGCGAGGCGGTGCCGCCCACGTCGGCATCGGAGGTGGTGTGGACGACCGTGTGCGGCCTGTTGCTGTCGCTGCCTCCCATCAGCCCGTACGCCAGCCCGCTCGCGTGCTGCTTCATCAGGACCGTGCGCCAGCCGGTGACCGTGCTCGGCCGCACCCACGCCTCGACCGTCATGCCGTTGGTCAGCCGCAGGCTCGCCGCGTCGGCGACCGTCACCCAGCTCGACGAGCCGTCGAACGACAGCGCCGCGCCGTACTTGCCGCCGTTCGTCCAGGACGCCGAGGTCAGGGTGCCGGAGTTGCCGCCGCCAGAGACGTCGGCGATCGTCGTGCCGCCGCCCTCGTTCATCCCGTACGCGGCCACCAGCCCGGGATTGGCCGGCGGCGCGGTGACGACGGCCGGGACCTCGTTCGACGACGGGCTGACGTTGCCCGCCGCGTCGAAGGCGCGCACCCGGTAGTGGTAGGTGCCCGCGGCCAGCCCCGCGTCGGTGAACGTGGCGGCCTGCGAGGAGCCGACCTGGTTGGCGCCCGACGGGGTGAAACCGGGCGTGGTCGAGCGGTGGATCATGTACCCGGACACCCCGGCGTTGTCGGTGGAGGCCGTCCACGACAGCTGGGCCGAGCCGGGGCCGCCGGTCGCGGCGAGCGAGCCCGGCGCGGTCGGCGCCTGCGTGTCGGGCGGCGGCTCCTCGCCGATCGGCACGGTCATGTCCGCCTGGATCTGGGCGGCCGACAGCGCCCGGTTGTAGATCCGCACCTCGTCGATGAGCCCGTGGAAGTACTCGCCCCACAGGCTGTTGCCGCCGATGCGCAGCACCCCGTTGTCGGTGCGCATCGGGCCGCCTGCGGTGCGCTGGCCCACCTGGGCGCCGTTGACGTACAGGCGCAGCGTGGTGCCGTCGTAGGTGGTGGCCAGGTGGCTCCAGGTGTTCAGCGACAGCGCGGCCGCGCTGCCGATGTCGGCCTCGCCGGTGGTGTGGATGACGGCGTGCGGCCTGTTGCTGTCGCTGCTGGCCGTCAGCACGTACGCGAAGCCGCCCGCGTGCTGCTTCATGACCAGTGTGCGCCAGCTCGCCAGCGTCGTCGGCCGCACCCACGCCTCGACCGTCATGCCTTCGGTCAGCCGCAGACTGGCCGAGTCGGGCACGGTGACCCAGCTCGACGAGCCGTCGAACGACAGCGCCTTGCCGTACTTGCCGGTCGCCGCCCAGGTGGTGGCGGTGGCCGTGCCGGGGTTGCCGGCCGAGGACGAGTCGCCCACGCCGACGCCCGTGCCCTCGTTCATCCCGTACGCCGCGACCAGCCCGGGCGACGTGGTCGTCTTGTAGGTGGCCGTGTAGGTGGTGGCGTTCGCCGGGGCGACGAAGTTGTGCGTCGCCGCGCCGCCGTCCGACCAGGCGTCGAAGACCCGGTCGTCCTGCGGCGACGGCGCCGAGATCGAGACGCTGGAGCCGACGATCACGGTCCTGGTGAACGGCGCGACGGTCTGCTCCTGGTTGAAGCCGAGCAGGAGGCCGGACGGGCTGGTGCCGAAGGTCAGGTTCACCGTCTTGGGCTGGAGCATCACGCTCTTGGTGTCGGTCAGCCCGTACTGGTCGGCGACCGTCAGGCGCAACTCCAGATGCGACGGGTACTCGTGGTCGGGCGCCTGGAACGACCCGGACGTCCCGGTGAATCTGGTGATCTCGTGCTCGTGGCAGGCGCCGGGGCAGTGGTGCATGATCAGCGACCAGGTCATGCGGGAGCCGGGGATCGCGCCCTCCTCCGGGTCCGCGCCGGAGCCGGAGAAGCCGATCGTGTCGCCGACCGCCCAGGTGACCGTGGCCACCGGAATGGCGATGGCGGCCGCGGGCGCGGTGTTGCCGACGTTCACGGTCACCGTGGCGTCGCCGTGGGCGCCCTTGTCGTCGGTCGCGCGCAGCTTCACGAAGTACGAGCCGACCTGCGTGTACGTGCGTGACGGCGTGGCCGAGGTGGAGTCGTCGAGCTCGCCGTCGCCGTCCAGGTCCCAGGCGTAGGTGACCGGGTCGCCGTCGGCGTCGATGGAGCCGGTGGCGGAGAAGTTCACCGTCAGCGGCGGCCCTGTCGACGAGGTGGCCGAGGCGTCGATCACCGCCGTCGGCGCGGCGTTGTCGTAGACGTAACGCACGACCGCGCCGGCGTCGTAGTCGACGGCGAACAGGTCGCCGCCGGGGCCGAGCTGCAGCTCGACCGAGCCGATGCCGGTGTCGAACGAGGTGACCGTGGCCGGGTCGGGCAGGCCGTTCGCGCCCTTGGTCATCACCCAGACGCACTTGCGGCTGTAGTCGGAGAAGAACAACGCGCCGTCGTAGGCGTTCGGGTACGAGCCGCCGGCGTAGAAGGAGATGCCGGTCGAGGACGACTGGTTGCCCGGGTCGCACGGGTCGCCCGGGTAGAGACGCTCGCCGTGGTGCCATTCGTAGTAGGGCTTCGCGTGCCCGGCGGTGCCTTCCGCGTACAGGTTCTCGCAGATGGTGAGGTTCAGCGCGTCGTAGCCGTCCTCCCTGCCGCTGCCCTCGTAGCAGGGCCAGCCGAAGTTCGGCACGGCGCCGACGGGGTTGGGGATCCGGTTGATCTCCTCCCAGGCGCCCCAGCCGACCTCGCCGGTCCAGATCTCGTCCGTGCCGGGGCGCTGGGTGATGCGCATCGGGTTGCGCAGGCCGTAGGCGACGACGCGGCGCACGTTCGCGTCCGGGCTGGCGGCGTTGGGGTTGCCCGGGGCGGCCGCGCCGGTGTCGGGGTCGATGCGGATGACGGTGCCGTCCAGGCCGGCCGGGTCGCCGTTGGTGCGCAGGTCCTGCGAGCGCAGCGTGCCGCCTTCCGCGCTGGGCGGGGTCAGCGCGGTGCCCACCGCGTTCGGCGGGTCGCCGCACGGGTTGTCGGGGACGACGTCCGAGCCCGGCAGGTTGTCCTGGCCGTAGTCGGGGAACTCGAAGCTGGCGCCGTCGCCCGAGGAGGCGTAGAGCATGCCGTCGCGGCCGAACTTCAGGTCGCCGATGGAGTGGCTGGGGTACTGGTTGCACCAGTCGGTGATCAGTGGGGTCTCGGCGCCGGAGGGCGAGATGACCGACAGCCGGCCCGTGATGCGGCAGCCGTCGCCGGTCGGCCCCGGCGGCGACTCGCACTCGTCGTAGTCCTCGTCGACCTCGCCCCAGCGCGGCGCGGCGCCGCCGGGCTCGGCGTCGTAGGAGTAGAGGACGTAGATGCGCGGGTCGGTGGGGAAGTCCGGGTGCAGCGCCATGCCGAGCAGGCCGCGGTCCCAGAAGTCGTGCACGTTGGTGCGCAGGTCGGCGTAGATCGTGGGGGTGGTGTCGGTGAGCGAGTCGAAGACCTTGATGTAGCCGCCCTTCTCGGCCACGAAGACCCGGCCGTCGGCGGCGAACTCCACGTTGGTGGGGCTGATCAGCCCGGTGAAGATGGTCTGCTTCTGAAAGCGCGGGGGCAGGGCGGCGGCCTGGGGCGCCAGCGCGACCAGGCCGGTCAGTATCAGGACAGCGGATAAGAGGGCGCGGTAGAGCCGTCTCACGGATTCCCCCAGTGGAACGTGCCATCACCGGTACTGGCTCCCCGCTGCCACGGTGCTCACCGATGTATCGTCACTGATCCATCAAATGTCACTGGGGTGTCCGGATGCGGACATATCAGGGTTTGGCGCCGTCCACTATCTTCCGCTTGCCGAGCGGCCTCTTGAGCTTGACCGTGGTCGTCTTCTCGACCGCGATCATGATGCAGGAGACGTTCTTGGCCTTGGGCGAGGTGCCCTCGTACAGGGTGATCGCGACCCGCTTGCGGGTCTCCTTGACCTTCACCTTGTGCAGCACCGTGCACGGCGCGACGCCCGACCACCAGGTGAGCTTGACCGCCTTGCCCTTGGACACCGGCTTGGCCTTCGACCAGCGGATCTTGTGCGGGTTGACGGCGTCGCCGGTCGGCTTGACGGGCTCCGGCGCCTTGGTGGGCGTGGTCGTGGGCGTCGTGGTGGCCGGGCTCGCCACCACCGGCGCGTCGGGAGTCGTGGAGCCGGCCTGGCGGGCAGGGGCGTCCGTGCCGCAACTCGTCACCAGCGCCAGGCATCCGGCCAGGACGGTCGCTGTCATAGTGCGCATACCTACTAGGACGAATCCGGCCCACGGCTGGTTCATCGCCATGCGGACAAGGTGGAAGTTAGGGTTGTTACGTGCTCCGTCAGGCCCTGCTCGCCGTCTCCAAGAGCGAACGCGCGGAACGCGTCGTCGCCACCTCGCCCCTGACCAGGGACGTGGTCAGACGCTACGTCGCCGGCGACATCGGCGCCGTGGTCGGCGAGCTGAGCCGCAAGGGCCTGCTCGTCAGCGTCGACCACCTCGGCGAGGAGGTGACCGACCGGGAACAGGCCGATCGGGAGGTCGGCGAATACCTGCGGCTGCTCGGCCTGCTGCCCGCGGGCGCCGACGTGTCGGTCAAGCTCACCGCGCTGGGGCTGCGGCTGTCGGAGCGACTCGCGCTCGACAACGCGGCGAGCGTCTGCGAGGCCGCGGCGGGCAGGGGGATCACCGTCACCCTCGACGCCGAGGAGCACGACACGATCGACGCGCTGCACTCCGTGCACGCCACGCTGCGCGAGGAACACCCCGGCCTGGGCGTGGTGGTGCAGGCGTACCTGCCGCGGGCGCGCGAGCGCTGCGCCAGGCTCGCCGAGCTCGACGGGGCCCGGGTACGCCTGTGCAAGGGCGCCTACACCGCCCCCGCGGCCTACACCTCGGCCGCCGACATCGACCGGTCCTTCGTGCGCTGCCTGAAGACGCTGATGGCCGGCGCCGGCTACCCGATGGTCGCCACGCACGACCCCCGGCTGCTCCCGATCGCCTCGACCCTGGCCGTGCTCGACGGACGTGACCCCACCGGCTTCGAGTACCAGATGTTGTACGGCGTGCGCCCGGCCGCCCAGGAACGCCTGGCCGCCGAGGGCGCCCGGATGCGGGTGTACGTGCCGTACGGGGACGACTGGTACGCCTACCTCATGCGCCGCCTCGCCGAACGGCCGCGCAACCTCGCCTTCTTCGCCCGTTCGCTGCTGTCCCGGCACTGACGCTCTCACCAGGCGGACGATCACGTCTCAACGGCCGGTCCGCCGGTAGGCTGCGGCCAGCGTCTACATCCTTGAGGGGCCGAAATGATCGCGATTCTGGGCACGGGCAAGATGGGCGAGGCCCTGCTGTCCGGGCTGCTGCGGGCGGGGTTCAAGCCGGGCGACATCATGGCCACGGTCCGGCGTCCCGAGCGGGCGCAGGCGCTGCGCGAGACGTACGGCGTGCGCACCGTGTCGAACACCGAGGCGGCCAAGTCGGCCGACACGCTGATCCTGGCCGTCAAGCCGCAGGACATGGCCACGCTGCTGAACGAGATCGCCCCGTACGTGCCCGCCGACCGCCTGGTCATCAGCGCCGCGGCCGGCATCACCACCGCGTTCGTCGAGCAGCGGCTCGGCGTCGAGGTGCCGGTGGTCAGGGTCATGTCGAACACGCCGATCCGCTTCGACGAGGCGATGAGCGTGATCTCGGCCGGGGCGCACGCCGGCGAGGAACACCTGCGCCACACCGAAGACCTGCTCAAGCCGGTCGGCAAGGTGCTGCGCATCCCGGAATCCCAGCAGGACGCCGCCACCGCGCTGTCCGGCAGCGGCCCGGCGTACTTCTTCTACCTGGTCGAGGCCATGGTCGACGCGGGCATCCTGCTCGGCATGCCGCGCGCGGCCGCGCTCGACATGGTCACCCAGTCCATCGTCGGCGCCGCCGTGATGCTCAGGGACTCCGGCGAGCACCCGGTGATCCTGCGCGAGGCCGTGACGTCCCCGGGAGGCACGACGATCTCGGCCATCGCCGAGCTGGAGCGGCACAGCGTCCGCGCCGCGTTCCTGGCCGCCATCGAGGCCGCCCGCGACCGCGGCCGCGAACTCGCCTCCGGCTGACCCCTGCGCCCGGGGGGAGCCGCCCGGCTCCTACGATGGGCCGGGTGACGATTCGTCGCGGCTTACTCCCGCTGCTCGTCCTGCTGTCATTAGCCGGTTGCACCACCGACGAACCACCTCCCGTGCAGCTCGCCGAGGTCCGGCGGGCACCCGTCACCGAGGTCGTCGAGGCGCCCGCCACCGTCGGCGCGCGGGCGAGCGCCACGTTGCGCTCACCGGCCCAGGGCACGGTCGCCAAGCTGTACGTCAAGGACGGCGACCAGGTCAAGAAGGGCGAGATCCTCGCCAAGATCCGTTCACCGCAGGCCCAGGACCAGCTCAGACAGGCCCGGCAGGCGTCCAGGATGGCGCGTCCCGCCCCGGTGTCCATGCCCGGCGTGAACCTGGCCGCCTTCGACACCGGCGCGCTCGACCGCAAGGTGGCCGCGCACTTCGCCAAGGCGCGCAAGGAGGCCGGGAAGGTCGACGACGCCCGGGTGCGCAGGCAGCTGCTGAACGCCATCGACCTGGCCCAGGCGCAGCACCGGGCGCAGACCAAGGCGCTGGCCGCCATCACCGCCCAGCTCAACCGGACGATCAACGGCGCGCTGCGCGGCATGACCAGCGGGCTGAGCTCGTCCATGGCCTCGTTGCAGGCCGCCTCGCGCACCCAGGTCAAGGCGGCGGTCGAGGCGGCGGAGAACACCGTCGAATCGCTCTCCGTCAAGGCCCCGTTCGCGGGCGTGGTCACGCTCGGCCGGGCCTCGGGCGGCGGCACCGGCGGCGGCCTGGACGGGCTGCTCGGCCAGCTCCCCGGCGCCGGGCAGCAGCTTCCCGCGCTGCCGTCCACCGGCTCCACGTCCGGCAGCCCGGTGGCGGTCGGGGTGCCGGTCTCGATGGGCGACTCGATCGTCACCGTCACCGACGTCTCGAAGCTCACCCTGTCGGCCGACATCGACGAGACGGACGTCCTGCTGGTCGAGAAGGGCACCGCGGCGGCCGTCGAGCTCGACGCCGTGCCCGGCGCCACCTACCGCGCGACGGTCACCGGCGTCGGCGTCACGCCGAAGGAGGCCTCGACCGGCGGGGTCAGCTACCCGGTGCAGCTCACGCTCGGCACGGGCACGTTCGACGACGGCACGCCCGCGCCCACGCCCAAGCCCGGCATGAGCGCGGTGACCAGGCTGACCGTGCGCGAGTCCGCGTCGGCGATCGCCGCGCCCGCCGCGGCCGTGGTCACCAGCGGGCGCGACAGCGTGGTCTGGGTGTCCAGGAACGGCGTCGCCGAGCGGCGCGTGGTCAAGCTGGGCGCGCAGGGCGAGGCGGTGGTGGAGGTGCTCAGCGGCCTGTCGGTGGGCGACAGGATCGTGGTCAAGGGCGCCGACTCCGTGCGGGAGGGCCAGGAGCTGCCGTGATCCCCGCACTGGAGGCCGTGGACCTCGTCCGGCGCTACCAACTGGAAGGCGTGGCGGTGGAGGCGCTGCGCGGCGTCTCGCTGCGGATCGACCCCGGCGAGTTCGCCGCCATCGTCGGCCCGTCGGGCTCGGGCAAGTCCACGCTCATGCACCTGCTGGGCTGCCTGGACCGGCCGACGTCCGGGGTGCTCAAGGTGAACGGCGTGGAGATGTCCGGCCTGTCGGACACCGAGCTGGCCGAGCTGCGCAACCGGACGATCGGGTTCGTGTTCCAGTCCTTCCACCTGCTGGCCAGGACGTCGGCGCTGGAGAACGTCGCGCTGCCGCTGGTCTACCGGGGCGTCGGCAAGGCGGAGCGGCTGTCCAGGGCCGGGCAGGCGCTGGAGTCGGTGGGGCTGGGGCACCGGATGGGGCATCGGCCGTCCCAGATGTCCGGGGGCGAGCAGCAGCGCGTGGCCATCGCCAGGGCGCTGGTCGGCGAGCCCAAGGTGCTGCTGGCCGACGAGCCCACGGGCAACCTCGACACGCGCAACGGCGCGGAGGTCATGGCCATACTCGACCGGCTCAACGGCGATCGCGGCGTGGCGGTGGTGCTCGTCACGCACGAGCAGGAGGTCGCCGCGCACGCCAGGAGGCAGATCCACGTGCGCGACGGGCTGATCGAGAAGGACATCTTGGCATGAGGGGGCGCGAGTCGTTCGCGATGGCGCTGGAGGCGCTGCGGGTCAACCGGCTGCGTACCGTGCTGACCATGCTCGGCGTGATCATCGGGGTGCTCGCCGTGGTGATCCTGGTGGCCGTCGGCACCGGCGCCAAGGACGCGATCGAGAAGCAGATCTCCGGCCTGGGCACCAACATCATCCTGGTCGTGCCCGGCCGGATCAGCCTCGGCGCCGCCCCGACGCAGAGCAAGCTCACCCTGGCCGACGCCGCCTACGTGCGCCGCGTGGTCGGCGATCCGTCGAAGGTGACGGTGTCGCTGCAGTCGGGCGAGACCGTGCGGGTCAACCGGGTCGAGGCGTTCGTCACGGTGGTCGGCACCGACCAGTACCTGGTCAACATCTTCGAACGGCCGCTCGACAAGGGCCGCACGCTGAGCGAGACCGACGTCGACACCAGGCGCCGGGTGGCCGTGCTCGGCGCCGAGGTGGCCGACAGGCTGTTCGGCGACCTCGACCCGATCGGCCGCCAGGTGACCATCTCAGGGGCCAGGTTCCGGGTCGTGGGCGTCTACGCCACGGTCGGGCAGACGTTCGGCGTCTCGCGCGACCAGGAGGTCCACATCCCGGTCACGACCGCGCAGCGGCTGCTCGGCATCGCCAGGGTGAACGGGTTCGCGGTCGGCGCGTCGTCGGCCGAGGAGGTCGACCCGCTCAACGAGAAGGTGACGGCGGCGCTGCGCGCCAGGTATCCGGGCGAGCAGTTCTCCGGCGTCACCCAGACCGCGCTGCTCGGCACGATCGGCAGCGTGCTCGGCATGCTCACCGGCGTGCTGGCCGCCATCGCGGGCATCTCGCTGCTGGTCGGCGGCGTCGGGGTGTCGAACATCATGCTGGTCAGCGTGCGCGAGCGGACGCGCGAGATCGGGCTGCGCAAGGCGCTGGGCGCCAGGCAGCGCGACATCCTGGCCCAGTTCCTCATCGAGGCGGTGCTGCTGACCACCATCGGCGGCCTGATCGGGATCGTGCTCGGGGTGGGCGGCGCGCTGGCCATCGCCGCGTTCACCGAGGTGCCGACGTCGATCACGTGGTGGTCGATCGTGCTGGCGTTCGGGGTGTCGGCGGCGGTCGGGGTGTTCTTCGGCGTGGCGCCGGCGCGGCGGGCGGGCCGGCTCGATCCGGTCATCGCCCTCCGCGCCGAGTGATCGCCGCGCGCCCGGGGTTCAGGCGTCGCGCCGCTTCATCAGGACGGCCGCCGCCAGCATCGGCACGACCGCCCACAGCAGGTAGACGCCGAGCCCGGACCACGGCCCCAGCGGGTTGCTGTCGGAGTCCATCACGACCTGCAGGCCCGCGTTGGTGGTGAAGTGGTTGTGCACGGCCACGCCCCACTCGCCCGGCAGCATCGACGTGAGCTGCGGCAGGACCAGCATCAGTGCCATGGCCGCGACGATCGCGCCGGGCGTGTGCCTGACGAGCGCGCCCAGCGCCAGCCCGAGCAGCCCGCAGACGGTGAGGTAGGCGCCGGCCCCGATCACCTGCTGGGCCGCACCGCCCAGGTCGAACGTCTCCGGCTGGATGACCAGCACGCCGACCAGCACCGCGCCCGCCGAGGCGATCGTGGAGACGACCAGGGCGACGAGCGTGAACACCACGATCTTGGCCGTCAGCAGCTTCATGCGCTGGGGCACGGCCTGCAGCGAGATGCGGATGCCGCCGGTGCGGTACTCGCTGGAGATCACCAGCACGCCGAGCGTGGCCATGGCCACGGCGGCGAACATGATGCCGTTGAGACTGATGCCGGCCACCTCGCCGGGCGGGATCGGCGAGTCGGCCTGGCTCTTCGCCGCGTACGCGACGAGCCCGCCGAGGCCCAGCATGAGCAGGGCGGTGACGGCCAGCGTCCAGACCGTCGAGCGAACCGAGCGGATCTTGGTCCATTCGGACCTGAGGACGTGTGTCATGCCGAGAACTCCAGACTGTCCTTGGTCAGCTCCATGTACGCGGCCTCCAGCGAGGGCTGCACGAACGTCAGCTCCTCCAGCGGGATGCCGGCCCGTGCCGTGATCGTGCCGATCTCCAGCGTGCTCATCGCGGTGACGCGCAGGTGGTCGGGGTGCATCTCGGCCACCTTGATCAGCTCGGCGACCTCGGCCAGGCGCGGCGAGCGCACCCGGACGTAGCCCTGCGAGCTGCGCCCGATGAACTCCTCCACGCTGGTGTCGGCGATGAGGCGGCCCTTGCCGATCACGATGAGGTGGTCGGCGGTCTGCGCCATCTCGCTCATCAGGTGGCTGGAGACGAACACCGTCCGTCCCTCGGCGGCCAGTTTGCGCATCAGCGTGCGGATCCACAGGATGCCGTCCGGGTCGAGGCCGTTGACCGGCTCGTCGAACAGCAGGATCTCCGGATCGCCGAGCAGCGCGGCGGCGATGCCCAGCCGCTGCGACATGCCCAGCGAGAAGCCGCCGACGCGGCGCTTGGCCACCTCGCGCAGCCCGACGATGTCCAGCACCTCCTCCACCCGGCTCGCCGGGATGGCGTTGCTCTGGGCGATGGCCAGAAGGTGGTTGCGCGCGCTGCGCCCGCCGTGCACGGCCTTGGCGTCCAGCAGCGCGCCCACCTTGCGCAGCGGGGACTTCAACCGTTCGTACGGCACGCCGTCCACCAGCACGTCGCCGGACGAGGGGAGGTCCAGGCCGAGGATCATGCGCATGGTAGTGGACTTGCCGGCGCCGTTCGGCCCGAGGAATCCGGTCACCTGACCGGGCTCGACGTCGAACGACAGGTCCGCCACGGCCACGGTCTTCCCGTAGCGCTTGCTCAGGTTCGTTGCCCGAATCGCGGTCATGACGCAAGCTTCGCCGCCGCGTGCCCCGATTTCTTCCTGCCGGAGAACCGTTCGCCCGGCGGCCGGGTAGGAGCCTGGTCCTACTCTCCTGGTCGGATCAGCCCCGCCTCGTAGGCGACGATCACGGCCTGCGCCCGGTCCCTGGCGTCGATCTTGGCGAACAGGCTCGTCACGTGGTTCTTGACGGTCGACGGCGAGACCGCCAGCTCGGCCGCGATCTCCTGGTTGGACCTGCCGCGGGCGATCAGCACCAGGATCTCGCGTTCACGCTCGGTCAGCACGGTCAGCGCGGCGGGCGCCTTCCTGGCCCGCGAGGCCCGGACGAACGTGCCGATCAGCCGGGTCAGCAGCCGCGGTGCGACCGCGGACTCGCCCCGGTGCACCACCCGCACGCCCTCGATCAGCTCCTCGGGCGAGACGTCCTTGGGCAGGAAGCCGTCGGCGCCCGCGCGCAGCGCCGCGACCACGTTCTCGTCCAGGTCGAACGTGCTCAGCGCGAGCACTCTGACCTCGGGTTGCCGCGCGGTGATCAGCTCGGTGGCGCGGACCCCGTCGAGCCCGGGCATGTGCAGATCCATCAGCACCACGTCGGGCACGAGCCGCCCGGCCAGCTCCACCGCCTGAGCGCCGCCCGGGGCCTCGCCCACGACCTCCAGGTCGGGCTGCGCGTCGAGCATCAGCCTGAAGCCCTTGCGCACCAGCTCGTGGTCGTCGACCAGCAGCACCCGGATCTTGTCGGCGCTCACACCTTCTCCAGCGGGAGGCGGGCGTGCACGCGGAAGCCGCCGCCCTGGCGCGGCCCGGTGGACAGCTGGCCGCCGCACAGCGCCACCCGCTCGGCCATGCCGCCGAGCCCGAAGCCCGGCGCGAGCGGCTGCTTGGGCACGCCGTCGTCGAGCACCTCCACCTCCACCTCCGTCATGCCGTAGGCCAGCCTGACGCTCGCCTTGGCGCTGAGCGCGTGCTTGCGCGTGTTGGTCAGCGCCTCCTGCACGATTCTGTACACCGCGTGGTCCACCGCGGCGGGCAGGGTGACGGGTTCGCCCGTCACGGTCAGCACCGCGGGCAGCCCGGCGGTCCTGGCCTCCTGGATGAGCGAGGGCAGCCGGTTGGCGCCCACCCCGGTCGCCGCGTCGGCGCCGTCGCCGTCGGCCCTGAGCACGTCGAGCAGCTGCCGCATCTCGGCCAGCGCCTGCCTGGCGGTCTGCTCGGCGCTCTCCAGCGCGTCGCGGGTGACCTCCTGCTCGGGCGGCAGCGTCGCCCGCGCGCCGCCGACCAGCGCGTTGATCACGCTGATGTGGTGCGCGACCACGTCGTGCAGCTCCCTGGCGATGCGCCGGCGCTCGGCGCGCACCGCGCTGTCGGCCGCCTCGCGCCGCCGGCGCCGGTTCAGCTCGTGCCTGAGCCGGAGGAACTGCCCGACGCCCACGGGTATCGCGCTGAAGATCAGCCCGGCCAGCCATCCGCTGACTCCCGGCGTCTCCAACTCGAACGAGATCGCGTACGTGGCGGCCACGAACCCCAGCGTGATGGCGGCGGTGCGGCCCCTGGTGAAGCGGCCCAGGCCGTAGAGGGCGAGCGTGCCAGGCACGCCGATGAAGTTGGTGATGTCGATCAGCATGGAGATCGCGTCGACGGTGACCACGAAGGCGGTGACGGCCACCGGCCTGGTGCGGTACACCAGCAGCGGGACCATGCAGATCAGGAACTGCCCGGTGGCCAGCGCCAGCTCCCGGTCGTTCCTGACCAGCCCGAAGTACAGCCCGAAGATCGCGGGCAGACTGACGAGCACGACCATAGTCGTGTCCTGGACCCGCGGGCGCTGGAAGAACCGCCAGGTGACGAGGAAGGGACGCGCCAAGCGCACGATCAAACACTAATTCACATTTTTCTGGATTTTTCCAAATGATCAACATGACTTGCCCGGGCTACAGCCGCCCGCGCGTGCTGCGGTAACGTCGGCCCCAGGGCAAGGGGAGGGCAGGCATGAGCCGAACGGCACGCGTCATCTGGGACGACGCGCTCACCTCGTACGACTTCGGCCCAGATCACCCGCTCGCGCCCGTCAGGGTGGAGCTGACGATGGCGCTGGCCCGCTCGCTCGGCGTGCTCGACCAGGTGGAGCTGGCCGGCTGCGTCCCGGCCACCGACGACGAACTGGCCCTGGTGCACAAGCGCGACTACATCGAGGCGGTCAAGCGGGTCTCCGCCGACGGCCGTCCCGACCTGCGGGCCGGGCTCGGCACGCCCGACAACCCGGCGTTCAAGGGCGTGCACGAGGCCTCCGCGCTGATCGCGGGCGCCTCGCTGGCCGCCGCCCGCGCGGTGTGGGAGGGCACGGCCGAGCACGCGGTGAACATCGCCGGCGGCCTGCACCACGCCATGCCGGCCGGGGCCAGCGGCTTCTGCGTCTACAACGACCCCGCGCTGGCCATCGCCTGGCTGCTGGCCCAGGGCGCGCGCCGCATCGCGTACGTGGACGTCGACGTGCACCACGGCGACGGCGTGCAGGCCATGTTCTACGACGACCCGCGGGTGCTGACGATCAGCCTGCACGAGAGCCCGCGCACGCTGTTCCCCGGCACCGGCTACCCGGAGGAGACCGGGCTCGACGGCACCGCGGTGAACGTGGCGCTGCCGGCCGGCTGCGGCGACGCGGGCTGGCTGCGCGCCTTCCACGCGGTCGTGCCGCCGCTGCTGGCCGAGTTCAGGCCGGAGATCCTGGTGACCCAGCACGGCTGCGACAGCCACGCGCTCGACCCGCTGGCGAACCTGATGCTCAGCCTCGACTGCCAGCGGGCCGCGTACGCCGCCCTGCACCGCCTGGCGCACGAGACGGCCGGCGGCCGGTGGATCGTGACCGGCGGCGGCGGTTACGAGCTGGTCCAGGTGGTACCCAGGGCCTGGACGCACCTCATCGCCGAGGCGGCTGGACACCCGGTCGATCCGGCCACCGCGACGCCGCAGGATTGGCGGCAGTTCGTCAGGGAACGCACCGGAGAGACACCACCGGCCACGATGACGGACGGCCGTAACCCGGAATTTCGGGACCTGTCCGGAGGTTATGACCCTTCGGACCCCATTGACCGTGCGGTCATGGCGACCCGGCACGCGGTGTTCCCCCTGCACGGCCTGATCCCGATGCCCTGAACGAGGAAGAGCCTGTGCTGAGCCGCGACGCACTCCGTGAGCACCTGATCTACAGCCGCATCGCCGGCGATGTCGCGACCCCTCGCGAGAACAACCTGGACCACTACAGCTCGGTCGCCAACCGCGATCCGTACTACATGCTCGGGCTGACGTTCGAGCAGCCGTGGCCGTTCCGCGACGTGCTGGCGCAGATGGCCAAGGCCTGCGGCGTGGTCCCCGACGCCGGGCACCGCTGGGGCCAGGACACCATCGACCCCGACCGCACCATCGACGCGCTCGACGCGATGGCGCTCAGGATCGCCGCCGCGCTGTCGCAGGAGAACCCGAAGGTCCTGGTGGCCACCGGGCACCCGACCGGGCTGCTGGCCGTGCACCTGCCGCTGGCCAGGTTCTGCGCCGAGCACGGCGCGACGCTGATCACGCCGGCCGAGGGCTGGACGTACGCGGGCTCGGGTTTCGGCCGTCCGCGCCGGATCCGCTATCTGCAGGACATCGCGATGCTCGACGACAAGGGCGGCTTTGTGCACACCCACGACTCGGCCCCGATGGAGCGCATGCTCACCGAGCTCGCCGGCGAGCTTCCGGACCTGGTGATCGCCGACCACGGCTGGGCGGGAGCGGCTGGAGAGGCTGGAGTGCCCACGGTGGCCTTCGCCGACTGCAACGACCCGGCGCTGTTCCTCGGCGAGGCGGAAGGCAAGATCGACGTGGTGGTGCCGCTCGACGACAACGTGCTACCGCGCTATTACACCCCGCTGACCGAGCGGATCGTCACACTGGCCTCACGAGCCCTTTGAGTCGAATTCGGTCCTCCGCATACCGTCTTTTCGCGCCTGCATTCCAAGGGGCTCGCTGTCCCTTTGCCAACTTTTGATGGGGCCTGGGCGACTCTTAGATGTGACAAGTTGGACAGTTCCAACGTCCAGGCGAGGTGCTCGGCCCGGCTGCTGGCCAGCGACTTTGCTGGTTCGGCTGACAGAGGACTCAAGTGACTGAGAAAATAGGGGGTTTGCGCACTCGGAGTCCCGACTTACGCTGACGGCAGTACACGTGCGTGAGCAATGGCACCAGTGGGGATAACCCGGAAACACGTGCGGAAGAGGCGTCCGATGGGTGCAGGCGAAAGACCTCTCAGCGAGGTGAAGTTCCTGACCGTGGCGGAAGTGGCGACGGTCATGAGGGTCTCCAAGATGACCGTGTACCGGCTCGTCCACTCGGGCGAGCTGCCGGCGATCCGTGTCGGCCGGTCGTTCAGAGTGCCTGAGCAGGCGGTACACGACTATCTACGAGAGGCCTACATCGAGGCAGGCTGAGGTAGCGGCGCGGGTCCCCGCGCCGTGAATTCCCGTCCCGGGAGAGGCCCGGTCGCCGGCAGTGCGACCGGGCTCTCACCCCCCGAGGGGCGATCTACCGTGGATCGCCGGTAGTCTGTGAGCCGGTGTGCGCTCGCACATCGATTCATACTTGCTATCAATGCCTGGGGGTCCCGTGGGCTCTGTGATCAAGAAGCGCCGCAAGCGGATGGCCAAGAAGAAGCACCGCAAGCTGCTCAAGAAGACGCGCATCCAGCGGCGTAACAAGAAGTAACCGACGCAGCTGCGAGGCGCTGATGACCCACACCGTGCTTGTCACCGGGGTCTCGCGCCACATCGGCGCCCGGGTGGCGAGCGTTCTCGCGGCTGACCCGGACATCAGCCGCGTCATTGGAGTGGACACCGTGCCGCCCCCCTCGCTCGCGCGAGCTCCGCGAGATGGCGGCATCTCCCTCGGCCGGACGGAATTCGTCCGGGTCGATCTGCGCAGCCCCGACATCGCTCAGGTGATCGCGGCCGCGGATGTCAACACCGTCGTGCACATGAGCCTGGTCAGCGCTCCCTCGCGGAGCACCGGCAGGGCGGCCATGAAGGAGCACAACGTCATAGGCACCATGCAGCTGCTCGGTGCCTGTCAGCGGTCGGCGACCGTGCGACGCGTGGTGGTCCGTTCGACCACCGCCGTCTACGGCTCGTCGCCGAGGGATCCCGCGGTGTTCACCGAAGACCTGGAGCCGCACGACGGCCCAGGCCACGGCTACGCCAAAGACGCGGCCGAGATCGAGGGCTACGTGCGCGGCTTCGCGCGGCGGCGTCCCGACGTGACGGTCTCGCTGCTGCGCTTCGCCAACTTCATGGGCCCAGGCGTCGACTCACCGCTGACGCGGTACTTCACCGCGCCGGTGCTGCCGACCGTGTTCGGCTTCGACCCGCGGCTGCAGTTCGTCCACGAGGACGACGCGGTCGAGGTGTTGCGCCGGATGGCCACCGAAGACCACCCCGGCACGTTCAACGTGGCCGGGGCAGGCGTGTTGCTGCTGTCACAGTGCGCGCGCCGGGCCGGGCGGCCGTCGATGCCGCTGTTCTCGCCGGCCTTCAAGCTGCTCGGCAACGCGGCACGCCGCGCCGGGCTCGTCGACTACTCGCCGGAGCAACTGCGGCTGATGTGCCACGGTCGCGCCGTCGACAGCGGCAGGCTCGAAGCCGAGCTGGGCTGGAAGCCCAAGTTCACCACCGGGGCGGCCTTCGACGACTTTCTGCGTTCGCGGGGCCTGCACCCGCTCGGAGGTGTGCGCCGTTGAGCGTCCCCCACGGAGCTCCCCGTGAGGAGGGCCGCGTGATTCCCATCACCGCGGCGCCCTCGTTCGAGGATCCCGATCCACTCGCCAAGGCTTTGGCCTTCCTGCGCCGGCGCATCACCGGCGACTACGAGGTCGACGAGTTCGGCTACGACGCCGAGCTGACCGACAAGGTCCTGCTCGAACTGATCAGGCCGATCTACCGGCACTGGTTCAGGGTCGAGACGGTCGAGCTGAAGAACGTCCCCGAGGAAGGCGGCGCCCTCATGGTCGCCAACCACTCGGGCACGCTGCCGGTCGACGCGCTGATGATGCAGGTGGCGCTGCACGACGAGGCGGGCAGGGCGCTGCGGCTGCTCGGCGCCGACCTGGTCTACCAGCTGCCGCTGCTCGGCCACCTGTCACGCAAGACCGGCCACACGCTGGCCTGCCGCGAGGACGCCGACCGGCTGCTGCGCAAGGGCGAGCTGGTCGGGGTGTTCCCCGAGGGGTTCAAGGGCGTGGGCAAGCCGTTCTCCGAGCGCTACCGGCTGCAGCGGTTCGGCAGGGGCGGCTTCGTGGCCTCGGCCATCCGCGCCGGGGTGCCGATCGTGCCCACGGCGATCGTCGGGGCCGAGGAGATCTACCCGAAGATCGGTGATCTGAAGACGCTGGCCCGTATGCTCGGGCTGCCGTACCTGCCGATCACGCCGTTCTTCCCGCTGCTTGGGCCGCTCGGACTGGTGCCGTTGCCGTCCAAGTGGATGATCGAGTTCGGCGAGCCGATCCGCACCGACGAGTACGAACCGGCCGCGGCCGACGACCCGATGCTCGTGTTCAACCTGACCGACCACGTACGCGAGGTCATCCAGCAGCTGCTCAACGAGCTGCGGCTGCGCAGGGGCCACGCGTTCCCGCCTTTCCTGTAGAGCCGCGCAACCGTCGCGCCATCGGCGGTGTTCTCCCCGGCGTAACGAAGACACACTCACCGGAGGAACACCGTGGATCTTCAGCTTTCCGGCCGCGTGGCCGTAGTGACCGGCGCGTCCAGGGGCATCGGCCTGGCCGTCGCGCACACGCTCGCCGAGGAGGGCGCGCACGTCGTGACGGCCTCGCGCTCGCGCGGCGACCTGCCGGACAAGGCCGTGCACGTGGCGGCCGACCTGCTCGACCCGCAGGCCCCGGCCCGGGTGATCGAGCGGGCGGTGGCGGAGTTCGGCGGGGTGGACATCCTGGTCAACAACGCCGGCGGCCCGCCGCCCGGCGTCACGCTGCCCCGGGTCGGCTTCCTGACCCCGGACGACGCCGACTGGATGACCATGTTCGAGTTCAACCTGTTCTCGGCCATCAGGATGATCCGCGCGGCCGTGCCCGTCATGCTGGAGCGCGGCGGCGGCTCGATCGTGAACGTCTCCTCCGGCTCGGCCAGGCAGCCGGCCCCGATGAACGTCGACTACGGCGCGGCCAAGGCGGCCATGAACCACGTGAGCAAGGCACTGTCGGAGGAGTACGGCCCGCAGGGCATCAGGGTGAACACGGTCTCGCCCGGCCCGGTGCTCACCGACTGGTGGACCAAGCAGGGCGGCGCCGCCGGGGTGATCGCCGGCATGGCGGGCGCTGACAAGGACGGTGTGATCAACGAGGTCGCGCCGCAGATGATGCGCCTGGTCACCGGCCGCCTGGTGCATCCGAAGGAGATCGCGGACGCGATCGCGCTGCTGGTCTCGCCCCGCTCCGGCAGCACCACCGGCGCCGACTTCGCGATCGACGGCGGCTTCCTCAAGGAACTGTAGGCGTGAACCCGGGCGGCGGGTTCACCATGGAACCCCAGGCGTGAACCCGGACGGCGGGTTCCGCACGAGACCGCAGGCGTGAACCCGGGCGGCGGGTTGTGGCGAGACATCCCTGACCGATTCCCCACAGAAGGGCGGAGATGATCACACAGCCCGCCGCCGCCAGGGGCGCGGACGCCGCACTCGTCAGCGCCTCATGGACCGAACCCGAGGCGTTCGCCGAGCTCTTCGACCGCTACTCCGCCATGCTCTACCGCTACGTCTCCAAACGGCTCGGCCCCGAGCCCGCGGAAGACCTCGTCGGTGAGACGTTCCTGGTCGCCTTCTCCCGCAGGAAGAGCTACGACCTGTCGTACCCGGACGCCAGGCCGTGGCTGTTCGGCATTCTCACCAAGCTCATCTCGCGCCACCACCGCAGCGAGGCGGCCCGCTACCGCGCCCTGCTGCGCGCCCCCCAGGACCGCGCCGTGGAATCGCCGGCGGACCGGGTGGCCGCCGGTGTCACCGCCCAGGCGGCGCGTCCCGAACTCGCCGCCGCGCTGGCCGCGCTGCCCGCCAAGGACCGCGACGTCCTGCTGCTGATCGCCTGGGGCGATCTGACGTACGAGGAGGTCGCGCAGGCGCTCGGCATCCCGATCGGGACCGTGCGCTCCCGCCTCAACCGGGGCAGGCGGAAGGTACGAGCCGCGCTCGGCGACACCAACCCGATGCTGGAGGAGGAGTGACGATGGACGACCTGAAGCTGCTCCGCGACTTCGGCGCGGAACTGGAGCACGAGCCACCGGCGTCGCTGGTCAACCAGCGTCACCGCTTCCTGACCGACCGGCCGCGCAGGCGGACGGGGCGCAGGTGGGCCGGCTGGTGGACGGCCGGGCTCGTCGCGGTGGCCACCGCGGCCGCCGTGGCCGTGCCCACCCTGCTGATCAACGGCAACCCCGTCGCCGGGCCGGCGCAGTCCATCAAGGTGGACATGTCGGGCGTGCGCAACGTCCTGGTGATCGGCTCGGACACGCGCGAGGGCCCGGGCAACGCCAAGTACGGCCCGCAGATGGCCAAGTCGGACAGCGGCAAGCGCGCCGACACCATCGTGATCATGCATTTGCCCGCCGACCGGACCAAGGCCTTCGGGATCAGCGTGCCGCGCGACACGATCGCGCGCCTGCCCGCGTGCGGCTCGGAGCCGGCCAGGGACGACCAGATCAACTCGGCCTACGACCGGGGCGGCGCCGCCTGCCTGGAGCGGGCGCTCGAAAAGCTCACGGGCATCGGCATCGACCACCGCGTCGAGGTCGACTTCGCCGGCTTCAAGGGCATGGTCGACGCGCTCGGCGGGGTGGAGATGACCATCCCGCGGGCCGTGGACGACCCGAAGGCCAAGCTGAAGCTGCCCGCGGGCAAGTTGACGCTGAACGGCGAGGCCGCGCTCGGCTACGCCCGCATGCGCTACGGCGCCGGCGACGGCTCGGACGTCCAGCGCATCAAGCGCCAGCAGCAGCTCATGGTGGCGATGCTGAAGAAGGCCATGACGGTGGCGTCCGACCCGGTCAGGCTCAAGTCGTTCCTCGGACGGGCACGCGAGGCGGTCACCACCGATCTCGCCCTGGAGGAGATGTACGAGCTGGCCACCACGCTGGCGAAGACCAAGCTGACCTTCGTCACCGTGCCGGTCGAGCCGCACGAGCAGGATCCGAACCGGCTGCAGTGGAAGCAGCCCGAGGCCGAGGGGCTGTTCAAGAAGCTGCGCTAGAATCGGTATTGGACGGATCGTCTTATAGCGTCTTATAGTCGGCGGCATGGGCTTCAGTCGCAAGGCGCTCGCCGCCGGGCTGCTCGCCGGCGTCGGGGTCGGGGTCGCCGCCGGGATCGCCTCCCGGCGGCCGCATCCTCGGGAACGGCTCGGCGGGCACCGGGCCAGATCACTGACCGTGGAGACGGACGACGGCGTGCGCCTGGCCGTCGACGTCGACGCGCCCGACCGGCCGCGCCACGCCGTGGTGTTCGCCCACGGCTGGGTGCTGAACCGGCACTGCTGGCACTACCAGCGTGAGGCGCTGGCCGGGCAGGCGCTGCTGGTCACCTACGACCAGCGCGGGCACGGCCACTCCACCCCCGGCAGGTACGCCGACTGCACGATCGAACGGCTCGGCGCGGACCTGCGAGCCGTCATCGACGCCGCGGTGCCGCCCGAGCTGCCCGTGGTGCTCGTGGGCCACTCCATGGGCGGGATGACCGTCATGGGGCTGGCCGCGTCGGAGCCCGGGCTGTTCGGCTCGCGGGTGGTGGGAGTGGCGCTGCTCAGCACGTCGGCGGGCGGGCTGGCCGGCTCGACGTTCGGGCTGCCCGGTCCGCTCGGCCGGGCCGTGCCCAGGCTGACGCCGCTGGTGCTGGAACGGCTGCGTACCAGGGCCGCGTTCGTGGACGGGAACACGGCGATCAAGACGCGCGCCAACTGGCCGTTCACCAGGTTCACCGCGTTCGGGCCCCGGGCGCGGCGCGATCACGTGCGGTTCGTCAACGGCATGGTGGCCGCCACGCCGACCGAGGTGATGGTCGGCTTCTTCCACGGGATGATGGCGCACGACAAGCTGGCCGCGCTGCAGGCGCTGAGTCGGGTCGAGACGCTGGTGGCGGTGGGCACGCACGACCGGCTCACCTCGCCCGCGCACGCCCGCAGGATCGCGGCCGCGCTGCCGCACGCGCGGCTGGTGGTGATCCCCGGGGCCGGGCACATGATCGGCCTGGAACGCCCGGAGATCGTCAACGCCGAACTCACGGACCTCCTCGCCCGCGCCGTCCCGGTGTAAAGCGGCTACTGCGTGGGAGCGGATGCCTCGAAAGGCGGTTACTGCAGGGAGCGGTAGTGCCTGCGCAGGGCGATGCCCGCCGCGATGCCGCCGGCCACCGCGCCCGCGCCCGCCGCGATCGGCAGCGCGGTCAGCGTGGCCTTCCTGCCCGTGCGGAAGTCCTTGACCGGCCAGTCGTGCTTCTTGGCGTGCTCACGCAGCTCGCTGTCCGGGTTGATGGCCACCGCCTGCCCGACCAGCGAGAGCATGGGCAGGTCGTTGGCCGAGTCGCTGTAGGCGGTGCACCTGGTCAGGTCGAGGCCCTCCCTGCGGGCCAGCGCGCGCACCGCCTCGGCCTTGGCGGGCCCGTGCAGCAGGTCGCCCACCAGGTGTCCGGTGTAGATGCCGTTCCTGGTCTCGGCGACCGTGCCGAGCGCGCCGGTCAGGCCGAGCCGCTGGGCGATGACCCTGGCCAGCTCGACCGGGGTGGCGGTGACCAGCCAGACGCGCTGGCCGGCGTCGAGGTGGCTCTGGGCCAGCGCCCTGGTGCCGCCCCAGATGCGGTCGGCCATCACCTCGTCGTAGATCTCCTCGCCGAGGCGTACGACGTCGTCGACCTTCGCGCCCGCGACGAACGCCAGCGCGGTCTCCCTGGCCACCTTGATGTGCTCGGGGTTCTCGTTGCCGCGCAGCCGGAACACGGCCTGGCCGACGGCGAACTTCAGCAGGTCGGAGGTGGTGAACATGCCACGCGTGGCCAGCCCCCTGGCGAAGTGGTAGATCGAGGCGCCACGCATCATCGTGTTGTCGACGTCGAAGAAGGCCGCCGCCTGCAGGTCGGGCTCGACCGGGGGGACGGTCACCGCGGCCTGTGCCGCCGCCTCTCCGGCGGCTTGAGCCTCGGCCTCGTGTCGTCGTCGAATTAGCCGCCACATGGGCTTCAGCTTACCCACGCCGAGGGCGCGGCCCTGTCGTGCGCGGGGCCACGGGAGCGCCCTGCGGAGCGGGGCTCACTCGGGCGGCGCCACCAGGCCCTGGATGTAGTCCAGATAGCCCGCCGCCTGCCCCTGCTGGGCCTCGTCGAGCTGGTCGAGCATCGGCTCGACCTTCTCCCGCTGGTCCTCGGCGAACTTCTTGATCTTGGGGGAGCGCGGTTTGACCCGTTCGAGGCGGTTGATGCCCGAACGGGTGGACTGCTCCATGTCCTTGAGCGTCTTGCTCACCAGCGGCCCGCCGTTCGAGGCGCCGAGCAGCTTGGCGACCTCGTCCGCGCGGGCCTTGGCCGAGTCGAGCTCGCGCTCGCCGCGCTCGGCCTCGTCGGTGCTGAGGCGGACGAGCGTGCTCTCAGCGGCCCGCTTGAGCGGGTACAGCGTGTCGCCGGGGACGGACTGGTAGGTAGCGAACGCCGAGATCATCATCCCCGCGGCCAGCCCGGCCGTGGCCAGTTGCGAGAACAGCGGCCGGCGGCGCCGCTCGGGACGCCGGCGCGCCGGAGCCTGGTCGGGCTCGTCCGCGCCGGGAGCGGCGGTGACCAGCTCGGTGCGCAGCCGCTCGCGGAAGGCCGGATCGGGCCCGCCGCCCAGGTGAAGGCGACGCAGCTCCGTGAGGTGACCCTGCACGCGCTCTCGCCGCCGGCGCGCCCTACCCATGACAGCTCCCTGACGCCCCCGGGAAAGGTGACACCTGCCTAACGAGGCGCCGACGGTGGAGGTTACGCCAGGTCGTGCTTGAGTGCCCTGGCCAGCGCGCGAATGGCACGGAACTGCAGCGCTTTGATCGCTCCACTCTTCTTCCCCATGATCAACGCGGTTTCCGCGAGCGACAGTCCGTGCAGGAAACGCAGGACCACACATTCCTGCTGTTCGGGATTGAGATCTCGGACCGCCCGCAACACCCGGTCATTGATGATCGCCGTCACCACCGCGTTCTCCGGAATGTGTGAGCCGTCCAGCGGAACGTCGATGATTTCCCCGGTCGGGATCTCCAACCGGTACCGGCCCGACTTGAAATGGTCGGTCACCAAGTTCCTGGCGATGGTCACGAGCCAGGCGCCGAAGTCACGGCCCTGCCAGGTGAAGTCGCTGATTCTGCGTAGTGCGCGCAGGAAGGTCTCGCTGGTGAGATCCTCGGCGAGCGGGTGCGAACCGACGCGGAAATAGATGTAGCGGTAGACCAGATCGACGTAGCGGTCGTAGAGCGTGCCAAAGGACTCAGAACATCCGTTCTTGGCGCGGAGCACCAGCGTGCGTACGTCGTCGGGTACTGCTTCCTGCACCTCTGCGCGCATGGCGAATTCGCCCGTCCGGGCAGGTCCAGCGACCGCTGGAGCGAGTAGCCCGGCGAACGGCCACGAGTCAGGCATCCGGTATCCCTGGGGGTAAGGGGTGCGGCGTGCTCGAACACTCTAGAAATCAACCGCGGATTCCACAATCCACGGCCTGCTGGCATGACTAGGCGTAATCGGCAGATACCGTGTGGGACCGACCCGTTCCCTCTTCGGCTACCGGCTGGGAGGCATCGTCCGGCAGCATTGGAGTCACCATGGAGATCCTCGTCGCTGTCATAGCATTCGCCGGTGCGCTCCTCGCCGCGATCGCGGCCGGTGCCCTGATTCGCAGACTTCGTGATGAGTCCGAGGGCTGGTTGGCCGCCTGGACCGTTGCATTGGTCGCGTTGTGCCTGTCACTGGGCGTGATCGGCATCGGATACCTCATGGGGTTCGGCCCGCTGACCTTCCGGCTCTACCAGATCACCGGCGCGCTGCTGGCGCCGATCTGGCTGGCCATCGGATTGGCGCAGCTGCTGTCGGAGAAGACGCCGCCGAAGTTCCTCGGCTGGCTGTTCGGCATCGCGTTCACCATCGTGGCCACCGCGATCATGATCTTCGACCCGGTGCTCAAGGACGACGACCTGGGCAAGGCGCTGCCGCTGGCGCAGAACCACTGGGACGTGATCCCCAAGGGCCTGCTGACCGGCGCGCACGCCATCACCGCGCTGCTCCTGGTGGTGTGCCTGGTGGTCGCCGGGCTCAAGTGGCGCAACGGCGACGAGTACGACACCGACAACCTGCACACCGCCCTCGTCATCGCCCCTTCTGGCCTGGCGCTGGTCGGCGCGCTGCGCTTCACCGTGCCCGCGGTCTTCACCACGGTCCTGTTCCTGGTGGCCGCCGCGGCCGTCTGGTACGCCGTGCTGCGGCCGCTGGCGCCCTACGATGACGACGACGAGGACGACTTCGAGCCGGCGCCCCAGCAGCTGCCGCGCGAGGAGGCCACCAGGCCGGGCCGCAGGGCCATGCCTGAGCCCGTCGCGATGGCCGAGGTGCCCATGCCGCCACCGCCCCGCCGCCCGTCGGGCCTGGGCGATCTGGTGGCCGAATACCGCGCGGGGGAGAAGGAGATCGACTACGCCGCCCGCATGTCGCCGCCGCCCGACCCGGGCCCGTCGACCGGCTACATCATGAACGGCGCGCCCGCGCAGCCCGACTTCGCCATGCCGGCCACCGGCGCCGTCTACCCGGGAGCCGAGCTGTTCACCCCCGCCCCGACCCCCCAGCAGGCCATGCCGCAGGGGAGGCTCTCGCCCAACATCTACGGCCTGCTCACGGTCTTCACGATCATGGACGGCTCGGGCGACGCCTTCGACCGCCTGGCCGAGTCCACGGTCGAGGCGGTGCGCCGCGGCGAGCCCGACACCCTGGTCTACGCCTGCCACGCGGTGAAATCGGCGCCGCTGCAGCGCATCGTCTACGAGCTCTACCGCGACGAGGTGGCCTACCGCGATCACCAGCGCCAGCCGCACGTCGAGCGGTTCGTCAACGAACGTCAGTCGATGGTGCTGGCCACCAACATCATCGAGCTCAACGTCCAGGCCGCGAAGGTGGTGCCGCTGCCCACCGCCATGTTCTAGGACAGCTGTCTAAGACAGCGCGGCGCGCAGGCGGTCTTCCGAGACCCGCCAGAAGTCGTGCTGCACCCCGTCGATCAGTGTTACCGGGATCATCTCCCAGTATTTCTCCCTGAGCTCGTCGGAGGAGTCGATGCTGATCTCCTCCCACGGCACGCCCAGCTCACCCGCCACGCGGGCGATGGTTTCGCGTGCGTCGTCGCAGAGGTGACAGCCGGGCTTGCCGAGCAGGGTGATGCGATGCATACCACCACGGTAGCCCCTGACTTTGTGCGTCGGTTCACAAAGGGATTAACCTGAAAGACGGTTCGATTCCGTCACGCGGTCACCAAGCCGCCCGTTCCCTGGAGTCCCGGCACGTGAAGAGCCCGTCCCAGTCCCGTGATCGCGGTATCCCCGAGGCGACGGTCGCAAGACTTCCGTTGTACCTGCGGGCGCTGCACGGGATGGCGGAGCGTGGCATCGCCACCGTCAGCTCGGAGGACCTGGCCGTGGCCGCGGGGGTGAACTCGGCCAAACTCCGCAAGGACCTCTCGCATCTCGGCTCGTACGGCACCAGAGGCGTAGGCTATGACGTCGAGTACCTCGTCTACCAGATCTCCCGCGAGCTCGGCCTGACCCAAGACTGGGCGGTCGCCATCGTGGGCGTCGGTAACCTCGGCCGCGCGCTGGCGAACTACGGCGGATTCGTCTCCAGGGGGTTCCGTGTCGCCGCGCTGGTCGACGCCGACCCCGAAGTGGTGGGCGACACCATAGCGGGGTTGAATGTGGAGCACATCGACGAACTGGAAGCCGTGATCCAACGGCGTGGAGTCTCGATCGTGGTTCTGGCGACACCGGCGGCGGCGGCGCAGGAAGTGTGCGATCGCGTGGTGGCGGTCGGCGTGACCAGCATCCTGAACTTCGCCCCCGTCGTTCTTTCCGTTCCGGACAGCGTCGATGTTCGTAAGGTCGACCTATCAATCGAACTGCAGATTCTCGCGTTCCACGAGCAACGCAAGGCTGGGGGGCCACTCATGGCGGTGGACGGTCAATGAGTGTTCTGGCAATCGGACTGAGCCACCGGACCGCTCCGGTGGCCCTTTTGGAGCGGGTCTCCGTCACCGGTGACGCGCTCGTCAAACTCCTGCACGACGTCCAGCAGGACGCCTGCGTGGCGGAGGCCATGGTGGTCTCCACGTGCAACAGGGTCGAGGTCTACGTGACCGTCGACCGTTTCCACGCCGCGGTCAACGCCATCAGCGCGCTGCTCGGCGTGCACTCGGGCGTCCCGGTGGAGGAACTGACCCCGCACCTGTACGTGCACTACGAGGAGCGGGCCGTCGAGCACCTGTTCTCGATGGTGTGCGGACTCGACTCCATGGTCGTCGGCGAGGGCCAGATCCTCGGCCAGGTGCGCCAGGCGCTCAATCTGGCGCAGCGGCAGGGCACCGTCGGCGCCACGCTCAACGAGCTGGTGCAGCAGGCGCTGCGGGTGGGCAAGCGCGCGCACACCGACACCGGCATCGACCAGGCGGGGGCGTCGCTGGTCACCGCCGGTCTCGCGCTGGCCGGCGAGTTGGCCGGGCGGCGGGCGCTGGTGGTCGGCGCGGGCTCGATGAGCTCGCTGGCCGCGGCCACGCTGGCCCGCATGGGTGTCACCGACATCGTGGTGGCCAACAGGACGTACGAGCGAGGCGCGCGGCTGGCCGAGACGGTCGGCGGCCGGGCGGTGGAGTTCTCCGCGGTTCCCCGAGAGCTGGCGGCGGCCGACATCGTCATCACCTGCACCGGCGCCGGACGCCACGTGATCACCGCCGACATGGTGAGCCGCGGCGCGTTCCTCCTCGACCTGGCGCTGCCGCACGACATCGACCCCGAGGTGCGCCGGGTGCCCGGCGTCACGCTGGTCGACCTGGAGACGATCCAGGAGTCCGGCATCGGCTCGCGCGAGGGCGACTCGGTCGCCGCGGTGCGCCTGCTGGTGTCGGAGGAGCTGAACGCGTACCTGGACGCCGAGCGCGCCGCCAAGGTCACCCCGACCGTGGTCGCGCTGCGCAGCAAAGCCGCGGGCGTGGTCGAGTCAGAGCTCGGCCGCCTGCTGATGCGCGTTCCCGATCTCGACACCAAGGCCAGGGACGAGGTCGCCATGACCGTGCAGCGGGTCGTTGACAAGCTGCTTCACGAGCCCACTGTGCGTGTCAAGCAGCTCGCCACCTCCCCAGGAGGGGATCATTATGCGGAAGCGCTGCGCGAGCTGTTCAATCTGGATCCGAAGATGCCCGAGGCCGTGAGGGAGGTGGAGCTGTGACATCGCGGACGGACGCGCTCCGGCTGGGAACCAGGCGCAGCCTCCTGGCGACCGCCCAGTCCCAGATGGTCGCCGACGACTACACCGCGGCCACCGGCGCCACCATCGAGCTCGTCGGCGTCACCACGTTCGGCGACGTGACCAAGGCCGCGCTGGCGCAGCTCGGCGGCACCGGCGTGTTCGTCACCGGCCTGCGCGACAAGCTGATCGAGGGCGAGATCGACTTCGCCGTGCACTCGCTGAAGGACCTGCCGACCAAGCAGGACGAACGCTTCACCCTGGCCGCGCTGCCCACCAGGCACGACCACCGCGACGCGCTGGTCGGCCCGCACAAGTTCGCCGACCTGCCCACCGGCGCCAAGGTCGGCACCGGCTCGCCGCGCAGGATCGCCATGCTCCGCGCGATCAGGCCCGATCTGCGGTACGTCCCGATCCGCGGCAACGCCGACACGCGCATCGGCAAGGTCACCTCGGGCGAGCTCGACGCGGTCGTGCTCGCCTCGGCCGGGCTGGCCAGGATCGGCCGCAGCGCGGAGATCGCCCAGATCTTCGAGATCGAGGAGCTGCTGCCCGCGCCGGGCCAGGGCTGCCTGGCGGTCGAGTGCCTGTCGGCGCGCGCCGATCTCGTCGACTTCCTGGGCGTGCTCGACGACCCGCGCAGCCGCTCCGCGGTGGCCGCCGAGCGCGCCGTGCTGGCCGCGCTCGAAGCCGGCTGCTCCGCGCCCGTGGGTGCGTTCGCGGTCGATGACGGGCACACTCTGAACCTGACCGCGGAGGTCGTCGCTCTCGACGGCACGCAAGCGGTCCGCAAGTCCGCCGCCGGCTCTCCTTCGGAGGCAGTCACCCTGGGCCGCCGCCTCGCGGCCGAGATGATCGCCGAAGGGGCCGACAGATTGATGGGGGAGCATTCCCATTGAGCTCCGATAGTCCGACCTCCGGTTTCGTCGCCTTCGTCGGCGCGGGTCCCGGTGACCCGAACCTGCTGACGCTCCGCGCCGCCGAGCTGCTCGGCAAGGCCGACCTCGTCGTCCTGCCCGAACCGCTGCGCGGTGAGGAACAGCGCGTCCCGCTGCTGCGGCACTGCCGCCCCGGCGTGGACGTCGTCGAGGGCGACTACCTCGAGCGCGCCGAGAAGGGCGCGCTCGTGGTGCGTCTGTGCGAAGGCGACCCGATGTTGTTCTCCTCGATCACCGAGGAGGTCGGGGCCTGCGCGGCCGCGGAGGTGGACTTCGAGATCGTGCCCGGCGTGCCGCCCGCGACCGCCGTGCTCACCTACGCGGGCATCCCGCCGGCGACGGCCGTGCCCGAGTTCAGGATCGTCGACGCCGCGCACGAGCAGGACTGGGCCGCGCACGCGGCCACGCGCGGCACGCTGGTCATCTACAACGGCGTCGCCGACGCGGTGGCCATCGGCAAGGCGCTGATCGCCGGCGGCAAGCCGGACACCACCCCGGTCGCGGTCAGCAGCGCGGGCACCACCACCGAGCAGTACACCGTGGTGTCCTCGCTGGGCCGGCTGCAGCCCGATCTCAAGCACGCCGGTTTCACCGAGCCCGCGCTGATCGTGGTCGGCGAGGCCGTGGGCCTGCGCGAGAAGCTGTCGTGGTTCGAGACCAAGCCGCTGTTCGGCTGGCGGGTGCTCGTGCCGCGCACCAAGGAGCAGTCCAAGAGCCTGTCGGAGCAGCTCATCTCGTACGGCGCGGTGCCCGAGGAGGTGCCGACCATCTCGGTCGAGCCGCCGCGCACCCCGCAGCAGATGGACCGCGCGATCAAGGGCCTGGTCACCGGGCGCTACGAGTGGGTGGCCTTCACCAGCGCCAACGCGGTGAAGGCGGTGCGCGAGAAGTTCGAGGAGTACGGGCTCGACGCGCGGGCCTTCGCCGGGCTCAAGGTGGCCGCCGTGGGCGACGCCACGGCCAGGGCGCTGGTGGAGTTCGGCGTGAAGCCCGACCTGCTGCCCTCGGGCGAGCAGTCGTCGGAGGGCCTGGTGGCCGAGTGGCCGCCGTACGACTCGATGCTCGACCCGATCAACCGGGTGCTGCTGCCGCGGGCCGACATCTCGACCGACACGCTGGTGGCCGGGCTCACCGAGCTGGGCTGGGAGTGCGACGACGTCACGGCCTACCGCACGGTCCGCGCCGCGCCGCCGCCCGCGCCGATCCGTGAGGCGATCAAGGGCGGTGGGTTCGACGCGGTGCTGTTCACCTCGTCGTCCACGGTGCGGAACCTGGTCGGCATCGCCGGCAAGCCGCACAACGTCACCGTGATCGCGGTCATCGGGCCGCAGACGGCCAAGACGGCCGAGGAGTTCGGGCTCAGGGTCGACGTCATGGCCGACAGGCCGTCGGCGTCCGCGCTGGCGTCCGCGCTGGCCGAGTACGGGGCCAAGCAGCGTCAGGCCGCCGTGGCGGCCGGTGACACCCCGCGCAAGCCGTCGCAGAACCGCAGAGGCGCCAGGAGGAGGACCAAGTGAGCGCGCAGTTCCCCGTCGCGCGGCCGCGCAGGCTGCGCCGCAGCCCGGCGATGCGGCGCATGGTGTCGGGCACGCGGCTGCACGCCGCCGACCTGATCCTGCCGATGTTCGTCAAGGAAGGGCTCGACGAGCCGCAGCCGGTGGCCTCGATGCCCGGCGTGGTGCAGCACACGCGAGACTCGCTGCGCAAGGCCGCGCACGACGCCGCCGAGGCGGGCGTGGGCGGGCTGATCCTGTTCGGCATCCCGGCGGTCAAGGACGCCCGCGGCTCGGCCGCCGACGACCCCGACGGCGTGCTCAACCGGGCGCTGCGCGACGTGGTCGCCGAGGTCGGCGACGCGCTCGTGGTGATGGCCGACACGTGCCTCGACGAGTTCACCGACAACGGGCACTGCGGCATCCTGACCCCGTCCGGCGACGTCGACAACGACGCCACGCTGGAGCGCTACGCCGCCATCGCGGTGGCCCAGGCCGAGGCCGGGTCCCAGATGGTGGCGCCGAGCGGGATGATGGACGGCCAGGTGGGCGTGATCAGGGCGGCGCTCGACGGCGCCGGCCACGCGAACGTGCCGATCCTGGCCTACTCCGCCAAGTACGCCTCGGCCTTCTTCGGGCCGTTCCGCGACGCCGCCGAGTGCGCGCCGCAGTTCGGCGACCGCAGCACCCACCAGCAGGACCCGGCGGGCCCGCTGGAGGAGGCGCTGCGGGAGCTGCGGCTCGACCTGGCCGAGGGCGCCGACGCGGTCATGGTCAAGCCGGCCCTGGCCTACCTGGACGTCATCAGCGCCTTCCGCGCCGAGTCCGACGTGCCGGTGGCGGCCTACCAGGTGAGCGGCGAGTACGCGATGGTCGAGGCGGCGGCGGCCAACGGCTGGGTGGACCGCGAGCGGATGATCATGGAATCGCTGGTGGCGATCAAGCGGGCGGGCGCCGACCTGATCTTGACCTACTGGGCGACCGAGGTCGCACGCGGCCTCTAACCTAGGGGTTTCCCGTCAACTCGTGGGGCCTGTGCGTTAGAGTGCGATAACAAGTGCTGGTGTGTCCCGGGGTGTGCGTAGGGCCCGGAGCCGGGGCCTCCTCAGGCGCTGTGACTTCGACGGGAGACACCATGGTGGGGGTACCACTGGCTCGGCGTACCAAAAAGCGGTCGCGCCCGACGCGAATCGACGCCGTGCTCGACTACGCGGCACTCGGCTGGCCCGTGGTGCCCGGCGCCCACCCGTTGTCCCAGGGCGCCCGCGCGTGCTCGTGCGACCGGGTGGGGTGTCCCGACCCGGGCGCGCATCCGCTCTCGCCCGCCTGGCAGCTGCAGGCCACCACCGACACGGCCCAGCTCACCCGCTGGTGGCAGGCCGAGCCCGAGGCCAACGTCATCCTGCCCACGGGCCGGGTCTTCGACGTGTTCGACGTACCCCTGTCCGCCGGGCTCTCCGCCCTCACCCGAATCGACAACGCAGAAGCCCACCCAGGCCCGGTCGCCGCGAACGGCGACCGGGTCTTGTTTTACGTGGCCACCCGGGGCAACCCGGAGGACGAGGACGAATGGTGGTCGTGTCATCTCGACTGCGACCCGGCGATGATCGACGACACGCCGGGCCTGAGGTGGCACTGCCGCGACAGCTACGTGCTCGCGCCGCCGTCGCTGCTGCCCACCGGGCAGCCGGTGTCGTGGCTGCGCGCCCCTGACGGCCGGCCGCTGCCCGACCCGCTGCGCATCCTGGAGTGGCTGGCGGACTGACCGGCCGAGGCCGGCCTGCCGTGACTGGCCTGCCGTGACTAGCCGGTCGCGACTAGCCGGCCGCGGCTCCCGTGCGCGGGGGCCGGGGCGCCGCCTCGACCAGGCGCCGCACCGCCGCCACGTCTCCCGTCACCGTCAGCTCGCCCGACTCGATCGCGGCGGCCAGCGCGCGCTCGTGCCCGAGCACCGCGCGCAGCGCGTCAGGCCCGGCCGTCACCACCGCGTCAGGACGCCCGGGACGATCCCCGCGCATCACCGTCGTGAGCGCGCCCCGCGTCACCTCGACGTGATAGACCTCGCGCTCCACCTCGAACCGGTACGACGCCGACCACCCGGGATCGGGCTCTCCGGGGAAGTAGGCCCGCAGACCGAGGAAGATCGTGTCGGCGCTCAGCTCGCCCTCCAGCGGGACCACCGGCGAGCGCATCCCCCACACCCGCAGCGCGGCGAACACCGGCTCCAGCTCGGCGCCCCACTCCGTCAGCTCGTACACCTTGGCCGAGGCGGGCGGCGGCAGCGTGCGGTGGCGCAGCACGCCCACCCGCACCAGCTCGCGCAGGCGCTGCGCCAGCACGCTCGGGCCGGCGCCGGGCAGCGCGGCCTGCAGCTCGGCGAATCGCCGCGGGCCGAGCCGCAGCTCGCGCACCACCAGCAGGGCCCACCGCTCGCCGACCAGGTCGAGCGCGTGGGCGATCGGGCACGCCTGCCCGTAGGTCCGCTTTCCCGTCATCACGTCCTCCTCTTACTATGAAAATAGTAGCGCACACTACGAATTTAGAAGTACGGTGCTGGCATGAGTGAGCGCATCGTCCGAGTCGACGACATCGAGCTGTGCACCCAGTCCTTCGGCAAGCCGGGCGACCCGGCCATCCTGCTCATCGCCGGGGCCGAGTCGAGCATGGACTGGTGGGAGGACGACCTCTGCCACCGCCTGGCCGAGGGCAGGCAGGTCATCCGCTACGACACCCGCGACACCGGCCGCTCCACCGCCTTCCCGGTGGGCGCGCCGCCGTACACCGAGTCCGACCTGGTCACAGACGCGCTGGGCGTGCTCGACGCGTACGGGGTCGAGCGGGCGCACGTGGCCGGCGTCTCCATGGGCGGCAGCCTGGCCCAGCACCTGGCCGTCGAGCATCCGGAGCGCGTCGCCACGCTCATCCTCATCTCCACCGGCCCGGGCGGCGACGACCTGCCGCCCATGAGCGACGAACTGGCCAAGCGGTTCGCCGAGCCGGCGCCGGGACCCGACTGGTCCGACAGGGAGTCGGTCATCGCCTACTTCCTGGCCGGCGAGCACACCTTCGCCGGCGACCTGCCCGTCGACGAGGAACGGGTGCGCCACATCGCCGGCCGCGCCTTCGACCGCAGCCGGAACATGGCCACCGCGACCAACCACTGGCAGGTCGGCTTCGGCGAGCCGGTCAGGCCCCGGCTGGGCGAGATCACCGCGCCGACGCTGGTGCTGCACGGCACGAAGGACCCGCTGCTGCCGTTCGGGCACGGCGAGGCGCTGGCCCGCGAGATCCCCGGGGCGCGGCTCGTCCCGCTGCCCGGCGTCGGGCACCAGATGCCGCCGCGCGAGGTGTGGGACGTCGTCGTCCCCGCGGTCCTGGAGCACACGGCGGGTGGCGATGGGGGCGGCGACCGGCGGGGATAACCTGGTTCGAGTGAGCCGCATACAGAACTCCGAAGACCTGTTCACCCGTGCCAAGGCCGTCGTGCCCGGCGGCGTCAACTCCCCGGTGCGCGCGTTCGGCGCCGTGGGCGGCACGCCGCGGTTCATGGCCTCGGGCGAGGGGCCCTACATCACGGACGTCGACGGCAACCGCTACGTCGACCTGGTGTGCTCCTGGGGCCCGATGATCCTCGGCCACCGCCACCCGGCCGTCGTCGAGGCCGTGAGCAAGGCCATGTCCAGCGGGTTCTCCTACGGCACCGCCACGCCGGGCGAGGTGGAGCTGGCCGAGGCCATCGTGGGCCGGGTCGCGCCGGTGGAGAAGGTGCGCCTGGTCAGCTCGGGCACCGAGGCGACCATGAGCGCGGTGCGGCTGGCCCGCGGGTTCACCGGGCGGTCCAAGGTGATCAAGTTCGCCGGTTGCTACCACGGGCACGTCGACGCGCTGCTGGCCTCCGCCGGGTCGGGCGTGGTGACGTTCGGGCTGCCCGACACGCCTGGCGTCACCGGGGCGTCGGCGGCCGACACGATCGTGTTGCCGTACAACGACATCGAGGCGGTGGAAGAGGCGTTCGCGGCGGCCGAGATCGCCTGCGTGATCACCGAGGCGTGCCCGGCGAACATGGGCGTCGTGCCGCCCGAGCCGGGGTTCAACGCGCGGCTGCGCGAGCTGTGCACCGCCAACGGCGCCCTGCTGATCATCGACGAGGTGCTGACGGGCTTCCGCGTGTCGCCGTCCGGCTGGTACGGGCTCGACCCGGTCGACGCCGACCTGATGACGTTCGGCAAGGTCATGGGCGGCGGCCTGCCCGCGGCGGCGTTCGGCGGCCGGGCGGACGTCATGGCGAACCTCGCCCCGGAAGGCCCGGTCTACCAGGCGGGCACGCTGGCAGGTAACCCGCTGGCCTGCGCGGCCGGCGCGGCCACCCTGCGCGCGCTCGACGCCGACGCCTACGCCAGGGTCGACGCCGCCGCGGTCGCGGTGGGCGAGGCCGCGGCGGGCGCGCTGGCCGAGGCCGGGGTGCCGCACCGGCTGCAGCGCGCGGGCAGCCTGTTCTCGATCTTCTTCACCAACGGCCCGGTGACGAACTTCGCCGAGGCCCAGCGGCAGAACACCCAGGCGTTCACCGCGTTCTTCCACGCGATGCTGGAGCAGGGCGTCTACCTGCCGCCGTCGGCGTACGAGGCGTGGTTCCTGTCGGCCGCCCACGACGACGAGGCGCTCGACCGCATCGCCGCCGCCCTCCCGCACGCGGCGAAGGCGGCAGCGGCGGTGCTGTAGGCGCTCAGGGTTTGAGCGCCGTCTCCATCGCGGGCTCGGGCGGCGCCGGCCGCCTGGCCCGCGGTCTGGTGCCCGCATACAGGACACCGCAGACGATCAGCGCGGCGGCGGCGAGCTTCGGCGCCGACAGGGGCTCGCCAGTCGCCAGCGCCGCCGACGACATCCCGAACACCGGCACCAGCAGCGTGTACGGCGCCACCGTCGAGGCGTCGTAACGCCGCAGCAGGAACCCCCACACCCCGAAGCCGCCCAGCGTCGAGACGAACGCCACGTACGCCAGCGACCACCAGCCCTCGGCCGGCGCGGCCAGCGAAGGCGCGCCCTCCAGCAGGAACGACAGCAGCAGGAGCGGCGGCGCGGACAACGCGCTCACCCACACCATGAACCGCAGCGCGTCGGGCGGCGCGCTCCGACGTTGGACCACGTTGCCCAGGCCCCAGGCCGCGGCGGCGGCCACGCACAGGGCGAACGCGCCCAGCGGGCCGGACGCGCCGACGTCGAACGCCACCAGCGCCAGCCCGCAGAACGCGACGGCCAGGCCGATCACGCGCCGGGCGGTGAGCCGCTCACGCAGCAGCGTCACCGCGAACAGCACGGTGAACAACGCCTGTGTCTGCAGGACCAGGGAGGTCAGCCCGGCCGGCATCCCGGCCCGCATGCCCACCAGCAGCAGGCCGAACTGGCCGACGCCGATCGTGGCCGCGACGCCGAACACCCAGCGCCAGGCCACCGCGGGCCGGCCGACGAACAGCAGGGCGGGGAAGGCCGCCAGGGTGAACCTGAGCCCCGCGTACAGCAGCGGCGGGAAGTGATTCAGCCCCACCTGCATGACGACGAAGTTGACCCCCCACACCGCCGCCAGGCCGACGGCCAGGGCGAGGTGGCGTGGTCTCACGCAACCTTCTGGTAGCGGATGCGCTGCTCGCGCGCCTGCTCCGCCAGCACCTTCAGGTAGGAGGTGGTCGTGCGCTGCTGGGACTGCTTCTTGTTCTTAAGGATTCGCATACATATATTTTCGTTTGCTACAGATTGAAGGACAAGCGAGACTTTCTACGCTAAACCCTTTAGGCTGGCTTACATGTTGGACCTGAACCGGCTCAAGGCCCTTCACGCAGTTCACGTCTATGGCTCGGTGGGCGCGGCGGCCGACGCGCTCATGGTCACGCCGTCCGCGGTGTCCCAGCAGATCGCCAAGCTCGAACGCGAGACCGGCGCCCGGCTGGTGGAGCGCAACGGGCGCGGCGTGCGGCTGACCGACGCCGCCGGGCTGCTCGCCGACCACGCCGAACGCATCCTCGCCCTGGTCGAGACCGCCGAGGCCGACTTCGAGGCGCTGCGCGGCCAGGTCGTGGGCCGGCTGAACATCGGCGCGTTCGCCACCGCCACGCGCGGCCTGATGCCGCACGCGATGGTCTCGCTCCGCCGGCGCCACCCCGACCTGTACATCCAGCTGAACGAGCGCGAGCCGGAACGCGTGGTCCGCGAGGTGGCCAGGGGCGAGCTGGACCTGGGTGTGATCCAGGACTGGATGAACCGCCCGATGGCCATCCCCGACGGTCTCTCCCGCGCCACGCTGCTCGACGACGTGGCCGACGTGGTGCTGCCCGCCGACCACCCGCTGGCCGGCCGCGAGGAGGTGGAGCTGGCCGCGCTGCACGGCGAGCGGTGGATCAGCTCGACGCCCGGCACGGTCTGCCACGACTGGCTGGTGTTCACGCTGCGCAGCGCCCAGCTCGAACCCGAGATCTCCTGCATGGCCGACGAGTACCCGACCCAGCTCGCGCTGGTGGCCGCCGGGCTGGGCTGCGCGATCGTGCCGCGGCTCGGCCGCGACTGCGTGCCCGACGGTGTCAGCATCGTGCAGCTCAGGCCGGTGCAGACGCGCAGGATCTACGCCGTCTGGCGCACCGACGCGGCCCGGCGTCCGGCGATCAGGGCCACGGTCGAGGCCATCGTCGAATCCAGCCGCCGCCAGGAGACCGTCTGGGCGCTCAACTGAACGTCCCCCGGCTCAACTGAGCGACTCCCGGCTCAACTGAGCGCGATGGCCACGACCCCGCCGAGCATCACGCCCGCCGCGAGCAGCCGCCGCCGCAGGTCGCCCTCGGCCAGCAGCCGCCCGCCGAGCACCACCGCGATCAGCACGCTCACCTCGCGCGCCGGCGCGACCACGCTGACCGGCGCGAGCTGGAAGGCGAACAGCACCAGCAGGTACGACAGGAAGATCAGCACCGCCGCGCCCAGGATCCCGAACCGGTGCTCGCGCCAGATTGGCCGGATCAGCGCCCGCCGCCCGGTTCCGAGCACCGCCGGGGTCAGCACCAGCGCCCGCCCGGTCTCGCCCAGGTAGTTCAGCATGATCGGCGCCACCGCGAACGCGCTCACCACCTGGGAGTCCCACACCGTGTAGGCGGCGATGAACAACCCCACCGCCAGCCCGAACGCCGTCCCCTTCAGGTCGGCCGCCCCCCGGCCCCCGCTCATCAGGAACACCCCGGCGCCGACCAGCAGGATCCCGGCGACGCCCAGCGGGCCCGGGCGCTCGTCCAGCATCAGCACCGCGACCAGGCTCGCCAGCATCGGCCCGGTGCCCCTGGCCACCGGATAGACCACCGACAGGTCGCCCTTGCGATAGCCGAGCTGCAGCAGCACGAAGTACCCCAGGTGCACCAGCGTGCTCACCCCGGCGAGCCCGAGGTCGGTCCACGTCGGACGGACCCCGGTGACCAGCAGGAACCCGGCGAACAGCGGCGCCCAGATCACCGTGGCGGCGGCGGCCACCAGCCACAGGAAGACGATGCCGTCGGCCTGGGAGGCCTTCTTGCTGAGCAGGTTCCAGCAGGCGTGCGCGACGGCGGCGACGAGAACGAGGACGAGCGCCCATGGACTCACGAGGCGACTCCTTCCGTGTCGAGCGGATAGGAGCCTCCAGGCTTTTGTCCCGTCAGCTGTGCGGCCCCACGCCGGGGCCGGGGCGCCGCTCGGACCTGTCTTCCTGCCCTGATTGTCGGTCAGCTCGGCGGGCCGGACGCGGAACCCTAGGCGCGTTCGGCTCGACTCTACCCAGGACGCGCGAAACCGCCCAGGCGGGCCCCGCCTATACCGGCCATCGAAGCGGATAGGCTGTGGCTCACCATGGCTGAAACCACCGTCGTCCACCTGCTGCGCCACGGAGAGGTGCACAACCCGAACGGCGTCCTGTACGGGCGGCTGCCGGGTTACCACCTGTCGGAGACAGGCAACCTCATGGCCGAGACGGTCGCCAAGGCGATCGGCGGCCGTGACATCGTCGCGCTCTACAGCTCACCGCTGGAGCGCGCACAGGAGACGTCGGCCCCGCTCGCCACGAAGCTCGGCCTCGACGTGATCAAGGACGACCGGCTGATCGAGGCGGGCAACCTGCTCGAAGGCCGGGTGATCGGCCAGGGCCTGGCCGTGCTGCGCAACCCGCGCAACTACCGCTACTTCTGGAACCCGCTGCGCCCGTCGTGGGGCGAGGCGTACCCGCAGATCGTGGCGCGCATGAAGTCGATGGTCGACGAGGCGCGCGCGGCGGCCCGCGGGCACGAGGTGGTGCTGGTCAGCCATCAGCTGCCGATCTGGGCCATCAGGTGCGCGGCCGAGGGCCGCAGGCTCTGGCACGACCCGCGGCGCAGGCAGTGCTCGCTGGCCAGCCTGACCACGTTCAGCTTCGACGGCGACCGCCTGATGAGCATCGGCTACAGCGAGCCCGCCGGGTCGCTGAACAGCGGCCCGACCATCCCGGGAGCCTGATCCGGGCTATGTCCCGGCCTGGTGTCCGGCCCGCGCGACCCCGGAGGTAGAGTTGCAAGCTCTACCGGTTGTAGTACAAGGAGATCTTCCTCCCGTGCGCGCCAAGTTCGTCTCCCTCGTCCTCATGGCTGTCCTGGCCGCCGGTTGCGCGGGCAACCAGGGCGGGCAGCCCCAGGCGGGCGACACCCGCTTCGTCCCCGGCGACGGCAAGATGCAGGTGTTCGACGCGAGCGAGCGCAAGCCGGCGCCCGCGGTCCAGGGCCCCACGCTCGACGGCGGCACCGCGTCGCTGGCCGCGCACCAGGGCAAGGTCGTGGTGCTCAACTTCTGGGCGTCGTGGTGCGGGCCGTGCCGGGCCGAGGCGCCGGTGCTCAGGGAGGTCGCCGCCCAGACCAAGGGCGCGGTGGAGTTCATCGGCATCGACTTCAAGGACCGCAAGGCCGACGCGATCGCCTTCGAGCGCACCGAGAAGACCGGCTACCCGCACATCTTCGACCAGCCGGGCCAGGTGGCGCTGGCCTTCCAGGGCACGGTGCCGCCGGCGGCGATCCCGTCCACGCTGATCATCGACAAGCAGGGCAGGATCGCGGCCAGGGCGCTGGGCGCGGTCAAGTACACCGACCTGATGAACGCCGTGACCCGGATACGTGATGAGCAGAGCGCGCGATGAGTGAGATCGTCGCCTCCGGGTCGTTGCTGCTCGCGGTGCCGATCGCGATCCTGGCCGGCCTGGTGTCGTTCCTTTCGCCGTGCGTGCTGCCGCTGGTGCCCGGCTACCTGTCGTACGTGACGGGCATGAGCGCCGATCCCAAGCGCGGCCGGCTGGTGCTGGGCACCGCGCTGTTCGTGGCCGGGTTCGCGGTGGTGTTCATGCTCGGCGGGGCGCTGTTCGGCGGGCTCGGCTCGATGCTGCTGACCAACGCCGCGGTCATCACCAGGGTGCTCGGCGTGCTGACCATCCTGCTCGGGCTGGCCTTCCTCGGCGTGATCCCGGGGCTGATGCGCGACGTGCGCATCCACCGCGTGCCTTCGGCGGGCCTGGCCGGGGCGCCGCTGCTCGGCGTGGTGTTCGGGCTCGGCTGGACCCCGTGCATCGGGCCGACGCTGGCCGTGGTGATGACGCTCGGGCTCAACGAGGGCAGCGCGCCGCGCGGCGCGCTGCTGGCCATGGCGTACGCGCTGGGTCTCGGCCTGCCCTTCCTGGGCGCCGCGCTCGCCTACAGTAAGGCGTTGCGCACGTTCCGCGCGATACGCAAGCACTCCCGGCTGATCACCAGGATCGGCGGCGGGATGATGGTGGCGGTCGGTGTGATGCTGGTGACCGGCCTGTGGGGAGAAATGATCGCGTCCATGCAGGGTCTGATCGGCACCTTTAGGCCGAGCATCTGATGAGCGTCGACGAGCTGGAGAGAGAGCAGGCGCCCAAGCACGTCAAGCTGGGGCTGGTCGGCTGGCTGCGGTGGTGCTGGCGCACGCTCACCGCGATGAAGACGGCGCTGATCCTGCTGTTCCTGCTCGCGCTCGGCTCGGTGCCCGGCTCGCTCATCCCGCAGCGCGGCGTCGAGCCCGACAAGGTCGCCCAGCTCTACCAGCAGAACCCGGGGCTGGCCGAGTGGTACGACAGGTTCCAGCTCTTCGACGTCTTCACCTCGACCTGGTTCGCGGCCGTCTACCTGCTGCTGTTCACCTCGCTCATCGGCTGCATCGTCCCGCGTACCGCGACCTATGTGCGTGAGCTGCGGCGGCGTCCGCCGGCCGCGCCCAAGCGGCTCTCGCGCCTGCCGCACCACGTCTCGTTCGAGAGCGACCTCACCGTCGACGAGGCCGCGCGCCGGCTGCGCAAGCTGCGCTTCCGGGTCGAGACCGGCGACGGCTGGGTCTCCTCGGAGAAGGGCTACCTGCGCGAGACCGGCAACCTGTTCTTCCACGTGGCGCTGGTCGGCATCCTGCTCGCGGTGGCGTTCGGCTCCCTGTACGGCTACCGCGGCAACGTCCTGATCGTCGAGGAGGACGGCTTCGCCAACACGGTGGCCGCCTACGACCGGTTCATCCCCGGGCCGCGGGTGTCGGCGGAATCGCTCGAACCGTTTTCGTTCACGCTGAAGGACTTCCAGGCCACCTACCAGGTCGAGGGCGACAAACGCGGGCAGGAGCTCGACTACTCCGCCTACCTCCGGGTCAACGACACCCCGGGCGGCCCGGCCCGCGACTACGAGCTCAAGGTCAACGAGCCGCTGGAGGTCGACGGCACGCAGACCTACCTGATCGGCCACGGCTACGCCCCGGTCTTCAAGGTCACCGACAGCAAGGGCCAGGTGGCCTTCGACGGGCCGGTGCCGTGCCTGATCGACGTCAAGGCGACGTTCCTGTCGACGTGCGTGCTCAAGGCGCCCGACGCGCAGCCGACCCCGCTGGCGTTCCAGATGTTGTTCCTGCCGACCAGCACCAAGATGAGCGACGGCAGCTACAACTCCATCTTCCCCGGCCAGCTCAACCCCGAGGTGCAGGTGCTGACCGGGTTCACCGGCGACCTCGGCCTGCGCTCGGGCGAGCCGCAGTCGGTCTACAAGATCGCGCCCGACCACCTCATGAAGCAGCTCAAGCCGCTGCTCATGCCGACCACCTCGCCCACGCCGCTGGCCGTCGGCCAGGGGCTCGACCTGCCCGACGGTCAGGGCAGGCTGGAATACACCGGCGTGAAGAAGTGGATCACGCTGCAGATCGCCTACGACCCGGGGCGCGTGCCCGCCCTGCTGGCCTCCAGCACGGCGATCGTGGCCATCGTGTTGTCGCTGACCATCCGGCGCCGCCGGGTGTTCGTCCGCGTCAAGGACGGCACGGTCGACGTGGCCGGCCTCACCCGTACCGAGGGCTCAGCGGCGGGCTTCGCCGAGGAGTTCGCCGACATCGTCAAGGTTCTATCAGCAGGAGACAAGGATGCCCGCTGAGCAACTCGCCGAGCTGAGCGACCTTTTCGTCGTCGCAGCCGTCCTGCTCTACGTCTTCGCCATGCTCGCGTTCGCGCTGGAGCTGGCCTTCGGCCGGGCCCGCGGCAACGCGTCGGCCGCGGTGAAGCAGCCGGTCGCGGTGGCCGCGGGGGCGGGCGGCGAGCCGTCGCCCGAGCCCCCTGCCGAGGCCGCGGCGGCCACGCCCGAGCCGGCGTGGACGCGCAAGGTCGCCCTGGTGGCGCTCGCGCTGGGCTGGCTCGGCTGGGCCGCCAACCTGGCCGCCGTCATCACCCGCGGCCTGGCCGTCGACCGGTGGCCGTGGGGCAACATGTACGAGTTCGTGGTGGCGATCTGCTTCGCCGCGGTGAGCGCGTTCCTGGGCACCCACCTCAGGCAGAACGTGCGCTTCCTGGGCCCGTTCGTCATGCTGGCGGCCGCGCTCGGCCTCGGCTTCGCGGTCAAGGTGCTCTACACGACGGCTGGGCCGGTGGTGCCGGCGCTGAACTCGTACTGGGTGGCCATCCACGTCAGCGCGGCCATCGTGTCCAGCGGCCTGTTCGTGCTCGCCGGGGTGTCGGGGATCCTGTACCTGGTGCGCGGCGACGGGCTGTCGCGGCTGCCCTCGCGCGAGGACCTGGAGCGGGTGGCGCACCAGGCGATCGTGATCTCGTTCCCCATCTGGACGTTCGCCGTGATCGCCGGCGCGCTCTGGGCCGACCGCGCCTGGGGCCGCTACTGGGGCTGGGACCCCAAGGAGGTCTGGTCGTTCATCACCTGGGTGGCCTACGCCGCCTACCTGCACGCCCGCGTGACGGCCGGGTGGCGGGGCAGGAACGCGACGATCGTGCAGCTCCTGGCGTTCGCGTGCCTGCTGTTCAACCTCATCGGCGTGAACATCTTCATCTCCGGCCTGCACAGCTACGCCGACGTCGGCTAGCCGGGGGAGAGCCGTTCTGCCCGCGCCGGCGTCCTGACCGACGGCGCGGGCTTTCTCAGTCGTCGCCGCGCATGCGGCGTTCGAGGTCTCGCAGGAACTCGGGGTCGTCGTCGGGGCCTTTGGGCACGCCCGGGGCGCCGGAGTGCGGCGGCACCGGCCAGGCTTCGCGGACCTCGCGCGGACGCCCGCGCAGCATCCAGATCGCACCGCCGAGTACGGGCACCAGCGCGACGAGGAGCAACCAGAGCATCTTTGGCACGTTCCGTACCTCCTCTTCAGGCGTCGTGATGACGTCGAAGAGCGAGTAGAGCCAGAAGGCCAGCAGCGCCAGGCCGATCAGAACACCTGCCATGACCCGAACTGTAAGTCATCCACAGCGTGATCGTGCCGTCAGGATGTCCCATATCGGGTGACTCCAGAAGATCAGCGTCGTACCGTGGGACACGATTCGGCGTGCGGGGCACCATGGCGTTGAGAGGTGCGATGGCCTTTTCCGGCGGCAGAGAGCCCAACGACAAGGGGCGTCACCGGCGCGGGCGGTGGTGGCGGCGCGGGTCGTACCTGTTCTCGCGCAGGGGCGAGGCCCCGCCGGACGCCGACCGCTCCTTCTGGTCGGACGCCCGCCGCCGACAGCCAGAGTCGCCGCGGCCGCCCGAGAACCCCGCGCGTGAGCAGGACGACAGGCGCCGCCGCTGGCCGGGCGCCGACAGCCCGGGCTTACCCGAGCAGGCGCTGTTCGCGCACCTGGACGCGCCCAGGGAGTGGCGCGAACGCCTGCCCGCCGCGGTGCTCGACCGCCCCCAGTACACCTGGTACGACTTCGAGCTCGACGACTCACCGCCCAGAGCGCAGCCCGACCGCCCGGACGCCCCTTCCAGAGGCGACGGCTTACGGCACTGCGGCAGGCTGGAGTCCATCCTGCACCGCCAATGGGACGCCAGGTATGGCCCACCCTCACCCGACGCCGTACGGGCCGTGGAGAGCCTGGCCAGGCTCCCCGACAGGCTGAAGGAACTGCTCGCCACCGGCCTCGAGGGCATCTACGTCGGCCCCGGCGGTGTCCCGGACCTCGACGACATGGGCTACCTGCGCGGCGCGCCGCTCCCGTCGGGCCGCGCCACCTGGGACATCTGCGCCGGCGCCTACGGCGAGCGCAAGATCGTGGTGGGTGACCGCCCCTCGCCCACGCCGGACGTGATGATGCACGAGGTCGGCCACGCCATCGACGACATCGACGCGGGCCCCGGCGACTGGGTGTCGGACTCGCCGGCGTTCGTGCGGCTCTACGAGCAGGTGCGGCCGCTGCTCATGTCGACCTTCCACCGGCAGGCGGGCGGCCTCGGCCGCAAGGAGTTCTTCGCCGACGCCTTCGCCGCCATCGCCTCGCGCCAGCGCCCGGCCCTCGTGGACATGCTCGGCGGCGACACGCGGATGGCGCTCAACGTCATGCTGTTCTTCAACCGGCGCTACGGAATCTAGGTGGTACCCATGTACGTCATCCGGCTCGCTGACGGGACCCTGCGCGTGCCGCAGAGCCTGAGCAGTGAAGACGGGCGTCTGATCGGGAACGCGTACGTGGAGCTGCAACCTGGTGACCCCGACTACGAACAGTGGCTGGGCGAGTCGCTGACCGAGGACGAGGTGGCCGAGCGCCGGCGCCGCTGGGCCGCGGAGAACGACGAGCTGGAGCGCGAGTTCCTGGCCTTCAAGGCCGAGCAGGAGACCCCGGACGCCTGAGCCGCTCAGCCCTCGTCCGGCGGGAGCACCCGCTCCACCAGCTCGGTCACCAGCCGGTGCACGTCCGCTTCGGGAAAGATGTCGGGCAGGGTCAGCCGCTCCACGATCAGCCAGTTGAGCGCCAGGTAGTTGAGCACCACGGTGGTCGCGTCGCCGGGCAGGCCGGACTTCTCGTGGTGGCTGATGTTGAAGTCGATGTCGGCGCGGATGCGCTCGGTGAGCAGGCGGCGCAGCTCGGGGCGCCGGGTCGCCTCCAGGCGCAGCTCCAGCAGCGCCAGGTAGCCGGAGCGGAAGTCGCTGACCCGGTCGACCAGCTCGTGCATCAGCTCCTCGAACCGCGCGCGGGTGCGCGGGCCGGCCAGTGAGGCGGTCATCGTGGCCTCGTCGGGCTGCAGCCGCTCGTAGAAGCGGTGGGCGATCTGGGTGAGCAGGTCGTCGCGGTTGCTGAAGTAGTTGGACGCCGTGCCGTTGGGCACCTCGGCCTGCACGTCCACGGCGCGGAAGGTGAGGCCGCGCGCTCCTTCGCGGGCCAGCACCTCGATGCCGGCGTCCAGGAGCGCGGCTCGTCGTGCGGGATTCTGCCGCATGGCACATCTCCTCAAAAGTCAGGTGTTGACACCACTCTGAATGTAGTACTACGGTTAAACCACTCCGCACAGAGTACTACACACAGAGTATGAGGAACCAGATGCGAGTTCAGTTCAACCTCCCGAGCACCTTCGTCGCCGAGCAGCACCTGATGGGGCGTCCGGCGCAGAAGCACGGCAAGCAGCCGCGGGTGCAGCCCAAGCCGCGCTCGGTGCCCAGGCCCCGGCCGCTGCCCAAGCCCGGCGGCGCACGCTGACAACCTTTACGGACATCGAGAGAGCGGGAAAAATGCGAAAGCTCGTTTACTACATCGGAATGACCATCGACGGTTACATCGCCGGCCCCGGCGGTGAGGCCGACTTCTTCCCCGTCACGCAGGACGTCATCGACTTCATCGTGACCGAGTACCCCGACACGCTGCCCACCCACGTACGGGCGCCGCTCGGCGTGGACGTGCCGAACCCGAACTTCGACGTCGGGATCCAGGGCCGCGCCACCTACGAGCCGGCCCTGGAACTGGGCATCACCAGCCCGTACGCGCACCTGCGGCAGTACGTGGTGTCGTCGACGCTGAAGAACGACGACCCCGCGGTCGAGGTCGTCTCCGGTGACGTGGCGGCGAAGATCCGCGAGCTGAAGGCCGAGGAGGGCAAGGACATCTACCTGATCGGCGGGGCGGATCTGGCGGGGCAGCTGCTGCCGGAGATCGACGCGCTGGCCATCAAGCTCTACCCGGTGGTGGCCGGGGCGGGGGTGCCGCTGTTCAGGACGGACTTCTCGCCGACGGCGTTCGAGCTGACGAGCAGCCGGGCGCTGGAGAACGGCACCGTCGTGCTGCATTACACGAAGAAATGACCGCCGTGTTCACGGCCCGGGCCTGCTCCACCGAGCGGGTGCCGGGCCGTCGGCGTTGCCGGGGGTGCAGGAGGCGCGG
>NZ_JABCPZ010000120.1 GCF_013283785.1 Nonomuraea antri
GGCTCGGGACGGCGTCCGGGGATGGGTTCGGGGTCGGGTTCGGGGTCGTGTTCGGCGGAGACCGGGACCGGGTCGGTGTCCGCGCCGAAGACGGCCGGCCGCCCGTTGACCGTCACCGCCGGGGCGCCGTCCTCCTCGGCCCAGTACCAGCCGGGACCGTCCGGGTTCGGCTTGATCGTCCGGCGTGGCCCGGTGACCTGCGGGACCGGCGCGGCGGGCAGCACCCGCGGCGGCCCGGGCGCCGGCGGCTCGACGACGGCCGGCGCCCCCGAGTACGGCGGTGGCGGCGGCCCGTGGAAGTCGATCCTGGCGTGGAAACGCCGCAGCGGCCTGGGCAGCCACCAGTTCGCCTCGCCCATCAGCCGCATCGTGGCCGGCACCAGCAGCGCCCGCACCAGCGTGGCGTCCACCACGATGGCCACGAACATGCCCACCCCGAGCAGCTTCACGATGGTGATCCCGGCCGTGGAGAAGGCCCCGATGACCACGAGCAGCAGCAGCGCCGCGCTGGTGATCAGCCCGCCGGTCTGCTGCAGCCCGGCGGCCACGGCCGCGGTGTTGTCGCGCGTGCGCAGCCACTCGGCCCGCACCCGCGACAGCAGGAACAGCTCGTAGTCCATCGACAGCCCGAACACCACGGCCAGGATCAGCACGGTCACGGTGGCCTCGATGGTCCCGGTCGAGGTGAAGTTCAGCGCCTCGGCCAGGTGACCGTCCTGGAACGCCCAGACGATGACGCCGAACGACGCCCCGATCGACAACACGTTCATCAGCAGCGCCTTGACCGGCAGCAGCAGCGAGCCGAACGCGGCGAACAGCAGCACCCCGGTCACCCCGCAGACCACCAGCGCCATCCACGGCAGCGTGGCGAGCAGGCTGTCCATGAGGTCCATCTGCGCGGCGGTGGATCCGCCCACCACGACCTGCCGGACGTTCGGCTCCGGCGCCATCGACCTGATCAGCTTGACCAGGTTCTGCGCCTGGTCGGACATCGGGTCGTCGGCGTGGCGGACGGCCAGCCTGACCGCGCCGTGATCCTGGCTGAAGCCCGAGACGTCCACGCCGGTGACGCCGTCCAGGCGCTTCAGCCGGTCGGCGAACGCCTTGACGTCGAGCGGGGTGACGGGCGTGACCTCGCTGATCACCGCGTGCCCCTGCCCCAGCGGCCCCGGGACGGCGGCCCGCTCGGTGAAGGAGCGCTCCAGCAGGACGTGCACGTCGATGGGCGACATGGCGTTGGCCGCGAAGTCCCTGTCGATGGTCTCGGCCACCTGCCGGCTCTCGGACGCGGCGGGCAGCACGCGGTGGTCCACGTTGCCGAACTTCACGTGCAGGAACGGCCCGGCTAGGGCGAGCAACGCCACCGCGACCGCGACCAGGTAGAGCAGCGGCCGTTTCATCACGCTGGAGGCGATGGCGTGCCAGGCGCCGCCCTCGCGCCGCCGGCCGAGGCCGAAGTCGGGGGTGATCCTGATGGCGTCCACCCTTTTGCCCAGGATGCCCAGCACGGCGGGCAGGACGACCAGCGCCGCGGCCATCGCCACCAGCACGACCGCCGCCGCGCCGAGCCCGATCGAGCGCAGGAACATCTGCGGGAACAGCAGCAGCCCGAGCAGCGCCGCGGCCACGGTCAGCCCGGAGAAGGCCACCGTGCGCCCGGCCGTGGCCATGGTCCGCACCACGGCCTGCTCCCTGCTCGCCCCGCCCCTGATCTCCTCCCTGAACGCCTTCAGCACGAACAGCGAGTAGTCGATGGCCAGCCCGAGCCCGAGCATGGTCACCACGTTCAGCGAGAAGACGGAGACCTCGGTGATCTCGGTGAGCAGCCGGAGCAGCACCAGCGCGCCGAGCACCGCGAACAGCCCGACCAGCAGCGGCAGCCAGGCCGCCACCAGGCTGCCGAAGACCACCACTAGCAGCACCAGCAGCACCGGCATCGAGATGGCCTCGGCCCTGGCCAGGTCGGCGGCGGTCTGGTCGTTGAGCTCCTTCAGCAGCGGCACCGAGCCGCCCACCTTGACCTGGAGGTTCTCCACGCGTTCGAGCCGGTCGGCGATGGCGGCGTAGGCGTTCTGCTTGGACTGGGCGCCGCCCTTCAGCGTGATCAGCGCGTAGGTTGCGTGCTCGTCGGTGGACCTCAGCTCCTTGGCGCCGGTCGTCCAGTACGTGGTCAGCCTGCGCACGTACTTGCCGGGCAGCGCGCGCAGCGAGTCGTGCACGGCCTTCTTGTAGCGCGGGTCGCCGACCTTGACGGTCGGGTGGCGGTAGAGGACCACCACGTCCGGGGTGTTGCCGCGGTACCAGTCGTCGTTCCAGCGGGCGGCGGTGGTGGACTCGGCGCGCGGGTCCTCGAAGCCGCCGTCCGTCATCCGGCCGAACAGCTCCAGGCCGAGCGGCGCGACGAGGACGGCCGCCACCAGGCTCAGCGCCAGCAGCGTCCACCTGCCCCGGTAGACCAGGCGGCCCGCGGACTCAAACAAGCGCGCCCTCGAGGTAGGCCCGCAGGCACGCCCGCCGGGCGATCTTGCCGCTGGACGTCCTCGGCACGGCCCCGGCCTCGGCCAGCACGAAGTCGTGGACGGCCACGTCGTGATGCCGGCGCACGGCGACCCGGACCGCCCGTCCCACCTCGGCCGGGTCGGCCTGGGCGCCGCGCCGCGACCGTTCCGCGACCACGACCAGCCGTTCGGTCTCCGCGCCCGGCACGGAGAAGGCCGCCACGTGGTCGCGCCGCACCGCCTCGTGCGACTCCTGCACGGTGACCTCGATGTCCTGCGGGTAGTGGTTGCGGCCGTCCACGATGACGAGGTCCTTGATACGGCCGGTGACGTACAGGTGCCCGTCGTGGATCACGCCCAGGTCGCCGGTCCGCAGCCACGGTCCGTCCTCGCCGGCCAGCTCGGCGCCGAAGACCTCGGCGCTGCGGGTCTCGTCACGCCAGTAGGCGCGGGCCACGTTCGGCCCGCGCACCCAGATCTCGCCCACCTGCCCGTCGGCCAGGGCCCGCCGGTCCTCGCCGACGACGCGTACCCGCTGGCCGTAGGGGCGGCCGCAGGAGACGAGCGTGCTGCGCGCGGCTCCGTCGGCGGCCGGGACCGCGCGGCCGTCGCGCAGCGCGTCCCGGTCGAAGCCGGTCACGACGGGCTCCTCGTCGCGGCCCGTCGCGGCGACGAACACGGTGGCCTCGGCCAGCCCGTACGCCGGCGTGTGCGCGGCGGCCCGCAGCCCGCACCCGGCGAAGGCGGCGTGGAACGCCTCGATGGCCCCGGGACGCACCGGTTCCGCCCCGTTCAGCATGACCTGCACGCCGGACAGGTCGAGCCCGGCCTTGTCCGCCTCGCTCACCCGGGCCGCGGTGTACTCGTAGGCGAAGTTGGGCCCGCCGGTGAAGACGTCGTCGAACTCCGACAGCAGCCGCAGCCAGCGCACCGGGTGCATGACGAACGCCACCGGGTCCATGAACGCCACCTGGTTCCCGCCCATGATGGGCATGGCGATGGTGGCGATCAGTCCCATGTCGTGGAAGAGCGGCAGCCACAGCGCGGCGACCGACGTCCTGGGCGTGGCCTTGAACGCCTCCCAGAGCTGGGTGGCGTTGGCGGTGAAGTTGCCGTGGGTGATCTCCACGCCGGCCGGCGTGCGGGTGGAGCCGGAGGTGTACTGCAGGTAGGCCAGGTCGTCCGGGCTGACGCGCTCGGGCTCCCACTCGTCGGCGAGCAGGTCGGAGATGGTGTCCACGGTGAGCACCCGCTTGGGCGCGGGCGCGGTGGCCAGGAAGTCCGACACCCCGGTCACGGCGGCCGTGGTGGTGAGCACCACGACGGGGTCGGCGTCGGCGTACGACCTGACCAGCCGTTCGGCGTGGCCGGGCAGGTCTGGGGCGAACAGCGGCACGGCGACGAGCCTGGCGTACATCGTGCCGAGCATCGCCACCACGTAGTCGAGGCCCTGCGGCGCCAGGACGGCGGCCCGGTCGCCCGGCCCGGCGAGCTCGCGCAGCCGCACCGCCAGCGCCCTGGCCCGGCGGTCCACCTGGCTCCAGGTGAGCGTCCGGCGTGAGCCGTCGCCGAGGTGGTCGACGAACGTGTAGGCGGGTGCGTCGGGGATCTCCGCGGCCCAGCGGGCCACCTGCGCGATCAGAGTGTCAGGCATGCCAAGATCCCCTCGCCGACTACAGGGACTAGCAAATTACGTGAGAAGCCGCCGCGATTCTTGCCAAACGCCTGCACATTCCACGTTCGGTCTTGTTACCGGCGTGACAAGCCAGCGGAAAATTGACGCGACAGGAGGTTCCGGCAAGCAGCACAATGGTTCGGTTTTGTCCGGCGGCAGGGAGAACGGTCCAGTGCACAGCTTCAAGAGCGACCTCGGGCTGCTCAAGGACAGGCGCTTCACGCTGCTGCTGGCCGCGCGCACGATCTCGGTGCTGGGCAGCGCGTTCGCCCCGGTCGCCCTCGCCTTCAGCATCCTCGAGAGGTTCGGCAAGGACGCCACCGCCCTGTCGGTCGTGCTCACCGCCGAAGCGTTGCCGATGGTGGTGTTCATGCTGGTCGGCGGCGTGATCGCGGACCGGTTCCCGCGCCAGCGGGTGATGATGGCCGGTGAGGTGATCAACGCGCTGGCGTTCTTCGCGCTGGCGGCGATGATCCTCACCGGCTGGGGCTCGCTGCCCGCGCTGGCCACGGCGGCGGCCGTCAGCGGCCTGTCGATGGCGGTGATCTTCCCCGCGCTGACCGGCATCATCCCCGAGGTCGTGCCCGCCGACCGGCTGCAGACCGGCAACGCGCTGCTCGGTCTGGGCGCGAACAGCTCGCGCGTGGCCGGCGCGGTGCTGGGCGGCGCGACGGTGTCGGTGTTCGGCGGCGGGTGGGCGCTGCTCGTCAGTGGCGCCATGTTCGCCCTGGCCGCGGTGCTGATCGCGGCGCTCAAGCTCACCCCGCCGGCCCGGACGCCCGGCGGCGCGCCAGGACCCGCCGAGAAGCCGGGCGAGCGGCACTCGGTGCTGGCGGACCTGCGCGAAGGCTGGCGCGAGTTCATCTCCAGGCAGTGGATCTGGGTGGTCGTCGCGCAGTTCTCGCTGCTGGTGATGGCGATCCAGGCGGGTCACGGCGTGCTCGGGCCGCTGCTGGCCGCGACGACCATGGGCGGCGCGCCGGCCTGGTCGGCGTTCCTGGCCGGCGAGGCGGTGGGCACGATCGCCGGCGTGCTGGTCTCCCTGCGGGTGCGGCCCAGGCGGCCGATCCTGGTGGGCGTGCTGCTGTGCTTCCCCACCGCCGTCCCCTACGTGCTGCTGGCCGTGCACGCGCCGCTGTGGCTGATCGTGGCGGGGGCGTTCGTGCTCGGCGTCAGCTTCGACGTGTTCGGCGTGCTCTGGCAGACCACCATGCAACGGGAGATCCCGGGCGACGCGCTGGCCCGGGTGAGCTCCTACGACGCGCTGGGCTCGATGATGTTCGGCCCGATCGGGCTGATGGTGGCCGGGCCGGTGGCCGCCGTGTTCGGCACGGAGGCCACGCTGCTCGGCTGCGCGGGGCTGGTGGTGCTGTCCACCCTGGCCGCGCTGCTCTCTCCCGCCGTACGCAACCTGCGCGCGCCCGAACCCGTGCCGACACCTGCTTCCTCGTCCTGAGCCCGTGCCGACGCCTGCCTCCTCGTCCTGAGCCCGCGGGCCGACGCGGTCAGCCGGCGCGGCCGCTCGTCCTGAGTCCGCGCGCGGGCACGCGTTCGTGCAGGCCGAAGCGCGGCTCCGGCGCGTGGTCACCGGCCAGCACCCCGGCCATGTACGCGGCCAGCGCCGGCGCGTGCTTGAACCCGTGCCCCGAGTCGCCGCCCATCAGCCAGACGCCGGGCGCGGTCTCGGCGATGACCCATTCGGCGTCGGGGGTGAGCGCGTACTGGCAGACCTGGCTGAGCAGCACCGGCGCGCCCGCGATCGCGGGGAACCTGAGCCGCAGGTAGTCGCGGGCGCGTTCGACGCTGCCCGCGTCCACCGCGCGCAGCCCGGTCTCCGGGTCGAAGACCGGGCCCTCCAGGTCGGAGGTGGCCTTCATGCCCGATCCCTCGACGTCGCCGTGCCCGTAGGCGGAGGCACCGTGGTCGACCCAGGCCGGGATGCCAGGCGTGGACCACTCGACGGGCACCGCGAAGTGCAGGGTGTCCTGCTTGGTCACGGTCATCGGCACGTCGAACAGGCCGGGCAGCCAGGCGCCGCACGCCCACACCACCCGGTCGGCGCGCAGCTCCTCGACGCCGACGGACACGGCCGTCCCCTCGGACGGCTTCGCGCGGCCCCTGACGAACCTGACCCCGGCCGCCCGAGCCAGACCGGCGATGGCCTGGGTGGCCCGCCTGGCCCTGATCACCCCGGCGTTCGGCTCCCAGAGCAGGAAGCTCAGCCCGTCGGGACGGAAGTCGGGGAAGAACCGCGCCCCGTCGGCCGGGTCCAGGATTTCGTACGGGATGTCCAGGTTCTTCAGTACCTTGGCGCTGTCGTGCTCCCAGCCGTCCGGGGTTCCGGCGAACCAGAGCATCCCGGCCTCGTGGTAGAGCTCCTCGCCGGCCCGCTCGCCCAGCCGCCGCCATTCCTCGCGGGCCGCCCAGGCCAGGCGCGGGTACCAGTCGTCCACACCGTGTGCACAACGCAGCAGCCGCGTATCGCCGGCGCTCGCCTGCCGCAGGTGCCCGGGCCGGTGCTGCTCGACCAGCGTCACCTGCCATCCGGTTTCGGCCAGCCGCAATGCCAGCGACGAGCCCCAAATCCCCGCTCCGACCACAATGACCGATTTCATGTCACCACCGTGACCTCAAACCCGGCCCCGCCGCAAGGCTCAGACGATGATGAGCCTGACGACCACACCCGCACAGTTGCCCGCCACGCAGATGCGTACCGGGACCTCGGAGACGCCCGGCGCGGCCGGGACCCCGCCCACGCGGCCGTCAGGACCGATCGCGACACCCCTGGGCAGCTTCGCCGGGTCGGTAACGGTGTAGGTGGGCACCACCCCGGCCGGGCCGCCGCTGATCGCGATGTGGCCGGTCAGCGCGGTGCCCGACTTGCCGGGGAAGGTCAGGTCGCGCGGCTCCCACGGCACGTTGCTCAGCACCACCAGCGTGACCTGTTCCTCCTGGCAGGACTGGCCCTGGCAGAGCGCGACCGGGGCGACGAACGTCCCGGTGCGGGTGGGCGCGCCGTGGAGCCTGCCGCCGCCGTCCACCTTCACCCCGACCGCGACGTACGCGGGACGGAACGTGACACCCTTCTCCACCGGCAGCAGCGACTGGCCGACCTCGATGCCCTGCGTGAGGTAGAAGGTGTCCTCGACCAGCCGCCGCGCCGCCGGCCCCACCGGGTCGATCGGGGTCTCCCTGGCCATGTACACGAACGGCGAGCCGATGAAGGGGACGGCGGTGGCGAGCACACAGACAGCCAGCCCGGCAAGCAGGAATACCCACTTGTGCCGCATTTTTTACCCCCCGGGCTCTTCTGTCCGATTACGTACCCCGGCATCGCGGAGCGTCACACTCGGCGAGCGGATAGTCGCGGACGGATCGCCCGGGTGCCGGATAATCGGCACATGGCCCCTGAATCCGCTCAGACCCTGGAACGCGGGCTGCGCCTGCTGCGGCTGCTCGCCGACGGCAAGGGCGGCAGAACCCCGACCGAACTCGCCGCCGAGCTGTCGCTGAGCCGCCCGGTGGTGTACCGGCTGCTGACCACGCTGCTCAACGAGGGCTTCGTGCGCAGGGACGCCGAAGGTCTCGTGCATCTCGGGTTCGGGGTGCTGGTGCTGGCCCAGGCGGTGCAGCCGCTGCTGCGCGCGGCGGCGGTGCCCACGCTGCGCCGGCTGGCCGAGGAGGTGGGCGCGACCGCGCACCTGACCGTGGCCGAGGGCGACGACGGGCTGGCCGTGGCGGTGGTGGAGCCGTCCTGGACGAACATGCACGTCGCCTACCGCGAGGGATCGAGGCACCCGCTGGACAAGGGCGCCGCCGGCCGGGCGATCCTGGCCCTGCGAGGCAGTGCCGGGCCCGGCGATTACCTGGTGACTGAGGGGCAGTTGCAGGAAGGGGCCCGTGGCATCGCCGCGCCGGTGACCGGGCTGCCCTGGCTGGAGGCGTCGGTGGGAGTGGTGACGTTCGGGCCGCTGGAGGAGTCGGCCGGGCCGCGCGTGGTCAAGGCGGCGGCCGAGCTGGCGGCCGCCCTGGGTTGACATCTCCCAGCCGATAGCGGACGGTAGTTACATATAGAGGACACTGTCGTCCGATAAACGGACACACCTGGAGGGGCGGATGCCGTACTACCGCATGGTTGGTGAGGTGCCGCGCAAGCGGCACGTGCAGTTCAGGCGGCCCGACGGCGGTCTCTACGCCGAGGAGCTGATGGGCGAGGAGGGCTTCTCCTCCGATTCGTCGCTGCTCTACCACCGGTATCTGCCCACCGCGATCATCAAGGCCGAGGCCGTCACCCCCACCGGGGACACGAGGCTGCAGGCCAACCTGCCGCTCTCGCCGCGCCACTTCCGCACCCAGGACCTGACCGGCGCCGGCGACCTGGTGTCCGGCCGGATCCTGCTCGCGGGCAACGGCGACGTCCGATTGTCGTACGCCTCCAGTGACGCGCCGAGCGAGCTGTACCGCAACTCGATGGGCGACGAGTGCGTGTACGTGCAGAGCGGCAACGTCCGTTTCGAGTCCACCTACGGCGTGATCGAGGCCGGCGCGGGCGACTACGTCGTCATCCCGACCGGCACCATCCACCGCTGGGTGCCCAACGGGCAGGTCAACGTGCTGGCCATCGAGGCCGCCGGGCACATCAGGCCGCCCAAGCGCTACCTGTCCCAGTACGGCCAGTTCCTGGAGCACGCGCCGTACTGCGAGCGTGACCTGCGCAGCCCGTCCGAGCCGCTGATCGTCGCGGGCGAGGAGGTGCCGGTGCTGGTCCGCACCCGTGGCGGGCTGACCAGGCTGGTCTACCGCAACCACCCGTTCGACGTGGTCGGCTGGGACGGCTACCTCTACCCGTACGCGTTCAACATCAACGACTTCGAGCCGATCGTGAAGAAGACGCACGCGCCGCCGCCCGTGCACCAGACCTTCGAAGGCCCCGGTTTCGTGGTGTGCTCGTTCTGCCCGCGGCCGCTCGACTACCACCCCGAGGCCATCCCGATCCCGTACAACCACCACAACGTGGACTCCGACGAGTTCATGTTCTACGTGGGCGGCGACTACTCCGCGCGCAAGGGCTCCGGCATCGACGTGGGCTCGGTCTCGCTGCACCCGGCGGGCTTCACGCACGGGCCGCAGCCCGGCGCGGTCGAGGCCGTCATCGACGCGGTGTCACGCGGCGTGACGACCACCAGCGAGATGGCCGTCATGGTCGACACGTTCCGCCCGCTCGACCTCGGCCAGGGTGCGCTGTCCTGCGAGGACCCCGGATACGCCTGGACCTGGGCGCGATGACTCTCTACACCGCACTGGTCGACGACGCGGGGCTGTTCCCGCCGACGTCGCTGCACCTGGCCGAGGCGCTGTCACGCAACCAGCGCGACCTGGAGCGCGGCAGCGCCGTGCTCACCCACCGCTTCCTGTGCCCGGCGAGCCGGGTGGACCGGCTGCGAGCCGAGACGTACCGGCCGCGGCGGGTCGGCCTGATCGTCGACACGCCCGAGTTGCCGGCCTTCGGCGAGCTCCCGGTGGACTTCGTCGAGCTGCGGCTGCCCGAAGGCGAGACGGTGCGCGCCCTGGCCGCGCGGCTGAGCGACGAGCTGCCGCGCGACGTGCGGCTGTTCGTCGAGGTGCCGCCGCGCGCGACGGTCGGCGAGGTGCCCGACGGCGTCGGGCTGAAGGTGCGCTGCGGCGGCGCGACGGCCGACGCGTTCCCGACGGTCGAGCACCTGGCCGCGTTCATCAGGTACTGCGCGGACCACGACGTCCCGTTCAAGGCCACGGCCGGGCTGCACCACGCGGTGCGCCACTTCGACCCCTCGCTCGGCGTCGACCGGCACGGCTTCCTCAACCTGCTGCTGGCCGTCTGCGAGGCCGTCGAGCAGCGCGACCCCGCGCCCGTGCTGCGCACCACCGACGTGGGGCACCTGGTGCGGCTGGCGCAGGCCGTGCCGGACGAGACCGCCAAGCGGGCGCGGCAACTGCTGGTGAGCTACGGCTCGTGCAGCACCAGCGCCCCCCTGGACGACCTGCGCACGCTCGGACTGATCGAGGAGGATTCGTGAGTTGGGGGATCGACAATTTGCCCTACGGGGTGTTCTCGCGGCAGGGTGAGGCGCCCAGGGTGGGCGTGCGGTTCGGTGACAAGGTGTTCGACCTGGCCGCCGCGCTGCACGACGAGGTGTTCGCCGCCCCCTCGCTCAACCCGTTCATGGCCCGCGGCCGCCAGGCCTGGCACGACACCCGCGCGCTGATCCAGAACAAGCTCGACTCCGACCGCGGCGTCGCGGAATCCCACCTGATCCCGCTGGAGCAGGTACGGCTGCACCTGCCGTTCGAGGTCGCCGACTACGTCGACTTCTACTGCTCGCTCGACCACGCGAGCAACATCGGCAAGATCTTCCGGCCCGACGCCGAGCCGCTGCTGCCCAACTGGAAGCACCTGCCGGTCGGCTACCACGGCAGGTCGGGCACGGTCGTGGTGTCGGAAACCCCGATCAAGCGGCCGCACGGCCAGCTTAGGGCCGGCGTGTACGGGCCGTGCGCGAAGCTCGACATCGAGGCCGAGCTGGGGTTCGTGGTGGGGGTGCCGTCCGAGATGGGCACCCCGGCAGGCGCGTTCGAGGACCACGTGTTCGGCGTGACGCTGGTCAACGACTGGAGCGCGCGCGACATCCAGGCGTGGGAGTACGTGCCGCTCGGGCCGTTCCTCGGCAAGTCGTTCGCCACGTCGGTCTCGCCCTGGGTCACCCCGCTGGAGGCGCTGCCCAGGATCCCCGGCCGGGCCCAGGACCCCGAGCCGCTGGACTACCTGCGCAGGCAGGGCGACTGGGGGCTGGACATCCAGATGGAGGTCTGGCTGAACGGCGAGATCGTGTCGCGGCCGCCGTACCCGACCATGTACTGGACGCCCGACCAGATGCTCGCCCACATGACCGTGAACGGCGCCTCGCTGCGCACCGGGGACCTGTTCGCCAGCGGCACCGTCTCCGGCCCGGCGCGGGAGGAGCGCGGCTCGTTCATGGAGCTGACCTGGAACGGGACCGACCCGATCAAGCTGGCCGGCGGCGAGACCCGGGCGTTCCTGCAGGACGGCGACACCGTGACGATCCGGGCCACCGCCGGCGGCATCGCGCTGGGCGAAGTTTCCGGAACCATCGGATAAGTGACTCGGCGTGCTTGACCGATGACTCCTCGCTACCCTTGGGACTTCCCGTCTCCGTGAAGTCCCTCGGGTAGCAAAGGAGTCCCATGCGGCGCGCCGCGATGATCTGTGTCGCCCTCCTCCTCTCGACCGGCGGCTGCGGCCCCGTGACGGCGGAGCGACCGGCCCCACCGGCCGCGGTCGTGCAGGTTTGGCCGGCGTTCGACAGCAAGCGGGCCCGTCCGGACCGGAGGCTGGTGGTCAAGGCGCGGGGCGGCACGCTCCGGCAGGTGCTGGCGTACGCGGCGGGCGAGCACATCCCCGGCAAACTCGACGCCTCACGCACCACCTGGCGCTCCGACTGGACGCTCAAGCCCGGCACCGAGCACACCGTCACGGCCACCGCGGCCACCCCCACCGGCCCGTCGACCGTGGCCATGGGCCGCTTCCGCACCCGCGCCGCGACCAGCACGTTCAAGGTGGCCTCGGTCGCGCCGGCGCCGGGCGAGACCGTCGGCGTCGGCATGCCGATCATCATCGACTTCGACGGCCCGATCCGCGACAAGGCCGCCGTCGAACGGGCACTCGAGGTCAAGACGGCCAGGCCGGTCGAAGGCGCCTGGCACTGGACGAGCGACACCCAGGCGATCTACCGCACCAGGCGGTTCTGGCCGGCCAGGCAGCAGGTCACGTTCACCGCGCACCTGGCCGGCGTGCGCCAGGGCCCGGGCACGTACGGCACCGCCGACACCTCGCTCACCTTCACCGTCGGACGCAGGCAGACCAGCACGATCGACACCGAGACCCACCGGATGACCGTGCACCGCGACGGCCGGGTGGCCCAGCGCATGCTCATCAGCGCCGGCATGGCCACCACCTACGAATACACCACGACCAGCGGCGTCCACCTGACCATGGACAAGGGCAACCCGGTGCGCATGGTCTCGCCAGGGCGCAGCAAGGGCGAACCCGGCTTCTACGACCTGATGATCGGGCACGCCGTCCGCATCTCCAACAGCGGCGAATACGTGCACGCCAAGGACAACGTGTGGGCGCAGGGCCGGGCCAACGTCAGCCACGGCTGCATCAACGCCCGTCCCGACCAGGCGGCCTGGTTCTACGAGGGTTCGCTGCGCGGCGACCCCGTCGTCATCACCGGCACCGACAGGGAGCTCGAATGGAACAACGGCTGGGGTTTCTGGCAGCTGCCGTGGGATGAATGGCGGCGCGGCAGCGCCCTGCTCGGCCCCGCTTCCAGCAGGTAGCCGCCCTCGCCGCCCTGCCATCGGCACGAATCGGGGACTACGGTAGAAAGTGGGGGAACCAGTCGCGGATACCGGCCCGTTGTCTTGTCAGGAGGGCCAGAGCATGGACGAATGGATCATCTGGGTAATCCTCGCGGTCGTCCTCGGTGTGGCCGAGATCTTCACCCTCACGGCCTCACTCGGGCTCCTGGGCGTGGCGGCCCTGCTGACCGCCGCGGCCGCGGGCATCGGCCTGCCCGTGCCGCTGCAGCTCCTCGTCTTCGCCGCCGCGTCGGCGGCCGGCCTGATCGTCATCAGGCCCCTGGCCTTCCGCCACGTACGTCAGCCCCAGCTCCAGAGATTCGGCGTCGACGCGCTCGTCGGCAAGCCGGCCTACGTCACCTCGGAAGTCACCGGACGCGACGGCCGCATCCGGGTCGGCGGCGAGGAGTGGTCCGCCCGCGCGTATGACGAAACCTTGGTGATTCCGGCCGGGGCGACCGTCGACATCATCGAGATCGAGGGCGCCACCGCCCTCGTATATCCCCGGGAGTAGAGATGGATGCGCTGTTGGTAGTCGGCTTGCTGATCATCTTGTTCGCGGCCATCACCGTGCTGAAGGCCGTGCGCATCGTCCCGCAGGCCAGGGCGCGCAACGTGGAGCGGCTCGGCCGATATCACCGCACGCTGAAGCCCGGGCTCAACTTCGTCATCCCGTACGTCGACCGCGTGTATCCCATGATCGACCTGCGGGAACAGGTGGTCTCCTTCCGGCCCCAGCCCGTCATCACCGAGGACAACCTGGTCGTCGAGATCGACACCGTGCTGTACTTCCAGGTGACCGACCCGCGGGCGGCGGCGTACGAGATCGCCAACTACATTCAGGCGGTCGAGCAGCTCACCGTCACCACGTTGCGCAACGTGGTCGGCTCGATGGACCTGGAGAAGACGCTGACCTCCCGCGACACCATCAACAGCCAGCTGCGCGGGGTGCTCGACGAGGCCACCGGCAAGTGGGGCATCCGCGTCAACCGCGTCGAGATCAAGGCCATCGACCCGCCCAAGACCATCAAGGACGCGATGGAGAAGCAGATGCGGGCCGAGCGTGACAAGCGGGCGGCCATCCTCAACGCCGAGGGCCAGCGCCAGTCGCAGATCCTCACCGCCGAAGGCGACAAGCAGAGCCGCATCCTGCGCGCCGAGGGCCAGCGCACCGCCGCCATCCTGGAGGCCGAGGGCCAGTCCAGGGCCATCGACCAGGTCTTCCAGGCCGTGCACCGCAACGACCCCGACCCGAAGCTGCTGGCCTACCAGTACCTGCAGGTGCTGCCGCAGCTCGCGCAGGGCGAGGGCAACACGTTCTGGGTGATCCCGAGCGAGGTCACCTCGGCGCTGCAGGGCGTGTCGAAGGCGTTCACCGAGGCCCTGCCCAGGTCGTCGGCCACCCGCGACGAGCTCCCCGAGAGCGCGGCGATGGACGAGGAGGTGGCCAGGGCGTCGGAGGCGGCGGCCGAGGCCGTGGCCGACGCCCAGGAGGCCGAGACCCCGTCCGGCCCGCGCCAGCTCACGCAGGCCGCCAAGGACCCGGCGGCGCCGATCCCCGGCCTGGACCGCGAACCCAGCGAGGCGGACCGCTGAACCGGCGGATACCCGTCGCACCCGGGTGCGACGGGTATCCCCACGCCCAGGAACGCCTGCCCCCGCGGGAAGGATCAGCCGAGTAGAACGGCAGGGGCAGCCCTTGAACATGGGCCGGTCAGCCTTTGAGTATGAGGCCGGTCAACCCTTGAGCCCGGGCCGGTCAGACTTTGAGCGCAGGGCCGGTCAGACTTTGAGCATGGGGCCGGTCAAGCGACCTCCAGCAGGTGGCGCACCTGGTCCTCGCGATGCAGCGCCCGCGCCCGGCACGCCAGCTTCACCGCCGCGTCGGCCAGCGCCACGTCCCGGTGCACGGCGGGGATGTCGTCGCCCATCTCGGCGCGCAGCCACGCGGAGATCTCCGCCCAGGAGTAGACGCTGATGTTGTCGGCCTCGATGACCGGCGCGGGGAAACCGCCGGGGCCGCGTTGACCGGTGGCGAGCTGGCGCAGGCTGGCCTGCGTCCGCCCCCCATGCCGCCGCGCCGCATCTCCCAGCGTCACCCCGTCGTTGTGCCCGACGCCGATGACCCATAGCCCTTCGATCGCCCGAATCTGGACGAGGACCGAGATGATGGCCTCCAGCAGGCTTCCCGCCTCCCGGTCGCACATGAAGTACGGCTGTGTACCGCCGACCAGCGCGCAGTCGTCCATGCCCGCCTCGAAGAGGCGGTTGAACTCGTCGATGTCAGGCTCCCGGTTGAGCATGACCCGGAAGTCCCAGACAGTCATGAGGTCTCCTCTTGATCGTTGCTTGCGCACTCGGCGTGCCTCACCCGCCAGCGGGCGATCTGCTTGGCATGTGTTCCGGGATTGCGCGGCGTCGAGTTGACCGAAAAGGGGCTGTCTCCGCAGACGCACATGATCCACCCCCATCGGTGACCGTTGTGATCCTCTTTGACGAACAACGCATTGTTCTCGCCGAGCACCACCTTGATGGCCGCGTTGATCTCGTTGTGCTGATGCCTTCCTCGACTTATCACGTAGCAAGGTTGCAACAGTGTTGCACACTTAGAACGGCACTTCCAAGCCTGGAACCCCCACTAATGGTCAAGCGCCCGTCACGCTGAGTGCATGACGGGCGTTCGTGACATCACATAAGGGATCAGTGCGACAGTGGCGCCTCGGTGGTGTCGACCAGGGCGCAGTCGGTCACCGGTCCCAGGGCGATGCCGTCCCAGATGCCGGCCACGGTCGAGCCGCCAGGCTCGGACACGCTGAACTCCAGCACCCCCGTCTGTCCCTCCTGGAGCCGTCCGGGGTCGATGACGAAGCCGGGCTCGTCGTCGAACGGCTGGGGCGGCGGGAACACCGACAGGCCGGGGCCGGGCAGGAAGTCGGCGCGGGGCTGCGGGCTGCACTTCTTGCCCGTCGGGATGTACGTGACCACCACGTTCGCCCCCATGGCCCGCAGGTCGGCCTGGAGCTTGTCCGGGTCCTTGGCCTCGTTGATGGTGATGTGGATCAGGCCGTCCTGGGTTCTGGTCAGCGCGTACGCCGGCCCGCCGAGCAGCAGCGGCACCGCGACCGCGGCGGCGGCCGCCAGCGCGGTCAGCGGCGCGAGCACCCGGAGCCTGAACGGGTTCCGCCGGGGCGGCTGGTCGATCTCGGTCATCACGAACTCCTTGAGTAGGCGGTGACGGCCCGCTGGAAGATCGCGTTCGGCCCGCACGTTCATCGGATCTCCTCCTTCATCGGGCCTCGGTCACCTACTACCTGTCGGCTCACACCCGGCGGTTCCCCGTAGTCTGCGAGTTTCCCGTGCTCGGCGAGTTTTCTGCGTGCCCTGGACAGCCGGGACTTGATCGTCCCGACCGGCACGCCCAGCGCCTCCGCCGCCTGGGCGTAGTCGAGCCCGGCCCACACGCACAGCGCGAACACGTCCTGCTCCTGCTTGCGCAGCCGCCCGTACGCGGCCTTGACCGCGGCCAGCCGCGCGGCGTCGTCGACGCGGCCGGCCACCTCCTCGGCGAAGTCGGGCACCGGCTCGGCCCTGGGCATCCTGGCCAGCGCGTCGTCGTGCCTGCGCGCGGCTCTGCGGGTGTTGCGTGCCACGTTGGTGGCGATGCCGAGCAGCCACGGACGCAGCGAGCCGCCCTCGGCGTCGATCCGCCCGCGTAATCGCCACGCCTCCAGGAACGTCAGCGCCATCACGTCCTCGGCGGCCGACCAGTTGCCCGTCAGGCGGAAGGCGTGGTTGTAGACGGCCTTCGCGCATTCGTCGTAGAGCAGCGCGAAGGCCGCCTTGTCGCCGTCCTTGATCCGGGCGCGCATAGACAGGTCCACGCTAGAGACTGTCCGCGCGGCGGCCCCGGGTTCCCGGTCAGACCTGGCCGCGGTCGAAGTAGGCGATCAGGTCCGGGTCCAGGGCGGGCACGTCGTACGGCGCGCCGCCGTCGCGTACCGACAGGGTGGCCATGTACCCGGCGGCGACGCTCATGCGCGCGGCCACCGGGGAGGTGTCGGTGACGCCGCCCTCCCTGACGAACCTGCAGAACTCGGCGATGATCTGCGGATCGGCCCCGCCGTGCCCGCCGGTGGCCGCGGGCACCTGGTAGGCGATGTCGCAGTCGTCCCGGTAGCCGGTGGGCCCGCTGTTCCAGACCTTGACCGTGTCGCCCGGCCCGTCGCCGAAGTTCTCCAGCCTGCCCTCGGTGCCGATCACCGTGTAGTTGCGCCAGTAGTCAGGGGTGTAGTGGCACTGCTGGTAGGCGGCGATGATCCCGTTGTCCAAGCGCATGTTCATCACGCTGACGTCCTCGACGTCCACGATGTGGTGCAGGTTCTCGCGGCGCGTGGGCGGCCACTCGAACTCGCGCAGCCAGCCTTCAGGACGCGGCGTGCCCGGGTCGCGGCGCGGCAGGTCGCCGTAGAGCGTGAGGTCGCCGAGCGCGTTGACGCGGGTGGTGTAACCGCCGGCCAGCCAGTGGATGACGTCCAGGTCGTGGGCGGCCTTCTGCAGGAGCAGGCCGGTGGTGCGGGTGCGGTCGGCGTGCCAGTCCTTGAAGTAGTAGTCGCCGCCGTAGGACACGAAGTGGCGCACCCAGATCGTCTTCGGCTCGCCGATGTCACCCCTGGCGATGATGTCGCGCATCAGCCGGACCACGCCCATGTGCCGCATGTTGTGCCCGACGTACAGGCGGGTGCCGGTGCGTCTGGCGGCGTGCAGGATCCTGTCGCCGCTCTCGACCGTGATGGCCAGCGGCTTCTCCAGGTAGACCGCCTTGCCCGCCTCCAGGCAGTCGATCGCGATCCGCTCGTGCGTGTCGTCGGGCGTCATCACGACGACGGCGTCGATGTCGGTGCGTACGAGCAGGTCGCGGTAGTCCTCGGTGCGGAACTCCGCCTCGAACCTGCCGGCCTGCTGCTTGAGCACCGCCGGGTCGGAGTCGCAGAGCGCGGCCACCACCGAGCCGCGCCCGGGACGATGCGCGGCCAGGGCGAGGTTGGTGCGGAGGCCGAGGCCGATGACGCCGATGCGCAGGTCTTCCACGAATGTCCTTTCCCAGAGGTCCACCCCGAGGCAGGCTAGCGCCTATTTATGCAAAGAACTAGAGTAAATAGTGCGCTTATGCTCATTCATGTCGCTCACCGGCTCGTATGCGACAGAAGAGGTACGGAATTACCTAGTCCGGCTGCGCGAACAGGGCGTGCTCGGCGTGGTCCAGCGCCCAGCGCAGCGCGCCGAGCGTGATGCACTCGTCGCCCAGCCCCGACGCGACCACCGCCGGCGGATACAGGCAGTACTGCTCGAACAGCTCCCTGATCGGCTCGACCAGCAGGTCGCCGGCGGACGACAGGCTGCCGCCGATCACCACCAGCTCCGGGTCGAGCGGGTTCACCACGGTGAGCAGCCCCGCGCCCAGGCCCCGGCCGAACTCCTCGACGGCCCGGACGGCCCGCGCGTCTCCCGCCCGGGCGCGCTCGATCGCGAACTCCGCGCTCTGCCTGCCGGAACGCAGCTCACCCGGCTCCACGGCCATCGCGTAGTCCATGACGTACTTGAAAGCCACCCAGTTCTCGTGCGGCTGCGCGCCGATCTCGCCGGCGGCCGCGTGCGCGCCCCGGTGCGGCCGGCCGCCGATGAGCAGGCCCATCCCGATCCTGTCGCCGGTGTAGAGGTAGACGACGTCGCGGTGGCCCTGGGCCCGGCCCCGCCAGTGCTCGGCGAGCACGGCCAGGCGCATGTCGTTCTCCACCAGCACCGGCGCCGCCAGCCTGGCGGCCAGCTCGCGCTGCAGCGCCACGCCCGACCAGTTGGCCAGCATGGTGCTCTTCACCACGCCGCCGGCGCCGTCGACCACCCCGGTCGTGCCGACGCCGACCGCGCGCAGGCCGGGCACCTCCAGGCCGGCCCGCGCCGCCACCTCGCGGACCAGCTCGGCGATGGCCGTCAGCCGGTCGGCGGCGGGCATGGCGGGGTAGTTGGGCACCATGTGCGCCGCGACCACGCCGCCGTTGAGGTCGGCGACCATCGCCCGCAGCTTCGACACGCCGACCCCGACGCCCACGACATGCCCGGCCGCGGCACGGAACCTGAACCGCCTGGCCGGCCGCCCGCGCCGCCTGTCACCCTGTCTCTCGCCCTGCCTGTCACCCGGGCCGTCGCCCTGGTCGTCCAAGTGCTCCTCGGCCCAGCCCGCGGCCAGCAGTTCGTCCATGATGACCTCGGCCGTGGGCCGCGACACGCGGGCCGCCCTGGCCAGCTCCGAGAGCGTGGCCACCCCGCAGGCGCGCAGGACGCGCAGGACGGCCGCCGAGTTGAGCTTGCGCAGGAGGGAGGCGTCCCCGCTCTGCTGTCGCACAGGATCCTCCACGTGGACGTTCCGGCCCGCCATCCTATTTCATCAACTTTCTTGCGTAATCCTCATCCGCCGTCTGACTGCGGCGTGAAGCTGAGCTGTGGGGGCACTTAAGAATCCCTCGATGGACATGCTCGGAGAGGAGCGGGCACAGTGCGTTAGGTTCGGACTAGGGGGAATGGGAGCCATGAAAGCGCTGGTCAAGGAGAGGGCCGAGCCCGGGCTCTGGCTGGTGGACGTGCCGGAGCCGACGCTGGGCCCGGGTGAGGTGCTGATCAGGGTGCTGCGCACCGGCATCTGCGGCACCGACCTGCACATCCGGAAATATGACGACTGGGCGCGGCAGACCCTCGAACTCCCGCTCATCGTCGGTCACGAGTTCAGCGGCCACGTGGTCGAGGTGGCGCCGGGCGTCGAGGACATCGCTGTCGGCGACCTCGTCAGCGGCGAGGGCCACATCGTCTGCGGCAAGTGCCGCAACTGCATGGCCGGGCGCCGCCACCTGTGCCGCAACACCGTCGGGCTCGGCGTCAACCGCGACGGCGCCTTCGCCGAATACGTCACGCTGCCCGCCTCGAACGTGTGGGTGCACCGGGTGCCCGTGCACCCCGACGTCGCGGCCATCTTCGACCCGTTCGGCAACGCGGTGCACACCGCGCTGTCGTTCCCGCTGGTCGGCGAGGACGTGCTGATCACCGGCGCCGGGCCGATCGGCCTGATGGCGGCCGCCGTGGCCACCCACGTGGGCGCGCGCAACGTGGTCATCACCGACGTCAGCGACGAGCGGCTCGACCTGGCCGGCAAGCTCGGCGTGTCGCTGGCCGTGAACGTCTCGCGCGCCTCGCTCACCGACGGCATGCGGCAACTCGGCATGCGCGAGGGCTTCGACGTGGGGCTGGAGATGTCCGGCAACCCGGGCGCCATGCGGGAGATGATCAGGAACATGACGCACGGCGGCAAGATCGCCATGCTGGGCCTGCCCGCCGAGGAGTTCGCCGTCGACTGGTCGACGATCGTCACCTCCATGCTCACGATCAAGGGTATTTACGGCCGTGAGATGTACGAGACCTGGTACAACATGTCCGTCTTGCTGGAGAAGGGGCTCGACCTGTCCCCCGTGATCACCGACCGGTTCTCGTACCGGGACTTCGACGCCGCCTTCGACACGGCGGCCAGCGGCCGCACCGGCAAGGTCATCCTGGATTGGAGCGCTTGATGTTCACCAACGTGCGCGAGCAGCTGCGTACGACCCTCGACGAGATCACCGAAGCCGGGCTGCTCAAGCCAGAACGGGTGATCAGCACCCCGCAGAGCGCGCAGGTGAGCGTGCTGGTCAACAAGGCCGGTCGGGAGGTGCTGAACTTCTGCGCCAACAACTACCTGGGCCTGGCCGACCACCCCGAGGTGGTCGAGGCGGCCAAGCAGGCGCTCGACCGGTGGGGCTTCGGCATGGCCTCGGTGCGGTTCATCTGCGGCACCCAGGAGGTGCACAAGGAGCTGGAGTCGCGGCTGTCGGACTTCCTCGGCATGGAGGACACCGTCCTGTACAGCTCCTGCTTCGACGCCAACGGCGGCGTCTTCGAGACGCTGCTCGACGCGCAAGACGCGGTGATCTCCGACGCGCTCAACCACGCCAGCATCATCGACGGCATCCGCCTGTCGAAGGCCCAGCGCTTCCGCTACGCCAACCGCGACATGGCCGAGCTGGAGGCCAGGCTCAAGGAGGCGTCCGACGCCCGGCGGCGGCTGATCGTCACCGACGGCGTGTTCTCCATGGACGGCTACGTCGCGCCGCTGGCCGAGATCTGCGACCTGGCCGAACGCTACGACGCCATGGTCATGGTGGACGACTCCCACGCGGTCGGCTTCGTCGGCCCGACCGGTCGTGGCACGCCCGAGCTGCACGGCGTGACCGACAGGATCGACATCATCACCGGCACGCTGGGCAAGGCGCTCGGCGGCGCCAGCGGCGGCTACGTCGCGGCCCGCAAGGAGATCTGCGAGCTGCTGCGCCAGCGCTCGCGCCCCTACCTGTTCTCCAACTCGCTCGCGCCGGTGATCGCCTCGGCCTCGCTGCGCATCCTCGACCTGCTGGAGACCTCGAACGAGGCCCGCGAGCGGCTGCGCTCGAACACCGCGCGCTTCCGCAGCGAGATGACCAAGGCCGGCTTCGACGTCCTGCCCGGCGACCACCCGATCGCCCCGGTGATGATCGGTGACGCGGCCAAGGCGGGCGCCATGGCCGATCGGCTGCTCGACCTGGGCATCTACGTGATCGGCTTCTCCTACCCGGTGGTGCCGCACGGGCAGGCCAGGATCCGCGTGCAGCTCTCGGCCGCGCACTCCCCGGAAGACGTGGACCGCGCGGTGGCGGCTTTCATCCAGGCGCGTCAGGCTTGAGTATCCTCGCTGCGTGATAGACACGCGGCGGTTGCGCACGTTGCGGGCGGTGGCCGACCACGGCACGGTCACCGCCGCCGCGGCCGCGCTGCATCTCACGCCGTCCGCGGTGTCCCAGCAGCTCGTCGCGCTCGAGCACGAGGTGGGGCACCGCCTGTTCACCCGCGACGGGCGCGGCGTGCACCTGACGGCGGTCGGCAAGATCATGCTCGGGCACGCCAACGAGGTGCTCGCCCAGCTCGAACGCGCCCAGGCCGAGGTGGCCGCCTACACCACCGGCGAGGCCGGCGAGGTCACCGTGGCCTGCTTCGCCACCGCCATCAGCGCGGTGCTCTCCCCCGCCATCGCGGCGCTCCGCGACACCGCGCCCGGGCTGCAGGTCCGGGTGCGCGACGCCGAGGGCGACCACAGCCTGGCCATGCTGCTCGACGGGCAGGCGGACCTGGCGATCGCGGTGGAGTACCGGGGCGCGCCCGACGCGGCCGACCGCCGCCTGTCACGCCTGCCCCTGTACGCCGAGCCGTTCGACCTGGTGCTCCCGCACGGCCACCCGCTCGCCGAGCAACAGGACACGCAGGCGCCGTTGACCGCGCTGGCCGGCGAGACCTGGATCGGCCCCTACCCGGGCAACCCGGTGCACGACGTCATCACGTTCGCCTGCCAGCAGGCCGGTTTCACGCCGAACGTGGCCCACTGCTCCGACGACTTCCGCGCCGTGGTGGCCCTGGTCGGCGCGGGCGCCGGGGTGGCGCTGGTGCCCCGGCTGGCCCTGCGCGACATGGCGTTGCCCGGCGTGGTCGTCCAGCACACGCCGGGGCCGGAGCGCCGGGTGTTCGCCGCCGTGCGGCGCGGGGCCGACACGCATCCGCTGCTGCGCCCGCTCCTGGCCGCGCTGCGCACGGTGGCCGCCTCACTCGGCACGGGGTGAACTAGGTTGGGCGAATGGGTCAAGGGGCGCCGTACCGGGGGCTTTTCCGCCTGCCCGGGGTGACGGCGCAGGCCGTCCTGGGGTTCCTGGCGCAGCTCACGCAGCAGGTCGCGCCCGTCGGCGCGGTGCTGGTGGTGCAGTCGGAGACCGGCTCGCTGGTGCTGGCCGGCCTGGTCGCGGCCGCGTTCTCGGTCGGGGCCGGTCTGGCCCGTCCGGTGCAGGGACGCCTCATGGACCGGCGCGGCCCGCGACCCGTGCTGGTCGCCACCGCGTTCGGGCACGTCGCCGCGCTGGTCGGGCTGGTGCTCTGCGCGACGTCCGGTCTGCCCGGCTGGGTGATCACGGCACTGGCCTGGACGGCGGGCGCGTGCCTGCCGCCGATCTCGGTCAGCATGCGCATCGAGTGGGGCCGCAGAGTGTCCGCCGATGGCCGCACGGCCGCCTACAGCCTGGTCTACCTGGTGCAGGAAATCGCCCTGCTGGTCGGGCCGCTGCTGTTCGGGCTGGCGATCGCGCTGGCGTCCGCGTCGCTGGCGCTGGGCGTGGTGGCGGTGGCGGCCGGGCTGGGCACGCTGGCGTTCGCGCGGGCGCTGCGGGTGGGCGAGTCGTCGCCGGCCCGCGACCGCGGCCGGGTGTTCGCGGACCGGATGATGATCGTGCTGCTCCTGGTGGTGTTCCTGCTCGGCGGCACCATCGGCGCGCTGCAGGTCGGCCTGCCCGCGCTGGCGGCCGCGCACGGCTCGCCCGCCACCGCCGGGCTGCTGGTGGCGGCGCTGTCGCTGGGCGGCATCGCCGGGGCCGCCGGGTACGGCGCCCGCTCGTGGGGCTCGGCCCCGGCCGTGCGACTGGTGGTGATCATGCTGGTGCTCGGCCTGGTCCTGGCCCCGCCGGCGCTGATCGGGTCGCTGCCGGCGTTCTGGGCGGTGCTGTTCGCCGGCGGGCTGGTGCTCAACCCGGCGCTGACCACCGGCTCCCTGCTGGTGGACGAGCTGGCCCCGGCCGCCCAGGCCGAGGCGTTCGGCTGGGTCTCCACGGCGCTGGGCGTGGGCGCGGCGGCGGGAGCCGGGCTGGCGGGCGTCGCGGGGCAGCATTTCGGGGTGTCGGCGCCGTTCCCGGTGGCCGCCGCGTTCCCGCTCGCGGGTGCGCTGCTCGGGCTGGTGCTGGTCAGGCGCGCGCGGTCGTGACGGCCTCGGTGAAGCTCCGGTATCGCGCCTGCTCCGCCGCCACCGGGTCGAGCACGTACGCCTGGCCGACCTGGGCGACGGCCGCGCGCAACGCCTTGGCCGTACGCCTGGCCCGCCGCCGTCCGCCCAGCCAGGCCGCCAGTCTGGACAGCAACGCGATCAGCACGCCCGCCAGCGCGCCCCCGGCCAGCAGCACGGTCGGCCACGGCACCGCCCCCACCGTGGGCAGCGGCGGCTGGGGCAGGCGCAGGTAGTCCATCCCGAACAGCACGCCCAGCCAGATCGCCCCGGCCGCCAGCGCGCCGAACACCAGCCACTGCAGCGCCCCGACCACGCGCCACCACCTGGGCCGCCTGGTCGCCACGGCCGAGCTCTTGGCCACCGCCCGGTCCACGGCGTCGGCCAGTTCCGCCGCGCGGGAGCGGGCCGCCTGCCGCACGGCCGCCGCCCACGGCCCTGGCAGGCCGCGTGCCGCGCCCTCGCCGACGTCCCTGACCGCGGTGTCGACCTGCGCCCGCTGCACGGCGGTCGCCGCCGGCACGGACGTACGCCCGACGATCTCCCGATCGGACGAGACCGCACCGGAACCGCGCCCGGCCGAAACCGCGCCGACACCGCTCCCGACCGGGTTGCCCAGGCGCAGCCGGCGCAGCGGGTCGGGCCTGAACCGCCTGATCCACCGGGTGACCGGCCAGCCGGTGGCCGACACCGCCCGGTGCCGGTGCGCCTTGGCCACGGCCGAGACCACCAGCGGCACCCCGGCCGCCACCGACAGCGCCCCGGTCAGCGCCCGGCCCAGCCCGGCGGGATCGGTCTCGTCCGCGCGGCCGGTGTCAGACGTGGAATCGGTGGCCAGACGGTCGGCGGCGGTGGTGATGTCCGCGGACAGCCGGGCCGACCAGGAGTGACGCTCGGAGACCCGGTCGGCGAGCAGGACACGCAGGTCGTCCAGCCCGGCGCCGGTACGTGCCGACACCGCGAGCACCGGGACGTCGGTCAGGCCGTCGTCGGCCAGCAGGCGGCGCAGGTCGTCCAGGCAGCGGCGCACCGCGTCGGGCGGCAGCCGGTCGACCTGGTTGAGCACGATCAGCATCACGTCGCGGTGCCTGGCCAGCGGCCGTAGGTAGCGCTCGTGCAGCGCGGCGTCGGCGTACTTCTGCGGGTCGACCACCCAGACCAGCAGGTCGACCAGCTCGACCAGCCGGTCCACCTCCAGCCGGTGGCTGAGCCTGATGGAGTCGTGGTCGGGCAGATCCAGCAGGACGAGACCGGACAAGTCGGGTGCGGAGGCGGCCGCGTGCCGCTGGGGGACGTCGAGCCAGTCGAGCAGCGGGCCGGCGCCGTCGCCGTCCCACAGGGCGGCCTGGGCGGTGGCCGTGGTGGGCCGGGTGACGCCCACGGTGGCCAGGTCGGCGCCGACCAGCGCGTTGTAGAGCGACGACTTGCCGCTCCCGGTGGCGCCGGCCAGGGCGGCGACCGTGTGGTCGAGAGAGAGGCCGCGGCGCACGCCGGCCCGCTCGGCGACCGCGCGGGCGTCGGCGACCGGCTGCTCGGGCAGCCGCCCCTCGCCCAGCTCGACGGCCTGGAGCAGGGCGGTCAGCCGGGTGTCGAGCGACGGGCCCTCCTTGCGCCGCAACAACTTCACCTGCGCTCACCCTCCCCGGGACGCGGCGACGGCGGCTCCAGCGTCGGCAATTCCAGCGTCGGCGATTCGACCGGCGCGCGTTCGGCCCCGGACGCCGGCAGCTCCGCCTGGTGGGCGCGGACCGACTCGGCGGCCCGGCGCAGCGTCTCGGCGGTGTCCGCGGGCGGTTCGACGCTTTCCAGGAGCGCGGTGAAGCGGGCCGACTCTTCGTCCAGCAGCGCGCGCACCCGTTCGCGCAGGTCTTCGCGGGCCCGCGCGGTCAGCGAGCGCACGGCCTGGTCGCCGAAGATGGCTTCGAGCAGCTTCTGCGACAACACGCTGGTGCCACCGGCGATGCCCACCTCGATCCCGGTCAGCCCGCCGGTGGAGGCGAAGACGGCCAGCATGAGCAGCAGCCCGGCCCCGTTCACGCCGAAGGACGCCACCCTGGCCGTGGTGCGTTTCTCCGCGCCTTCCTCGCGTACCAGGTCGAGCACGTGGTCCTGCCAGCCGCGTACCGCGGCCTCGGCCCGTTTGCCCAGGTCGGGAGTGGCCCGTCCGAGCCTGGACGACTCCACCGCGCCGAGCCGGTCGAGCAGCCCGGCCCCGCCCGGCGCGGCCGCCCAGCCGTCGAGCGCCCGCTCGGCCGCCCCGTCGGCGGACCCTCTGATCAGCGCCTCGACGCCGCTCTCCAGCGCGTCCCTGAGCTGGACGGCGGGCGCCCGCCCGGTGAAGAACCCGACGATCCTGTCGCGCAGCCAGCCCACCCGGCTCTCCAGCGAGCGCATGAGGTCGCCGGTGCCGATGAAGTCCTGCCAGCGGGCCAGCACCTCGCCGCGCAGCAGCGACCCGTCGCGCATGCCCTCGTCGAAGTCGGCCATCCCGCCCGCGTACGCGCCGGACACGATCGACCTGAGCCCGTCGAACGCGGCCCGCTGCCGCTCGACAGCGTCGGCCAGGACGGGCACCCGGGTGGCCAGGCTGTCGAGCGCGCCGGACAGTGTCTGGCGCACCACGCGGGAGCGTTCGGCGGCGTCGGCGGCCAGCCCGGTCAGCCACCCGGAGATGGGCGCCACGGACTCCTCGGGCAGCCTGGCCTTCTCGTCGGGCAGCGCGGACTCCGGCACGGTGAACAGCCGGGTGCCGGCCAGCCCGTTCTCGGCCAGCAGGCGTTCGAGGTCACGCGAGACCGGCTCGACTGCCTCGGCCGGCACCCGGTCCAGGACGACGGCCAGCGCGGTGCTGCGTTCGCGGGCGGAACGCAGGAAGCTCCACGGCACCTCGTCGGCGTAGCGGGCGGCGGTGGTGACGAACAGCCACAGGTCGGCGGCGGCCAGCAGTTGCGCGGCCAGCTCCCGGTTGGCCGTCACGACCGAGTCGATGTCGGGCGCGTCGAGCAGCGCCAGCCCGGCGCCGAGCGCGTCGGACGTCACCACCCGCAGCGACCCTGGGCCGTCCCCGGTCGCGCGCGACAGGCCGGGCAGCACGTTCTGGCCCATGAACCACGAGCGGTCGGCCGGTGAGACGACGAGCGTGGGCACCAGCGTGGTCGGCCGCAGCACGCCCGGCTCGGCCACGTTCGCCCCCACCAGCGAGTTGACCAGGGTGGACTTGCCCGCCCCGGTGGACCCGCCGACGACGGCGAGCAGCGGCGCGTCGATCGCCCGCAGCCGGGGCAGCAGGTAGTCGTCGAGCTGCCCGGTCAGCTCACGCAGCGCGCGCCGGTCGGCCGCGGCCTCGCCGACCGCCAGCGGGAACAGCTCGCGGTCGAGCGGCCGGCGCAACGCCTCCAGCGCGCCGAGCAGATCCATACGCCCACGCTACCCGCGGGGCCACGGTTCAGCCCGGTGGCTCGCGAAGCACGTATCCGACGCTGCGCAGCGTGTGGATGAGCCGCGGCTCGACGTCGTCGACCTTGCGCCGCAGGTACGAGACGTACGATTCGACCACCCCGGCGTCGCCGCCGAAGTCGTAGTTCCACACGTGGTCGAGGATCTGCGCCTTCGACAGCACCCGGCCGGCGTTGACCATGAAGTAGTGCAGCAGCTTGAACTCGGTCGGCGACAGCCGCACCTGGCGGCCGCCCCGCCAGACCTCGCGGGCGTCCTCGTCCAGCTCCAGGTCGGCCACCTTGAGCTTGCTCGCGGGCGCGCCCTCACCCCGGGTACGCCGCAGCACGGCCCGGATCCTGGCCTGGACCTCCTCCAGGCTGAACGGCTTGGTGACGTAGTCGTCGCCCACCCGCAGCCCGGTGATCTTGTCCTCGGTGGCGTCGCGGGCGGTCAGGAACAACACGGGCGCGTCGATGCGCTTGGCCACCTCGAACCCGTCGAGGTCGGGCAGCATCACGTCGAGCACCACCAGGTCGGGCGAGGCCCGCTCGGCCACCTCCACGGCCTCGTGCCCGTCGGCGGCGGTGAGCACCTCGAAGCCGGAGAAGCGCAGGCTCGCGGACAGCAGATCCCTGATGCTGGGCTCGTCGTCCACCACCATGATCAGCGCTTCGCGCAGCTCCGGTTTCGTCACCGTCCCAGATTGACGCAGGCACCTGAGGGTTTGCTGAAGGCTCACTCCAAGGCGAGTGGGAGTTCCACGCGGAAGGTCGAGCCGCTGCCCGGGGCGCTGTCGACGGTCACCGTGCCGCCGTGCGCGACCACCAGCGCGCGCACGATGGCCAGGCCGAGGCCGCTGCCGCGGTCCTCGCCCGACCTGCGGCGCGAGCGGGCCGAGTCGGCCCGGTAGAAGCGCTCGAAGACCCGCTCGACCTGCTCCGGGGTGAGCCCCGGCCCCTTGTCGGCCACTTCGAGGAACACCGTGTCCGCCCCGGCGCCGACGCGGACGGTGATCGGGGTGCCCGGCTCGGTGTGGATGAGCGCGTTGGACGTGAGATTCGAGACGACCTGGCGCAGCCGCACCTCGTCGCCGGAGACGATCAGCGCGGCGCCGCCCACGACGTCCAGGCCGATCGTGCGGTCGGGGGCCAGGATCCTGGCGTCCTGCACGGCGTCGGCGGCCAGCGCCAGCATGTCCACCGGGCGCATCTTCAGCGGGCGCTGCTGGTCCACCCTGGCCAGCAGCAGCAGGTCGTCCACGAGCAGGCTCATGCGCCCGGCGGCCTTCTCCACGCGCTGCATCAGCTCGGCGGGGTCGGCGCCGGGGTTCTGCCTGGCGTACTCGGCGAAGCCGCGGATGGAGGTCAGCGGGGTGCGCAGCTCGTGCGAGGCGTCGCCGACGAACTGCCGCATGCGGTCTTCGGAGCGGCGGGCCGCGGCCTCCGAGGCGGATCTGGCGGTGAAGGCGGCCTCGATCTGGGCGAGCATGCCGTTCAGCGCCGTGGCCAGGCGGCCGACCTCGGTGCGCGGGTCGCCGTCCGGCACCCGGCGGCCGAGCTCGCCGGAGGCGATGGCCCCGGCGGTGTGCTCGATCTCGGCCAGCGGGCGCATGCTCCTGCGCACGATCGTGATGCCGAGAACGGCCAGGATGAGCAGGATGCCGCCGCCGCCCAGCAGCTCGATGAGCACCAGGCGCCGGGTGATGGCGTCGACCTCCTCCAGGTCCACGGCGACCACGAGCACGCGGTCGCGCACCGCGCTCTGCAGCACCCGCCATTCGCCGTCGCCGCTGACCGCCGGCGCGGTGTAGATGTCGGGTCCGGGCTCGGCGACCAGCCTGGGCTTGGGCCGCAGGTCCACGTCCCGGTCGGCCAGCAGCGGGACGAATCCCCTGCCGGGCTCCTTGACCAGGACGATCGCGTCGGACTCGATGAGCACGGCCTTGGCCTGCCTGCCCTTGTCCAGGTCGTTGAGCACCTTTTTCTGCATGCGCTGCGCCAGCAGGCCGAGCTGGCCGTCCACCCGGTCGATCAGGTAGCCGTGCATCACCGAGACGCTGACCATGCCGATGAAGCTCATGCCGCAGCACAGCAGGGCCAGCGTGGACGCGATGAGCTTGATCCGCAGCGGCAGACCGCGCATCAGGGGCTCGGCGGCAGGCGAAGGACGTATCCGACACCGCGCAGGGTGTGGATGAGCCGCGGATTGCGGTTGTCGATCTTACGGCGGAGCACGGAGACGTAGGACTCGACGATGCCGACCTCGCCGCGGAAGTCGTAGTCCCACACGTGGTCGAGGATCTGCGGCTTGGACAGCACCCGGCCGGCGTTCGTCATGAAGTAACGCAGCAGCTTGAACTCGGTCGGCGACAGCGCCACGGCGTTGCCGCCGCGCCACACCTCGTGGCTCTCCTCGTCCAGCTCGATGTCGGCGAACGTGAGCCTGGGCGGCGGGGCCTGCGCCTCGCCGCTGGTCCTGCGCAGCACCGCGTGGATCCTGGCCACGACCTCTTCGAGGCTGAACGGCTTGGTCACGTAGTCGTCGCCGCCGATGGTCAGGCCGCGGATCTTGTCCTCGGTCTCGTCGCGGGCGGTCAGGAACACCACCGGGGTGTGCACGCCGCCGCCGCGCAGCCGCCGGACGATCTCGAAGCCGTCCAGGTCGGGCAGCATGACGTCGAGCACGACGAGGTCCGGCCGGTGCCGCTGCACGGCGGAGACGGCGTCGAGCCCGCTCTTGGCGGTGGTCACGTCGAAGCCGGCGAACCTCAGACTCGCGGCGAGGAGTTCGAGGATGTTCGGGTCGTCTTCGACGATCAGCAGTCGCGCTTCCATCACCATCAAGGATGCACTCAACGGACGAGTGCTGGAACAATTCCGGCAATGTGCCGGGCGATTGCCAGGCTGGACGTAGCCGCAGGAGACGGAGCATTCCTCACCAGAACCACCCTTCCATGGACGTCCACCACGAAGTCATCCATCAACCGGCCGTCCCTGGCCACTGCCTGGGCGCGGACGCCGCCTTCCGTCCTGACCAGATCGGCGGCGGTGAGCTCGGGCACGTAGCGGCGGGCCGCCTTGACGAACGCGCCCTTGGCCAGCGAGCCGTAGACCTCCTTGATCCCGGTGCGCCAGTGGGCGCGGGCCATGCGGAGCGTCCCCGGCCAAGAGAAAATTTGCCGAAGATTACGGACATTTCGCCATTTGTAGCCTTCGTAGGCCAGGGCGAGCACCGCGTTCGGCCCGACCAGCACCTCCCCGTCGATGTGCCGGGTCAGATGCACCCCCAGGAACGGGTAACGCGGATCGGGCACCGGGTAGATCAGGCCCCGGACCAGGTCCTTCGCCTCGCCGCCGAGCGCGTAGTACTCGCCTCTGAACGGCACGATCCGCACGTCGCCCGGGTGCCCGGCCATCCTGGCCACCTGGTCGGTGCCGAGCCCGGCGCACACCACCAGGCCGTCGAAGGCGAACCTGCGCCCGGCCGCCAGCACCTCGACGCCCCTGGCGGTCTCCCTGATCGCGCGTACCGGGTGTGACAGGTGCACCTGGCCGCCCAGCTCGGCCACGTCCAGCGCGAGCCTGCGGGCGACGGCGGGGAAGTCGGCGATCGCGGTGCGCGGCGAGTGGATCGCGCCCACGCCGACCGCGTGCGGCTCCACCTCGCGCAGCCCGAGCCCGTCGAGCACCGCGATGTCGGGCACGCCGTTGGCGCGCGCCCGCTCGGCCAGCACCCTGAGCTGCGGCCGCTCGGCCCGCGTGCTCGCCACGACCAGCTTGCCCACCTCCTGGTACGGCAGCGCGTGCGCGGCGCAGTACTCCCTGAGCAGCGCCACGCCCTCGCGGCACAGCCTGGCCTTGAGCGAGCCCGGCGGGTAGTAGATGCCCGCGTGGACCACGCCGCTGTTGTGCCCGGTCTGGTGGGCGCCGACGCGGTCCTCCTTGTCGAGCACGGTCACCTCGGCGCCCCTGGTGGTGGCGAGCTCCCTGGCCACCGCCAGGCCGACGATGCCCGCCCCGATGACTCCGATCTTCTCCGTCACCCTCGCTAGTGTGCCGACTTTGCCGCGATCGCACCGCCTCCCTGCCCAATGTGGCCAAACCGCAGCCTCCACCTCGGCAAACGAATCGAACATGAGTACGATGACGACATGTATCTACCGCCGGAGTGGCCGCCAGAGGTGCGGCCTCCCAGCGTCCCCGACTGGGAGGCGTCGGCCACCGCGTGGCTGCTCGACGCGCTCCCGGCCGACTACCGCCAGTACGAGGTGCTCCGGCGGCACCCCGTCGCGCTGGTCAGCATGGCGAGCGCGCACGTCGAGGCGGCCGTCCAGGCGGCCAGGGCCGGCTACCGCAAGGCCGCGGTCGATCTGAAGGCGCATCTCCCGCCGCACGCCATCGAGGCCGTGCTCGACGTCTACCGGCACGAGGGGCCGCGCCTGGTCCGGCTGTCCCGTTCGATCGAGGTGGTCGGCCAGGCCCTGCGCGGCGAGATCTTCACCGCCACCCTGCGCGGGCACGGCAGGCGCTCGGGCCCCGCCCGCTGACCATTTCGTGACGTATCCCACAAGATGTCACAAATCTCCGGGCTCCGGCATCTTGTGGGTGTACTAGACGAGTGATTCCTAAGTCGGGTTAGTGGTCGTAGGCGATCAGTGATCGGGTGATGGGCTGGCCGGTGTGGCGGTTGTGCCAGATGGCGGCGGTCAGGGCCAGGATGCGCTGGGCGATCCTGGC